>NZ_JAAVWA010000027.1:0-70051 GCF_017355725.1 Anabaena sp. 54
TTTTTCCTTAACGATCGCTTGACAATCAAGACAGTCGCTACAAATCAAGGCTTTTTCTAATTTGGACAAGGTATTGTTACATTTTATCATATTTCCTAGAATTATTTTTAATATATCATGCTATAATCAGATTAGAAATTCAAGTCTCTTCCTTTGGCAATTGCCATAATTGAATTAGTTTCTAAATAAATAATCATAATAATTCTAACTCCTCTGTTGTACCATCAAACAAAAGAGTAAATAAGCCAATTTCCTTCATCTCCTCAATGTAAGGAGGGGTTTGACTTTTCCAATGATAAGCTAAATCTCTTAACCATGATTGAGTTAAAGTTATTAAAGTAGATTGATAGATGATTCCTTCGATGCTTTTTGGATTATAATGTTCTAAAACCTTTTTCGTGTCCAATCTTGCTACTTCTGTAAAAGTCGGACTCTTAAAGATTCTCATGACATTAGAATTAACAAACATTAAAAAAGGAATATGCTGGTATTGTTCCATTTTTAAGATATTAATATCTGGGGAAGAATACATTTCTGCAGATGAAATTTTGCCGAATCTAGGTAATTGGTTTATTGATATCTGTTTTGGAAAAACTTAACTTAACTTTTCATTTCAACTAAACACTTGATAATTTCAAATAGACATACTTCTCACTCGGCTACTTTTTTCTGAGTGTAGACTTTTCATGTGCTTTTTATGCCCTAAACTCAGCAACCGCAATATTTCCTCTAATCATGATTATTTTTATTTCTAGAATGACCATAAATTATTTTTTGGGACAATTTATTTCTTGGTAGTCCCTTAAATCTCACCCGTGTTTAGTATACCTTTTGCTTTTGTTGTCTAATTATGAAATTAATTCCGAAATTCTAATATATGTTGAGCGACAATTTGCGGTTGTTCCAAATGAGGAATATGTCCACAATCTTTAATCCAAATTAGCTTACTTTGGGGAATAGCTTTGGCAAACTTGGGAGCATCCCCAGTTCCCAAAATTTTATCACTATCGCCCCATAAAATTAAAGTTGGTTGCTCAATTTGGGCAAGTTGGGGAAATTTAAAAGCGCCATAACCGCCACTTTTGGTAAAAGCAATTAAGGCTTGAGTCCAATTAGGCATTTGTAAGTGTAATTCTCCGCAACACAAAGCATCCTCAGAGATGAGATCAGGGTTTTTGTATCCAGTTCGACAAATACTTTTACGCACTTTGGGATTCCGCAAAAATTCCGTTGCCCAATAGTCCAAAGGTGGAAATATATATTTGCTTAATGGGGAATTACCTTTTAATCCCGCACTATCTATTAATACCAGTTGTTTTACTGCTTCTGGATAGGTGAGGGTAAAATCTATAGCCGCAGCCCCACCCATTGATGCACCCACCAAAATCACAGGTTGGTTAATCAGGGTTTGCCAAAACGAGTGGAGATGGGTTTTAATGGCGATCGCACTGTAAGCAATCCCCGGTAATCTATCTGTAAAGCCAAATCCCAACAAATCTACAGCCCAAACTGCGTTTTTTTCTGCCAGTAACGGCAAAAGTCGGCGGTATTCTAACACCGAACTATCAAAACCATGAATTAATAAAATCGGTGTACCACCGTGACCCTGTTGGATATAAGTGGTATTAATGGATTCATTAGATAGAAACGTACTAATCGCCTGACTTTGGATATTTTGAGCCAAAGCGATGGATGTTGGTTCTGTGAGTTGACCAACGGCGGCAGGAAGAAAACTTGGAAACATAAATTCCAGTGTACATCAGTGCGTACCACCATGACCAATACCCAGTGATCAACTAAAAATTTTTAGGTTTTAATTCCGGGGCTTTGGCGCCCATTTTCTTGTAAAATAAGAATCGGTTATCCCAAACGTAGGAGATTCAAGCCATGCCAATGGCAGTTGGCGTAATTGAAACATTAGGTTTTCCTGCGGTTTTAGCATCAGCAGACGCAATGGTTAAAGCCGCTGGTGTCACCATTGTCTATTACGGTATCGCCGAAAGTGGTCGTATGATAGTTGCTGTCAGAGGCCACGTTGCGGAAGTGCAAACAGCCGTAGCCGCTGGAATTACTGCTGGTGAAGAAGTTTATGGTGGTGAGGTTATTACCCACTACATTATTCCCAACCCCCCGGAAAATGTGGAAACAGTTTTACCTATCCACTTCACCTCCAAATCCGAACCTTTCCGTATTTTCTAAGAGAGTTAGCTATCAAAAATTGAAGTATTCCTTCATAAAAATAATTTGTAGCAACCGATAACTTTATATTCATAACAGGAGATTAAAATGTCACTACAAGCTGTTGGATCATTAGAAACCAAGGGTTTTCCCGCCGTTCTCGCAGCAGCAGACGCAATGGTAAAAGCCGGTCGAGTTACCCTCGTTGGTTATATCAGAGTTGGTAGCGCTCGCTTTACCGTCAATATTCGTGGTGATGTTTCTGAAGTCAAAGCCGCTATGGCAGCCGGTGTGGATGCTGTAGAAAAAGTTTATGGTGGTACTCTCGAATCTTGGGTAATTATTCCCCGTCCCCACGAAAACGTAGAAGCTGTATTGCCAATTGCTTACACAGCAGACGTTCAACAGTATCGAGATTCTGTGGAAAATCCCATCATTGGTGCAGCTAGAGGCTAATTTGTATATTCGGCTGGTAATGGTTAATAGGTAATGGGTAATGGGTAATGACCGGGAATTTTAGATTTTAGATTTTAGATTACAAAAATTTGGTATAATTACCCGTACTTGAGGACGGAAAAATACTCGCTGCGCTGCGTACGCTTCGCTAACGTTAATTCCAAATTTTCAACCTCTACACTGGTTTGGTGGAATCAATCCAAAATCAAGTGACCTCCTATTCCCTCTTTCCCTAACTAGCAGAATACGGCGTAAGTAAGCCCACCATTCTCAATCGTTCAAAAGCCTATAAGTAGGTGAACACAATAAAACCAAAGTGTGTAAATAAAAGTAAAATCGCCCAAAGCTTCTTCACTTTTGCCTTTTGCCTTTTGCCTTTTACCTTTTGCCTCTTAGGGAACACCAAAAAATAAATTATCCAATTTTGTGGGATGGGCATCCTGCCCGTCCCTGATAATTAGCGGGCTTTTCGTCCCGCACCACAAGAAATTTTTGGGTATTTTTTTATTGGAAGTCCCTTACCCCTTGCCTATTACCTCTTGCCTATTGCCTATTACCCCTTGCCTATTGCCTATTGCCTATTGCCTCTTGCCTTCCCATAACGACAATTTTCAATGCTAACCTACTTAATTTGGTATTGCAGTCTATTGAACGAATTAAATAGGAGTTATTGCCTGCTACTAAATCGCTAAATCTAATTTCGAGGAGTGCAATATTGCTATGACAAAAGATGGGGCAAATCTAGCTCAATATTGGCAACAGCGACTAAGTACAGAATGTCCAGAACAAAGTCAGACTACTAGAGAAAGTATTCTTAACTGGCTTTTGGGAGTAGATTTAGAAAGGTTTAATTTACTTAACCCAAAAGAACTAGAAATTGCTAAACAAGCAATGGAATATCGGTGGCGAATTCTGCACAAACGTTATTTAGGTATAGGCAGAGAGAAGGCTTATCGTCAACTGATTAGCCGATTGGGTAGTGTAGTGGCAGTCAGAAACAAAATTCAAACTTGGATATCTCTCAGCCGCGATCGCCAACGGAGCGTTATTGATGTCCTGCAAGAAGTCCTCCAAGACCTGATACAAAGTGACTCATATATCCAACAACAAATGACTCACATTGCCGCATTAACAACGGACAAAAGGTTGCGGGACACATTACTATTTGCCAGCATCGAAGAATATTGTTTACGTCCAGTTCGGAATCAACCAATCTTAATATACCGCTTTGTTAACTACCTGCGAAGGATTCAGCGGGGAGGCTTAACACAAGTACCTAGCAGCGAATTAGTGAAACTTGTTTCCGAGGAAATTCTTGCCGAAAACAACGACAATCCAGTGAACTTAGTTGATAATCAGGCGATCGCTCAATATCAAGAAACCCAACACCTAGAAGAACAAATAGTCAACCGTCAACTCGTACAGGAAAAATTTGAACAATACCTGTTAGAAAATATTGGACAACAGGCAGTAGATTGGTTGCGCTTATATCTGCAAGGCACATCCCAAGAAGAAATTGCCAAACAACTCCATAAACCCATCAAAGAAGTATATCGTCTGCGGGAAAAACTCAGTTATCATGCCGTCCGCGTTTTTGCCATCAAAGGTCAACCAGAACTGATTGATAACTGGCTGTCCACTTCCCTAGAAGAACATAATCTAGGGCTAACAGAAACCCAATGGCAACAACTTCCAGAAAAAATCACCCCTCTAGGACAACAAATCCTCAACCTCCGCAAAGCAGGTAACTCCATAGAAACTATAGCCCAACAACTACAACTTAAAAATCATCAAGTTCTAGGTGAATGGACAAAAATTTATCTTGCCGCCCAAACTCTGAGAATTCAGAATTAACATATAGGAATCCGGTTTGATTCTGTGAATTTACTTGTGTGGTCAGGGAACAGGGAACTCTTAACTGGGAACAGGAAAGACAGAATTGATACCTACTGAGTCTTGTATGGCTACGCCACGCAGGCTATCAAAAATCAAATAGGAGTCCTATAGGTATACTCAAAACGGTTGGGACATGGACTTTTGTAAAATCACGAAAACCCTAGATTTGTAGGGGTTTAGCTCTTGCTTTACCCCTACCCGGAGAATCAAATAATTAAGCCGTGTTGGGTATAATTGATAATTGGTAATGAAAAAATTCCTATTCATTGCCCCCTGATCTCTAGTTACAATCCTTCCTTAGATATATTCGTCAACCACCCATCACTTCCCTTCGGGTAAGTGAGGGCTTGTAAAAGCCTAGTTGACCAGACTCAGTTCTTAACCGAACTACGTTAGAGGTAAGAGTTAAAGACCTACCAGGGGATGCGTAGCTAGTTCCCTGCTCTAGAACTTCAAAGTTAAACAGGCTTAAGGGTTAAACCAGTGCTTTTAAGATAGTTACCGACCTCTAACATTGTCAAAGCTAACATTACCCGCAAGGAGGCTCTTTGGAGCAAAATATTATGTCCAAAGTATTTGTTTTAGACACTGAAAAAAGACCACTAGACCCAAT
Source organism: Anabaena sp. 54 (assembly GCF_017355725.1). Classification (NCBI taxonomy): domain Bacteria; kingdom Bacillati; phylum Cyanobacteriota; class Cyanophyceae; order Nostocales; family Nostocaceae; genus Anabaena; species Anabaena sp. 54. Next base: position 5,144 of record NZ_JAAVWA010000027.1, read on the forward strand.
TAATCCAGCACAGGCTAGACAGTTATTGAGAAACAAAAAAGCAGCAATATTTAGACAGTTTCCATTCACAATTATTCTCAAAAAATCCTGTCCTGACTCCCCAGTATCGTCGCTAAGACTAAAGATTGATCCTGGTGCAAAATTCACGGGAATGGCATTAGTTAACGATTCAACTGGCGAGGTTGTATTTGCTGCTGAATTAAAACATAGAGGCTTTGCAATTAGAGATGCTTTAACCTCTAGAAGACAATTAAGAGGTTCTAGACGTGCCAGAAAAACTCGTTACAGACAACCAAGGTTCTTAAACAGAAACCTCCCAGAAGGATGGTTAGCACCGAGCTTACAAAGTCGGGTTGAGAATATTAAAACTTGGGTTGAAAGATTGCGTAAACTCGCACCAATTGAGGATATTAGCCAAGAGCTAGTACGCTTTGATATGCAGTTAATGGCTAATCCTGATATTCAAGGTAAGGAATATCAACAGGGAACTTTAGCTGGTTACGAAAGCAGAGAATACTTACTAGAAAAGTGGGGTAGACAATGTGCCTACTGTGGAGTGAAAGACGTTCCTTTTCAAGTAGAGCATATTCATCCACGAGCCAAGGGTGGTAGTAATTCAATTACAAATCTCACTTTAAGTTGTGAAAAATGTAACACTAAAAAAGGCACGAAAGACATCAAAGATTTCCTCAAAAAAGACCCTTTAAAGTTAGAAAAAATCTTGAAGCAAGCTAAAAGACCACTGGCGGATGCAGCGGCAGTAAACGCAACTCGCTTGGTATTACTATTCGTTTTCAAAGCAACCGGATTACCTGTAGAAACAGGTTCAGGAGGGTTAACAAAGTTTAATAGAAGTCAGCAAAATCTAGAGAAAACGCACTGGATTGATGCAGCTTGTGTTGGTCAATCAACTCCAATTCTCAATATCAAAGGTGTTAAGCCATTGCTAATTACAGCTAATGGTCACGGCACTAGACAATCTTGCCGAACTGACAAGTACGGTTTTCCTTCTAGATATGTCCCCAGGTTCAAATTTGTTAATGGTTTTCAAACCGGAGACATTGTCAAAGCTGTTGTCACAAAAGGTAAAAAGATTGGGGCATATATCGGACGAGTAGCGGTGAGGACTAGCGGTAGTTTCAATATCTCAACAACATCTGGACTGATTCAAGGTATCTCTTACAAATACTGTAAATCAATTCACAAAAAGGACGGTTACGAATATGGAAAATCAAAGATTTGTTAATTGCCCAACTGTCCCTTTCATTGTTTGTGCTGGCGCACAAAATTACTCAGGGGACGTTTCACAATTAACCCTCCATTCCTCCCATCACCAAACTGAGTACAGTTTTGGTGGGGGTCTCTTGGAGGTTTAGATGAAAAAAGATATTATTATTGATACTTTTCCACTCCTAAGTACATCAAGTCTAGAAACCAGAGAATGGCTGCTGAATATAGCAACTGAACATGATTACCCATCAGGACGGGCTGTTTTAATGGAAGATGCCTGGGGTAATGCAGTTTACTTTATTGTTTCCGGTTGGGTGAAAGTTCGCCGCACCCATGGAGAAGAATCCTTCACCATAGCAATTTTAGGACCAGGTGATTTCTTTGGAGAAATGGCTGTTTTAGATGAATTCCCCAGGTCAACGGACGTTGTTTCCCTTTCCAAAGTAAAACTACTAAGTGTTTCTAGAGAGAATTTTATTCACATCCTGTTTCAAGACTCACATTTACATCATAGAATGCTGCAACTGATGGTAGGCAGAATTCGTCAAATTAATCTGCGGCTACAAATGCGCTTGTCACCACCTGCGGTTAAACTTGCCCATACCTTAGTAAGTTTAACCGATAGTTATAGTCAAGAATCAGAACAAGTCCAGAAAATTTTTAACATTCCCCTGAAAGATTTGGCAGAGGTGACAGAAATCAGCTTGGAAGAAACAACCAAAATCATGGAAAAACTCTCTGAAAAGGAATGGATTAAAATTGATACTGCTAACAACACCATTAATCTGATTAACTATACACAACTCGCGGTTTTAGCCAGCAAGATCTAATCTTTCGGCAGAGTAAAAATACTTGAGAAAATACTAAATTTAGCCAGATATAGACTCAAATCCAGCCAATATGTCATAAGTTAAAAAGAGTGTTCCAGAGAAAATTGATTTATGACTACTACCATCAAGACCGAACCTGATTTAGCATCCCGTTTCGTCAATAGCATCTTAGCCATTAAACCCGTAGCTAATCTTGCTAAACACCGAGCTAGACAAATGATGATTAAACGGGCTGAAAAAATTGGTGTATTTTGGACAAAGGAAGTAGAGAAACTGCAAACCCGTGATTGGGGAAGCGATTTAGCGCAAGTCCAAAATCCGCAGCTAAACTACCCAGATTACTACGTCACCTCATTCCACGCCTATGAAACCGGAAATCTCAGTTGGCAAGCTGCTTTTGAAGTAGAATCTGCGGCTCATGCTGTCCACTCTAGGATTTGGCAGAAACCGGAAAATCAAGGTGACGCAAAACTTCGCCAAAGCTTTCACGATATCCTCAAAAATTCTATTTCTGAGCAGCCACAAGATGTTATAGACTTAGGGTGTAGCGTCGGCATGAGTACCTTTGCCCTACAGGCAGTTTATCCCCACGCCAAAATTACCGGTTTAGACTTATCCCCTTACTTCTTAGCTGTGGCTAACTATCGTAGCCAAGAACGTCAAACCCAAATTAACTGGGTACATAGTCAAGCAGAATCTACAGGCATAGCAGATGCTTCCTTTGATTTAGCTTCGATTTTTTTGATGTGTCATGAATTACCTCAATCAGCAACTCACCAGATTTTTGCTGAAGCTAGACGTATTTTGCGTCCCGGTGGACACCTAGCAATTATGGACATGAATCCCAAATCGGAAATTTACAAAAAAATGCCAACTTATATTTTGACGTTGCTTAAAAGTACCGAACCTTATTTAGATGAATATTTCAGTTTGGATATTGAACAAGCCTTAATTGGGGCAGGTTTCCAACCTCCTTCTATTACTAGCAATAGTCCTCGTCACCGTACTATCATTGCTCAGGTGAGTGGCTAATTTATATTTAGTGTTGTGGGCAGTTATCCCCCCCCTGCTGTTTTTGTGGTTTTATTACCGCAGAACTCCTGCTGCCCCACCTTGGTTCAATTTATGGGTTTTGTTCATTATTGGCGCTATCTCTGGTTTTGCTGCTCTGGGCTTAGAATGGGCTATGGAAAATGTGGCTAACCGAGTTTTAGACTGGCAACAGATCCAGCGTCATTTTTCTGGGGTCGTTTTCCGGCAAATATTAGCGATCGCTCCCATTGAAGAAGGTTGTAAATTAGTAGCAGTTATTCTGCCCATTTCCTATCTACAACGTCAGTATCATCTCCGAGCTACCACAGTTTTTTTGTTTACCATAGCCGTAGCTTTAGGTTTCACAGCGGAAGAAACCTGGATTTATTTATATCACGGCACATCTTCCATTCTCGACCGTAGCATTGGTACACCAGTCCATGCCATGTTTTCTGCTCCTTGGGGATATGCTTTAGCAATATACATTTCTGCCAGTAAAAGGTTTAATCGCCATCGGCATTTAATTTTTATTGCTTGGTTAAATTCTGTTTTCTTTCATGCTTTAGTCAATATTTTATCTATTTCTGTGAGGTTTTCACGACCCACAAATTTACTCATTTATTGTTTATTTCCTGTACTATTATGGATGTTTTGGCGGTTAGAACAACTACTGCGAAAACTCCAGAAAAAACATCCTTTAGAGTTAATTTCTGGACGTACATCCTCAGTCCGCACTTGGCAAAGATGTTTAGTATTGTCAATCCTATCACTAGGCGGAAATTCTCTATTTGGATTATTGATTCTCTCCAGAAAAATTAGTCCTTTGCGGTGGGAACTTTGGTTTGATCCGAAAATTTTCTGGTTTATAGTCCAAGAACTATTATTCAATTTTGGGTTAGGACTTTTAGCTTGGTTAATTTATCGCTATTTACGCAGTTTAGCCGGTCGTCGGTATTTGTTTAACCGATAATTAGCATTATGAAAAGAACGGAGAATAAAACAATGACCATGATCACAATAGATGATGAATTAATTAATGAAATTATCGCAGTCAGTCACTATGAAAATGCACAGGAAGCAGTCATCAACATATTATCCAACTACTTGCAGCAACAAAAAAAGGAACTGCCTTTATTTGAGCGATTACGTTTTATAGATGATGAATCTGCCGAAGATGATATCGCCTCATTGTTTGAACGTGATCAAGACACAGGCAGGAATTTTGAACTATGACTTATCTAATTGATACTTGTGTAATGTCTGAGTTTGTTAAAAAAGCTCCCAACCCCCAAGTTAGTCAATGGTTTAATCAGCAACCAATGGAACAGCTATTTTTAAGTAGTATTACCATCGCTGAAATAAAAAAAGGGATTTATAAAATCCAAAACTCACAACCTGAACGATATCAAAAACTAAAAATATGGCTGCAAAAAGTAGAAATTGAATTTTATTCCCGTGTTTTACCGATACATGATGATATTTTAGATAATTGGGCAAAATTTTCTGCAAATGCAGAATTGAAAGGTAAAAAATTAGCCGTAATGGATAGTCTGATTGCCGCAACAGCGCATTATCATAAATTGACTTTAGTTACTCGCAATATTGATGATTTTAAAATGACACCAGTTAAAATTATCAATCCTTACAATCTTGAGTGAATTTTATAATCCTGAAGACGGCTTTTTGCAGTTCGCATAAAATATCCAAATATATTTTTACTAACCAAATAATGATCTGATTAACTAGCTTTGAGTTCCTATGTTGTACAATATAGTTGTAAAACTTATTAAAAAAGAGAATGTTAAGCAAAGAAACCACTTACTCGCAAGCAAAGTTGAATTTAGCAACTATCTTATATCAGGTGTGTGACCAACGGGAAATTATAGTAATTAAACGTCGTAATCAGAAAAATGTGGCGTTAATTGCCGAAGATGAACTTTCCAGTTTATTAGAGTGTGTTTATTTATTAAGATCACCTGAAAACGCTAAACGTTTATTTCGGGCTTTAGAATGGACTCAAACAACAATAGAAACTCCTCAAACATTAGCTGAATTAAAAGAGGAGTTAGGAATGCAAAAAAGGGGATAAGATATTAGATTTAGTAGCTGATATTCTTGATGGTCAACCGTTTACGGGCTTAGGTAAACCTGAACCTCTTAAATATATTGTTCCTGATACTTGGTCACGACGCATTGATTTATAACATCGTTTGGTTTATAAAGTCATAGAAAATAAAGTTTATTTTTTACAAGCTCGTTATCATTATGAATCAAAATAGATCCCCGACTTCTCAAGGAAGTTGAGGATCTGGATAGGTTTAAACTATTGCCAATACTGGTTGACTTACTGCTGTATTAACAGATATTGATTCAGAATCAGCCGCATAGATTTCGCAAGCATTATTGGGACTTTCCACCAATTTAACTTTGTAAAGAGTTGCACCTAAGTCTTGAATAGGCGATCGCAAAGTATTACTAATATAAAGAGCAATATTTTCCGCAGTCGGCACAACTTGATTAAAGAAAGCAACATCCTTATTTAAGAAAGTATGATCAAATGGCTCAATCACGTAATCTGTAATTATCTGATTTAAAGCCCCTAAATCAATAACCATCCCCGTAGAGGAGTCAATTTCCCCTTTTATAGTTACTTCCAATTGATAATTATGTCCATGTCCATTTACACGGGCGCATTTACCATAAATTTCCGTGTTTTTGGCCAAACTTAAATCAGGGTGTGCCAATCTATGAGCAGAGCTAAAATGAGTGCTAATACTCAAATACCCCTCCATATCCTGACCCGAATAATCTGCCCACAGTTGATGACTTTCAAACAGTTTAACGTTGGATAGCTTCACCCCTAATCCATCAATGGGCGATTCTAAAAGACCATGAATGTAACGGGAAATATTCTCTGTCGTGGGGACAATATCGGCAAAATAAGGAATATCCTCATTTACACAAGAGTGATCAAATATTTTCACCACATAATCTTCCACCACTCGATTTAAAGCAGCTACATCCACAATCATGCCCGTACGGGAGTCTATTTCCCCTGCCACAGTCATCTCTAGATGATAATTATGTCCGTGAGTCTGAGTACATCTACCATATTTATCAGCACTGAGGTTGGGCGCTAGGCGGTGAGCAGCACTAAAATGAGTTCTGATAGTTAAATTAGCTTGTTTTCCCTCTCCCTGATAATCTGCCCAAAGTTGAGGATGTTCAAATAACTGGACGCGCACCAAAGGTAAATGGGGTGCTAACCGTTCCCAAATCACTCGCGCCATATTTTCCGTCGTGGGGAGAGTTTGTTGAAATTCTGTCCACACATCATTGAGATAGGAAAAATCTAGTTGACCGGTAACTTCCTCTTTGATGACGTGCTTCACATCGGACAGATTTAGTACCATCCCATACTCATCTAATTCCCCAATCATAGAGATGAACAAGACATAGTTATGTCCATGTCCAGGAAATTTCGAGTAAGCACCAAATTTTTCTAAATTCTCGATTTCACTCAGTTCGGGGAACCAATACCGACCAACTGCTGAAAACTGATCGCGGCGATTAACAATACATTGCATGAGTATACTGGGAAGAGAATTTAATATTTCTTAAACTTTGACTATTTACAGCATAAACCAATTTGTTACCTAGCGATCGCTGAATTTTCCGGTTGCTCAATTTTCCGAAAATACTTGGCAGTTGAGTAAATACAAGTAACGCTATAATCAGAGGTTGAGATTAACGAACGGGTTCAAGTCCGGGGTTCCGCATATCAATTTTGGATTAATCTCAAATCCGAAATTTAAAATCTAAGATTGTGATCACAAGTTTACAAAATTCTTTAGTTAAACAAATCCGCAAGTTGCACTCCACAAAGGAGAGAAATAAGCAACAACTATTTTTATTGGAAGGAACGCATTTGCTGGAGGAAGCTTGTGCGGTTTCCTATCCCTTAGATGCGGTATGTTGTACTTCGCAATGGCATGATACACATTACCAACTATGGGAAGTGATTTGTAGTCAGTGCTATCGGGTGGAAATTGTCAGTCCAGAAGTTCTAGCAGCAATGGCTACAACTGTCAATCCTGATGGTATAGTAGCTATCGCTCAACGAGAGGCACAACCAAGACAAATTCCTTTCACTGGCTTAGTTCTGGCCTTAGAAACTGTCCAAGATCCTGGTAACTTAGGAACTATGATTCGCACAGCCGCAGCCGCAGGTGCATCAGGTTTGTGGTTAAGTGAAGATAGTGTAGATTTAGATAATCCCAAGGTTTTACGAGCTTCTGCTGGACAATGGTTTCGCTTAAACATGGCTGTAAGTGCAGATTTGAAAACCACAGTTCGGCAAAGTCAGCAAGCAGGAATGCAAGTAATAGCTACCTTACCTAATGCCGATTCAACCTATTGGCAAGTAGATTGGCGTAAACCTAGTTTAATATTATTGGGTAACGAAGGGGCAGGATTATCAGCGGATTTAGCCGCATTAGCGGATATCCAGGTGAAAATTCCCCTCAGTCCTGGAGTAGAATCTTTGAATGTAGGGATCACTGCTGCTTTAATGTTATATGAAGCTCAAAGGCAGAAAATGCTGGATAAGCCGAAAACCTGAGTAAATCAAGAGTTTTCGGGTTGAAAAGGTGAATTAGGTGTAAGAAATCAGCTTTGAAACCGTTCATTTATCGGTTACTTTTCCAGATTTAATATTATTTCTTCCTCCTGAGTCCTGATTCCTATTTGTTTTTTTGCTCTAAATACTGTTCAATATCAGCAATTGCATCTTCCCAAGCGGCTAGATCAAAAGTATGAGTATTCTCACTGCTTTCTTGGTTTGTAGAATTACTTGTATCTGATATGGAATGATTTAGAACAATATCTTCTAACTGATTGAGGAATTCCTCAATATCTTGATCAACAGAATTGCTTTGAGAGTCTTTAATAGGCTTCATAATCTTCATAAGAGAATCATGATTGATGTATGTAATGATGAGTTGCAGTGACTAATCCAACCTTCTGTATGAAGATGAATAAATTTGTAAAACAAGGGTTAATTTGGCTGGGTACAGCTACCATTGCCTTGAGTTTAATGGCGTGCGATAACTTGTTTGCCCCTCAAGGTAATCTGGTTGAGAGAGTCAGTGATGGTGACACATTAGTGTTGAAAAATGCTGATGGTCAAAAGTTCACAGTGCGGTTTGCTTGTATTGATGCTCCAGAAATACCCCATTCTCAGAAAGAAAAAAAGAGTAAAATTACTAAAGATGTAAGTCAGTTTGTTTGGGGGATGAAAGCAAAAATACGGATAGAGGAACTGATCAAGCAAACAGATAATCGTGTACAGTTAAATATCACAGACAGCGATAGCTATGGCAGAAAAATTGCAGAGGTGCGTTTAAAAGATGGCACTTTTTTACAGCAAGTTTTGCTAAGAGAAGGATTGGCTAAAGTATATCGTTCTTATTTAAGTAAATGTCCGAGCAAGGACATAGTACAACAAGCCGAAGCACAAGCGCAACAGCAAAAAATTGGGGTTTGGAGTGATAAAAAATTTGTTGACCCTTGGGATTATCGGAAAATAAAAAGACAAATTAGAGATTAGTGGAATGTCACTCGATTTTGGATTGACTCTACCCTCAAGTGTATAAGTAGGTTAATACAATAAAACCAAACTGTGTAAAGAAACGTAAAATCGCAGCAATTCTCATTTTGAAACGAGTTTGCGCCATTTCGGCGAACTGCTTGCAGCAGCGCTTCGCTATCCCCGGATTTGTTAAGAATTGTAAAACCCTATGAATTTAAGGGTTTAAATGTCATGAAACCTTAAAATGAGAATTGCTGGTAAAATCGCTGAAAACTTCTTTACTATTGCCTATTGCCTTGCTATAGTGAGAATTTTTAACGCCAAGCTACTTACTTGGATTCATCCATATTTCTAATCGGCTAAAAAGTTGGGAAGAAATCAGAGTTAAACACAAATAAATTACAGCCACAGCCGCATAAACTTCAAAAGCGCGATAATTTTCTGAAACAATTAATTGTCCTTTTCTAAATAATTCCTCAAACCCAATTACAGCAACTAAACTAGTATCTTTCAATAAACTAATAAACTCATTACCTAAAGGTGGTATCATGCGGCGTAATGCTTGAGGAAAAATCACATAAGTCATAGTTTGCACAGAATTTAAACCGAGTGATTTGGCTGCTTCTGATTGTCCAATTTCAATAGATTGAATTCCTCCACGCACAATTTCCGCAATATAAGCTGCACTATTTAAACTTAACGCAATTACTCCAGCCGCAAGACGATTTAAAGTCAAAGTAAAACCCATCTCTTGAGAAATTGCTGGTAAGCCAAAGTAAATCATAAATATCTGTACCAATAACGGCGTTCCTCGGAAAAAATCTATATAAGCCCTGGCTAAAAACCGCAAAGGTTTAATATGAGAAAGCCGAATTATCCCAATTAGAGAACCGCTAGTTAAACCACATAAACCTGATATAAATGCTAATTGTAATGTTACCAATACACCCGTTAATAAAGTTGGCAAAGATTGCCAAAATACAATAAAAGAATTTAATCTAGTTGTGTTGTTTTTTATGAATGGTAATGTTTCTGGTAATATTGGCGGTGTAGATTTAAACCATTTTTGGTAAATTTGCTCATAGTTACCGTTTTGTAATACCTTTGTTAAACCTTGATTAATTAAAGATAAATAAGGAGAATTTTTAGCAGTTGCAATTCCATAAAATTCCTCAGTTAGTAATTGTTCTATAACTTTGATTCCTTGCAAATTACCTGTATTAATAGCATATAAAGTTACAGGTGCATCATTAATAACTGCATCTACATTGCCATTTTGTAATTCTTGGAGGGCTAATGGTGCAGAGTCAAAACTGCAAACTTCCGCCCCAATCACACTTTTAGCCTTTTGTGCGCCAGTTGTGCCAATTTGAACAGCAATTTTTTTATTTTGGAGACTGTCAAAACCTGTAATATTTTGATTATCTGCACGAATAGCTATGGCCAAACCTGCTTTAAAATAGGGACGAGAAAAAGCCACTGTCTTCGCCCTCTCTGGGGTAATAGTAATGGAACTAATCGCCCCATCTATAGTTTTAGCTTGCAGTGCGGGAATAATGCCATCAAAAGGTATACTCTGAAATTCTACCCGAAAATTAGCAGCAGTTGCTATTGCTCTGATTAAGTCAATCGAAAAACCTTCTAACTCGCCACCTTTACCTTGAAACTCAAAAGGCGGAAATGCTGGTTCAGTAGCTACTCGGAGAATGTAATTTCCGCGATAATTTCCACTACAACCAGCCAATAAACCACAAATTAAGACAATAAGCACACACAACCGACTAAAATCAAATCTTACCATCTCCCCCTCGGTCGCATCATCTGCACTTAGAGTAGTTCATTCACAAGACTACAACAAAGTCATAGATTATATGAACTAAAAGAGAATGAAGAAAGTTAAGATATGTATCTTCTCTGTTTTGAATTTTTATAAAAATTCACGCAAGAACTCAAAAGGATTATCCTCCCAACAGGGTTCGGGTACTAACCAAACCAATTTGCTTTTAATCTCGTCTTCAATTTCATCGCTATCGTCTCTATCAAATAGTGAAGTTAAAAGTTAAAGCTTCCCAATCGCGTTCTCTTAAGGAGTTCAAAGAGCAATGAGTTGTGTAAATGCGGGATAAGTTAAAGCATTTTCAAAATTGGTAACTGGTTCTGCTGTTTGCATCAAGCAATTTTATATTAAAATTGCCAGTAAATTATGAAAAGTATATTGCCAAGTTAATATATTCAGTATAAGTGAGGTATTTCTTTTACCACATCTAATATTTCCTGAATTGTGAAATAAATATAGTAAAATACTGGTTCTCCATTAATTTCTATAGTACCGTATTTTCGATGTGGACGGCCTTGCACGTCTTTATCGGAAAAATCGTTAGGCTTAGGATCATAACCACGATAATCTTTCCGAAAACTTACCAACTTAATTGGAGTGCATTCTTCATCAAAAGTGATACTCCATTTTATTTTTAATTTTAATTTACCATCAGAATCTCGTTCTAAGTCATGAAAGAAGTTTTTATAAAAATAGTTTATTTCAATTCTTTTGGAATCTTGAAAATCTTTTTCTGTAATAAGTTTTGAATACGGTAATTGAGTTCTATTAATAACAGCAGGATTGATTTTTTCGATTTTCTTGAAAAATTTATCCGCTTGCCAAATTATGTAATTTTCTACAGCCTTCTTTTGCTTCTGGTTAGCAAAAGATATAAAAGGAATATAAAGACTCTCAAAGGCTGTATCTGTAGATCGGATTCCAATTATATCTGACTCAAAATTCATAGATTATCTTCTAAATAAATATTTTGTATTAAAGAGAAATTTGCCCTAAAAATTACTATACCATTTAGGTTTAGTTTTTGTTCCAATTCACCTAATGGATTAGATGGTTCTACATTATAGTAATAAGGAATAAAAAACTCACTTGCAGAAACCTCGTGTGTTTGCTGGAGAGCATATTCGTATGTAAGTTGCTTGATGATATCTAAATGATATTTGTTCGCTGATTTTGGAGCTAGTTTTTTATTTTTATAAAACTTTAATGGTACATCTTTATAATCAATTATTTTGATGAAATTACCCTCTATAACATTATTGTCAATTTTTTTAGTATTCGATTCTATAATTAAATCAGGACGGATAAAACGACGTAATGCTTGACTTCTATTTCGTTTTTCAAACTTATTATACTTGGGTTGTTGGTAAACTAATGTTCCATCATTTAAATCAAATTCAATGCAAAACAGTTCATCCCATTGAAATTTTTCGGCTACTTTTCCTGAAGATTTAGAAATATTGGAATTTGTGCAGTAAACCCATTGATTCCAACGTGCAGATCCACCATTAGCTTTGCGGTTTCCTAACTGAATCTTTGATGAAGTAATACCCAATTTGTTTGTCTTCAATTCCCCTAATTGAGTCATGGTATTTTTTGATGAAGGTGTTAAGTTTTGTAATAAGATTTCTCCATTCTTGTTCGTTTAAAACTCCATCTTTTCCATAGGTAGCCTTAAGAGGCTTGCTATGATCCCAGTTTACAAACTCCCAATCCCAACGACGCTTAAAGGCACTGTCCATGAAATAAATCGAATTATCAGAAGTGTTCATAGTCGCCAGAATAGAAAGATTAGGTGGAATTTTAATGCTTCTGTTTACCAAATCAAAATTTAAAAATTCAATTTTCTTTTGTAATGTTTCTAATTTAGCTACTTCTTCATAAGGTTGTAGCTTATAACTATTGATATTTCCTCTTTCATCATAACCAAATTTAGTTCCTACCAATTCTAATAGCTTGAAAAATTCGATAGTAGTTATATTAATTCCATAACTTGACCAACCATCTTTATCTCTATCTAAAAGTTGAAAAACAGTACCAAATATCGCGGAAGAATTACCCCGATTTATTTCATCAATAACAAGAGCAACATTTTTGGGTTGGTTGATTTGTTTACCTTCTTTATCGTAGGCATCTTTTATATTTTTATAAGCTTGAGATAGGGCTTTTAGAAAATGTCCTTCATAATAGTTGTACTCTACTTTACCAGACTTGGTAATTGGCACTAACTTACCCATGAAATCCCCATAAGTATATTCTGGATGAAAAACTGTCTTAATGATGTTTTCTGGATTTTCTTTACCTATATCTAAATCATTAGGGATAATCTCGGTAACAATTCTGTAACTTTTGCCAGTTCCAGGGCTACCGAAGATAATTTTTTGAATGGGTTGATTCATGATTGCGGACACCTGATAAGCAACTATTAAAACTCAATGCAAACATTATACATTAATACTTGGTATGTCAACTAGCTATATGTAAGCTGTAAAACTTTTTTACTCTCATCACCCCCTATCCGGTAAACTCAGAAATGCTGCGTTATTCCTAATCATGTCTGACTCCCAAGTAAGTGCTGCTGTTGCGAAACTCTACGATACCTATCCATTCCCTCCCGAACCCATCCTCGACGAACCACCACCAGGTTACAATTGGCGTTGGAATTGGTTAGCTGCTTACAACTTCTGCACAGGTAGAAAACCACAAAAGCAAGATATCCGCATCTTAGATGCTGGTTGTGGTTCAGGAGTCGGCACAGAATATTTAGTACATCTCAACCCACAAGCGCAGGTAGTGGGAATAGATTTAAGTGCTGGTACATTGGAAGTAGCAAAAAAACGCTGCCAAAGTTCCGGCGCTGACCGTGTAGAATTTCATCATCTGAGTATTTATGATGTGGATAAGATACCAGGAGAATTTGAATTAATTAATTGCGTTGGTGTGCTTCATCATTTACCAGATCCCATTCGGGGTATTGAAGCATTAGCGAAAAAACTCGCCCCCGGTGGATTAATGCACATTTTTGTGTATGGAGAATTGGGAAGATGGGAAATACAACTCATGCAAAAAGCGATCGCTCTTCTTCAAGGTAACAAACGCGGTGACTATCGTGATGGCGTTCAAGTCGGAAGAAAAATCTTTGCTTCTCTACCAGAAAATAACCGCATTGTCAAGCGTGAAAAAGAAAGATGGTCAATGGAAAACCAGCGGGATGAATGCTTTGCTGATATGTACGTCCATCCCCAGGAAACAGACTACAATATTGATACATTGTTTAAATTCATAGATGCTTCCGAATTAGACTTTGTAGGTTTTTCCAATCCCGGATTTTGGCAACTAGAAAAGCTTCTAGAAAAAGCACCAGAACTAATTGAAAGAGCCGCCGAACTCACAGAACGTCAACGTTATCGGTTGATAGAATTACTGAATCCTGAAGTAGCACATTACGAATTTTTCCTCAGTCGTCCCCCCCTACCCAAAACCGACTGGTCAGCAGATAAGACTTTATTAACTGCAATCCCCGAACTTAACCCTTGCATAGATGGGTTTCCCAGTCAATGTTTATTTAACTATGATTACCAAATTGTTAATTTATCAACAGCCGAATTTGAGTTTATGCAAAAATGTGGTAATAATGCCACAGTGGCTGAAATTTTAGCCCAAGTCAAGCTAGACTTAGACGGAGTAAGAAACCTCCTCAAACAACAACTACTCTTACTAACCCCCGCTTCATGAAAAAAATCAGTAACTAGGCGATTATCTTGCCACTGACAACTGACCAATAACAACTGACAAAAAATAAGTTAATTGTTTTTTTCTAAAGTAGTGTTACCGGATCGTGATATGATTCAACTGACTGAATGTGCAGTCATCTCATATTAGCTGTACTGGTTTCAAGTCTCGTGAGCTTGTCAGAAGAATCAATTGCACCGACTCAGACAACACAACAAGATGAGAAATCTGGTTTTGCTCAAACAGAACCAGTAAGCTCTTCCATGCAAGAGTTCTATCAACTCTATCAGAAGTTGTTAGTAATCACACTTGTGTTGACGGGGATTATTTTTATCTCTGTGTGGATTTTTTATTCCTTAAACATAGCCCTAAATTATTTGATTGGGGCGTGTACAGGTGTGGTTTACTTAAAAATGCTGGCTAACGATGTCGAGAGACTTGGTGGTGAAAAACAAAGTTTGAGTAAAAATCGTTTTGCTCTGATCATGATACCGATTATATTGGCGAGTCAATGGCATCAGCTACATATTCTGCCTATATTCTTGGGATTTCTCACCTACAAAGCTACCCTCCTCATCTATATGGTGCAAACTGCATTCATTCCTGAAGCTTAAAGGGTGTAGGGGTCTAGCAGTGCTAAACATAAACCTCTACAGACTACAGACAATCCTCCAATCCTCGATTTTTGGGGAAAACCCTTGAAGAACGCCCATGCTTAGTGTATTAAACGCTTTTAACGCTTTTCCCCTCGCCGAATTAGAAGTAGGTCATCACTTCTTGTGGCAACTGGGCAGTCTCAAAATACATGGGCAAGTATTTCTCACCTCATGGTTTGTGATTGCTATCCTAGTAATAGCATCACTAGCTGCCACCAGAAACGTCCAAAAAATTCCTCGTGGCATCCAAAATTTGATGGAATATGCCCTAGAATTTATTCGGGATCTAGCTAAAAACCAACTCGGAGAGAAAGAGTATCGCCCCTGGGTACCATTTATTGGTACGCTATTCTTGTTTATCTTCGTATCAAATTGGTCAGGAGCATTAATTCCCTGGAAGCTAATCCACTTGCCTTCTGGTGAACTAGCAGCACCTACCAACGACATAAATACAACAGTCGCATTGGCATTGCTAACCTCCTTGGCGTATTTTTACGCTGGATTTAGCAAACGAGGTTTAGGCTACTTTAAAAAATATATCGAGCCAACACCGATTCTATTGCCAATTGCCATTCTCGAAGATTTTACCAAGCCCCTCTCCCTAAGCTTCCGTTTATTTGGAAATATATTGGCGGATGAATTGGTAGTGGCGGTATTGGTATTGCTCGTGCCTCTCTTTGTGCCTTTGCCAGTAATGGCTTTGGGTTTGTTTACTAGTGCCATTCAAGCCCTAGTATTTGCGACCCTAGCCGGAGCGTATATTCATGAGGCTTTAGAGGGACACGGCGAAGAAGGACATGAGGAGCATTAACGCCCTCAGTTGATAGCCCAGTTTAGACGAGCAAACTTGCTCAAAACATCGCCACAGCGATTTAAAAAACCTAGTGCAGTGTAAAAACACACATCTAGTTGTTACGTACATTTGTAATTTTTGTAGTTAAAGCAAGGAAAATCGTCATGGATCCATTAGTACAAGCTGCCTCAGTTCTAGCTGCTGCTCTCGCTATCGGTTTAGCTGCAATTGGACCCGGTATTGGTCAAGGTAATGCAGCAGGTCAAGCAGTAGAAGGTATTGCCCGTCAGCCCGAAGCAGAAGGCAAAATTCGCGGCACACTACTTTTAACCTTAGCCTTCATGGAATCCTTGACAATTTACGGTTTGGTAATTGCCTTGGTATTGCTATTCGCTAACCCTTTTGCCTAAGACCGAAAAAGTTTTGTTAGTGTAGAGACGTGAAAGATGTCACTAGATTTTGGATTTTGGATTGACGATTTTGGATTGACTCCACCAAACAAGTGTAGAGATTGAAGATTTGGGATTGACGTTAGCGAAGCGTACGCAGCGCAGCGAGTATTTTTCCGTCTTGAAGGACGGGGTTTATACCAAATTTTTTGAATCTAAAATCTAAAATCTAAAATCTAAAATTCCCGGTGACAGACAGCGAAAAGCTTGACATCTACACGCCTCTACAAACTAGCAACTTATTGATCATTAGTCATAACGGGATTCGTAAAATTATCAAAGGCTAGATCATCTCACTAGCCAAGAAAATTAGTATTCCAGCCAAAGAGGAGAGAAATGTTTGATTTCGATGCTACCTTGCCATTGATGGCATTGCAATTCCTGTTGTTGGCAGCTTTGTTGAATGCAATTTTCTACAAGCCTATGACTAAGGTATTGGATGACCGTGATAACTATGTCCGTACCAATAACCTTGATGCTCGTGAGCGCTTGGCTAAAGCTGAAACCTTAGCAAAAGAGTATGAGCAGCAACTGTCATCTGCGCGTAAGCAGTCTCAATTGACTATAGAAGCTGCCCAGAATGAAGCTAAGAAAATTACGGCACAAAAAATAGCCGAAGCCCAACAGGAAGCCCAAGCCCAACGCGAACAAGCTGCTCAGGAAATAGAGCAGCAAAAGCAAGCAGCTATGGCTACCCTAGAAGGACAAGTTGATGCCCTCAGCAACCAGATTCTAGAAAAACTATTAGGACCAGCTTTGGCGAAGTAGTTCCGACTATATGACCAAATTGGTGCTACGAAAGCATAAACACATTAGGGTGTATGCCCAAAAATGTGGCGAAATTTAAGTGTCCAAAAAATTGGCACTTTTTTCCCTGTCGGGAAAAATTAACGAATTACCAAGCGAGCAGCGCACTTGTAGATGGGTAACATGGGCAATATTTTATTACTTGCCGCAGAAGCTGTTCACTCTGAAATGGCAGAAGGCGCAGCAGAAGGCGGTTTTGGTCTAAACCTAGACATCCTGGAAACCAATCTAATTAACTTAGTAATTCTGATTGGCATACTATTCTACTTTGGACGCAAAGTTTTAACTAATATCTTGACTGAAAGACGCTCCGGTATTGAAAGCGTTATTCAAGATGCAGAAGGACGCTTGCGGGAAGCACAAACTTCTTTGGCTAAAGCCCAAGGACAGTTAACCCAAGCACAGCAAGAGGCACAGAGAATCACTCAAGTAGCTGAACAAAATGCTCAGGCTGCTAAAGAGGCTATTTTAGCTAAAGCAAATTTAGATGTAGCCCGGTTAAAAGAAACCGCAGCATCTGATTTGAATGCAGAACTAGAGAAAGCTATCTCCCAACTTCGACAAAAAGTAGTGCAGCAAGCACTACAAAAAGTAGAAGGACAACTCAAGGGTGGTATTAGCGCAGATGCTCAACAAATTTTAATTGATCGTAGCATCGCACAACTGGGAGGGGAGACATGAAAAGTGATGCAGCAACCGCTGAAGTATCTCAGCCTTATGCACAGGCATTGTTATCCATTGCTCAATCTCAAAACTTAACAGAAGAAGTTGGGGGAGATGCACGGACTTTCTTGAGCTTATTAACAGGGAGTCAAGAACTCACAGGCTTTTTGAGCAATCCCTTTGTGAAGCCAGAAAACAAGAAAAATGTCCTCAGACAATTACTTGGCGAAGGTGTAAACCCCTGCCTCCGTAACTTTTTACTGCTGTTAGTTGACAGAAGACGGATTGCTTTTTTAGAACCGATTTTACAGCAGTATTTGGCGTTATTACGCCAGCTAAATCAAACTGTATTGGCTGAAATTACTTCTGCGGTTCCCCTCACAGAAACCCAACAGCAAGCAATTACAGAAAAGGTAATTACTCTGACCAAAGCTCGTCAAGTGGAATTAGCCACCAAAATAGACAGCGATTTAATTGGTGGTGTAATTATCAAAGTTGGTTCTCAAGTAATTGACGCTAGTTTGCGTGGTCAACTACGTCGTCTTTCCCTACGTTTAAGCAGTAACTAGAAAGTTCTGAATAAATGTCAATAGTCATTGGTCAATAGCTCATAAAAAACAACTGACAACTGACAACGGACAACTAACAACTAACAACTGACAACTGACAAATGAGTATTTCCATTAGACCTGACGAAATCAGCAGCATCATCCAACAACAAATCGAGCAATATGACCAAGAGGTTAAAGTTGCTAACGTTGGTACAGTGCTACAAGTTGGTGACGGTATTGCCCGGATTTATGGCTTGGAAAAAGCTATGGCTGGGGAACTCCTGGAATTTGAAGATGGTACAATTGGTATCGCCCAAAACTTAGAAGAAGATAACGTTGGTGCGGTACTGATGGGCGAAGGTCGGAGTATTCAAGAAGGTAGCTCTGTAACCGCTACTGGTAGAATTGCCCAAGTAGGCGTAGGTGACGCTCTCATTGGTCGAGTTGTTGATGCTTTGGGTCGTCCTATTGATGGTAAAGGTGATCCTAAGACTACTGAAACTCGGTTAATTGAATCCCCAGCCCCTGGGATTATTGCCCGTCGGTCTGTACATGAACCGATGCAAACAGGGATTACCGCTATTGACTCCATGATTCCTGTAGGCCGTGGTCAACGGGAATTAATTATTGGTGACCGTCAAACTGGTAAGACAGCGATCGCTATTGACACCATCATTAACCAAAAAGGTGAAGATGTCGTTTGCGTTTACGTAGCTATCGGTCAAAAAGCTTCCACCGTTGCTAACGTAGTCCAAACCTTACAAGAAAAAGGCGCGATGGACTATACAGTAGTTGTCGCAGCTAACGCCAGTGACCCAGCTACCCTGCAATTCCTCGCTCCCTACACAGGTGCTAGTATTGCCGAGTATTTCATGTACAAAGGCAAAGCGACCTTAATCATCTATGATGACCTTTCTAAGCAAGCCCAGGCTTATCGCCAAATGTCCTTGCTCCTCCGTCGTCCACCCGGTCGGGAAGCGTATCCTGGAGACGTATTCTACATTCACTCTCGCTTGTTGGAACGTGCTGCTAAACTCAGCGATGAATTAGGTAAAGGTAGCATGACTGCATTACCTATCATTGAAACCCAAGCTGGTGACGTATCTGCATACATTCCTACCAACGTAATTTCTATTACCGACGGTCAGATTTTCTTGTCTTCTGACTTGTTTAACTCTGGTATCCGTCCCGCTGTAAACCCCGGTATCTCTGTATCCCGTGTAGGTTCTGCGGCTCAAACCAAGGCAATGAAGAAAGTTGCCGGTAAGATTAAACTAGAATTGGCGCAATTTGACGACTTACAAGCTTTCGCTCAATTCGCTTCTGATTTAGACAAAGCCACCCAAGATCAGTTGGCGCGTGGTGTGCGTTTACGGGAACTCTTAAAACAGCCCCAAAACGATCCTCTCTCCGTAGCTGAACAAGTAGCAGTTCTTTACGCTGGTATTAACGGTTATTTAGATGACATTGCAGTTAATAAAGTAACTACCTTTGCTAAGGGTTTACGTGATTATCTGAAAAATGTTAACACTGCCTATTACCAAGGCGTACAAGGTAGCAAAGCCCTTGGTGATACAGAAGAAGTAGCTTTGAAAGCCGCTCTCACTGAGTTCAAAAAGACCTTCCAAGCAGCAGCGTAACAGGTAACAGGTAATAGGTAGTGGGTAATAGGTAATAGCAATAACTTTTACCCAATTACCAATTACCAATTACCAATTACCAATTACCAATGACCTAAAAATTATGGCTAATCTCAAATCAATACGCGATCGCATTCAGTCGGTCAAAAACACCAAAAAAATTACCGAAGCCATGCGGCTAGTAGCTGCGGCGCGTGTCCGTCGCGCTCAAGAACAGGTAATTGCCACCCGTCCCTTTGCAGACCGTTTAGCTCAAGTATTATTTGGCTTGCAAACCAGACTGCGGTTTGAAGATGTTAACCTACCCCTACTGAAAAAACGCGAAGTTAAAACAGTAGGTTTGTTGGTAATTTCCGGCGATCGGGGTTTATGTGGTGGTTACAACGGTAACGTGATCCGTCGTGCCGAAAATCGTGCTAAGGAACTCCAAGCTGAAGGCGTAAACTATACTTATGTATTGGTTGGACGCAAAGCTACTCAATACTTCCAACGCCGGAATCAACCTATTGATGCTACCTACAGCGGTTTAGAACAAATTCCTACCGCCGCAGAAGCTACAAATATTGCTGATGAACTACTTTCTCTCTTCCTTTCGGAAAAAGTAGACCGGATTGAGCTAGTTTATACAAAATTTGTCTCCTTAGTTAGTTCCCGTCCCGTCATCCAAACCCTTCTACCTTTGGATACCCAAGGTTTAGAAGCAGCGGATGATGAAGTTTTCCGTTTAACTACTCGTGGTGGTCAATTCCAAGTGGAACGGGAAAAGGTAGCTAGTACAGTGACGGCTTTACCTAGTGACATGATTTTTGAACAAGATCCAGTGCAAATTCTGGATTCTTTGTTGCCATTATATCTGAGCAATCAGCTATTAAGAGCATTACAAGAATCAGCAGCTAGTGAACTAGCCGCACGGATGACAGCAATGAGTAACGCCAGCGAAAACGCCGGTGAGTTGATTAAAAGTCTATCTTTGTCTTACAACAAAGCTCGTCAAGCCGCAATTACCCAGGAACTTCTGGAAGTTGTCGGTGGTGCGGAAGCGCTTACTTAATTTGGTGATTGGTGATTGGAGGTAGTTGTAAAATGAACTATGGCCAATCATCAATTATTAATAATTATTGAACTTCAATTTATACTCTATTTTTATTGGTAAAGTTAATGATGATGTGATAATTCATGATATTTTTCTTCATATTAGATTATTTGAAAGGAACATATTCAACTACATTCATCCATTCGTCAATTTCAGAAGCCTGAGCAATAAATTCTAAATCTTTAACAAATTGACCAATTGTGCCACCTAATTGATGTCCAAAAATTAATCCTGAAAATTGTTTTCCTTCTATTTGCCAAGTTTCAGCTAATACGCGAAAACGGATATCTTGAGTAAACAGGACTCGTTTTAGTTCAGTCACTCTTTCTAATAATTTATCATCAGGAAGTTCTTGGGTTTCATCATCAAAGGCAGTTAATACATCTACACCACGACGGCACAATTGTGATGTAATAGCTTGAGGCACATGAACATCCATATATAAGGCAATAGGCATTTACAACAGTCCTTTCGCTTTCATTCTGCTGTAAAAAGGGGATGGTACTGATTCCTTAATACTTTCCTGTACTTGTTCCCATTCTTGTTTAATTTCTTGGTCAATCTCTTCTTGGTGGTCGAAGTAATAACCCATAGTAGCATGAGCTTCACTATATGTTAAATAAGGATGTTGACGGCACATTTCCTCTACTGACCAACCATAAGCAAGATAATCCATGACAATTTGCGCTACTCTAATTCTCGGTAAACGCTGTAATCTTGCTGACTGATGATCGTTTTTAACGATATGTGGGTAATTGAGGGTTAACATATTATTTTATCTAGCTAGGTTGCTATATGTTTATAGTATGATAGAATCAGCAGTTATAGTCAGCCAGTCATGGGTACAAATTTTGATCAATTAATGATTTACGCGATCGCATTCTGCTTGAAGTATTAAACATCAATAAACGTGATGTAGCTTGACCAATATCAGTAATACCAATAATTTCGGCATTTTTTAATGTAAAATGTTCATCCCAAACTTGTAACCGAGGATTAAATAAGCGAATAATTTCCCCATTATTGGGATCAAGAGTAGCAAAATCAGATCCTTTATGACGATTACAAGGTAAACAAGATAAAGCCAGATTTTCTGATAAAGTTTGACCTCCATGTTTAACAGCAATAATATGATCAATTTCGTGGGTGTAAATAGAAAAATCTTGATGAATTAAACAATATTCACAACGTCCTTGAGCGCGTTCAATGACTAATTGACGTAGACTAAAAGAAATGGCATTATTTGTCATTTTTAATTACGCTGTAAGCTCTAGCTTTAAGTAAAATCATTAATTGATCTAGCTGTTCATAAATATCTAATTCGCTATTTTCTGCTTTGGAAATTGTCCCCATACGGTTTTTTTCTAATAAGTCTTCTAACCGTGTTTGTGCTTGGGTTGAAACTTTAAATTTAGCTATTTGTTCCGGTGTTGGTTGTTTAATTAAAAAGTCTAAAACCTCAGTATAAGTGTTAGCAGTATCACTAGAATTAGTGAATTCTAATGTTTCTGGTGTATGTGTTTCTATCAATTGTGAAAGCAATTCTGGAAGACGATGTAATATGGGTTGTAAGCGGTTTGCTAGTTCATCCGGTACTTGAATTGTTAATTGTGCCATTTTCGTTAGGGATGGTATGTTTATTGTTTATTTATAGGTTAGCGTGAAAATTCCCGAAATAATATTAGTGTCTAAAAGAAAACGAAAACTCACAGTTCTATCTCCCGTCATGGACTAGGATCTCTAAGATTTGCAAAATCTTCATCTGTAAATTCAATTCCTTCTCTTTCAATTGTTTCTCGAAATCTTAAAACCCCTTGCCAAAAGCTATCTCCCTTATTTTGTAACGGTTTTGCCTGTACCTGTTCCTTTATTTGTGATAACTGAGATTCAAGTACATTAAACAGAGAAGTTTTATCTTCCACAGATAAATCATCCAGAGATTTAATTATTTCTTGTAATGTCATTTTCCAACCTCCTCTAAAGGTTATCTAAACATTTTACAATACTCAAAGCAGTTATGATAGCGTTGATATTTCAACTCTGAGATCGTCATCATTTATGTTAATTTAATGATCATGCAACTTCAAAAGATTGTCCTACTGGAATTAAGTCTTGTGTTTCTTGTTTTTCTAATTTAAGTTTAATAGTTTCAAATCTTCTGATTGTATCTGCATGATAAAAACGCTCTCCACAATTTTGACAAACTAAAGCCTTAACTTTTAATGTTGCGGTGTTACCACCACCTTTGATAATTTCTGTAACGTTAGTTTCTAATAAGTTGCCATTACAAACAACACATTTATCAATGGGAAGCATAATTATTGACTCCTATATATTGGAACTATTACTAGATAAGACTTAGACAGTCCTATCTAAGATAGTAATTTAGTTTGATTTAGATTTTCAGTCTTTTTTTCTAATCCGCCAATTAATCCATTTATTTGGTTGGATCAGGACAATAGACAGTAATTAGCACTGCGAACCCAGTATCTTTATTATATGCCCACACACTATGAATAGGATCACCTTTCCCATTGAGTCCATGAATCAAGCAACTAGGATAGGGGGTATCACTTGGATAATCTTCGATTATCTCTCCTCCTTGAGTGACAGAAAAATTAATTTCGTCTATGAATAAGTTACGCTCCTCTGCTCTTTCTCTTGCATGACGACGAACAATTACTTGATTCGAGTTAATTGCAGTAATAATATTGTTAATCATAAATTAGGGTAAGTAAATATAAAATTAATTAGTATATAGTTTTAATTGTAACACGCTTTAGTCAAATTTGTGGTTATAGGATGTATGATTTTTGCCGTCAGATAGCAAGTGATCGCTCTTCACACTTCACAGCTAAAAAGCGATCGCACTCTCAAAATTAGGGCGTTGCTGATTTGAGGTATGAAAATGATTTTTGATGATTTCAAAACCCTTGTAGAGACGTTCCATGGAACGTCTCTACACCTAAATTCATACCTGGTTTCAGCAACGCCAAAATTAGTTGCTTATTAAAATTTCTTCGTGGTGGATAGGTCATTTCAAAATAGGAACGAAATGTATATTCGCGTTCTTCTTGGAGAATTTTGGGTTTAGTCATAATTAGTCACCAAATAAATTTTAAAGAGTGCTGTACCTTCTGATCACGCAGCCTAAAAAAAGCGATCGCACTACAAGATCGGCTGGACTGCTGGTTAAAGCTTACCAATGAGCCAATGAGCCTGTCATATTCTGCGTGAGTTCCGATCCAAAGGTACAAGAAGTAATAATTAAACGCAGATATTTTTGTAATTCCTTATAACAGGTTTATTCTTTATCAAGAATCAGACTAACACCACGGCGAACCGCTGCTTATGCTAACCGATTATCAAGTGTTGCTAATGGCAATTGTAAGCGCTTTAGGATATCTCTAGCTATGTCATTTCCTTGTTTATAGGCGACGTAAGCGAGTTGAGAAATACAAGCCATTTCTAGGGTGCGTTGTCTGTCGGTTGATGTTTTCATGTTGGTTAAAGAAGTAAATTTTTGAGATAATTTCATAAAGCTAGTGGTCTGTCAAGCTAAAAATTGTGAGATTGAGGGAAAATAGAGAGGCTATTAACTGTAAACCTCATCCATAAATAGAAATTTGACAGACCACTAGTTATAGTTATAGATATACCCATTACTGTCAACTTAACGTAAAACCGATATTCCAACTGGGAATGAATTCCCAGTCTCATAGCAAAAGTCATCTGAAGATGACTGAATAACCAAAAAATTAAAGATTTTTTGAGTTTACTTTAGTAAACTTTAGCTATTAGCCTGTAACTTCAGTTACAGGTGGGTTAAGAAGCAAATCAGATAAGTCATCTGTTATAAATATAATAGTTGCTAATCCAATGATCTGGTTAGCAGAAGCTACCAATAATATTGTACAAGAAGGAGAAAATGACCCCAATTGAACTATATAGGAAAGGATTTAAATCTCTCGTAAGTAGGTGAACACAATAAAACCAATCTGTGTAAAGAAAAGTAAAATCGCCCAAACCCTCTTCACTCTTGCCTCTTGCATGAGTGCCTCTTGCCTTGCCATAACGACGATTTTCAAGGCTAACCTACTTAGATGCTTTAGGATATGTTAACGCTATCAGATTTATTCGTCAATTTGATAGTGGTAGTGGAGACTATACAGAAGAACGTCATCAATGGTTAGATAATGTAACAATAGATGAAATATTAGCACTAAAGAAGATATTGTTTTAGGATTTCATGCTCGTTATAAACGGCAATTTACGGGTTTTGCGGTGGGATAATAAATACTTTGAGTAAATTAGCAATTAATGTTAAAAATTGGGGATTTTTTCGTGGGTTTTAAGATCCCCGACTTCTAGCATAAATTAATCGTTTATAAATAAGATTGAAAACAGAAGTCGGGGATCTGGAGGTGTGGTAAATATTCCCGGCTTCTGTTTGATTTACCGAAAATTGTAACTGGATCAGGTTTATATTGACGTATTACCTTGAAAATAGTATTATCTTCCGTGTAGATGGTAATAAGCAGTAAATTTTATGTCAGCAGAATTTCCTACCCCAGACAGCTTATGGATTATTACAGAAGAAGTGGCAGAAACCTCAACGACGACTATTGGCGCTAGAGGTAGTCATGATACAGGTGGATTATTGGGAAGTAAAACTACTGAGGAACAAATAATAGTCACTAAAGAAAAAGACAAAGTAGTAATTACTAGGCGTAAAGTTGAGGTAACAAAACTCAAGCAGGAAATGAGGGGATTTATACAAGCTATGCGAGAATGTTTAGATGAAGCTGATACCAATGACTCTAAAATCCGCCTAGACGAAGTGGAAGTTTCTGTAGAAGTCAATGGGGAAGGACAACTGAGTTTATTCGGAACAGGGGGAAAAGTAGGCGGTAAAGGTAGTCTGACATTTAAATTCAAGCGACAATCATAGATTAAAATGGGTAAGAATTGGGCAATTAGTATTGGCATTAATCAATATGACAACCTGCAACCCCTAAACTTTGCTAAACGGGACGCAG
This sequence comes from Anabaena sp. 54, assembly GCF_017355725.1. NCBI lineage: Bacteria > Bacillati > Cyanobacteriota > Cyanophyceae > Nostocales > Nostocaceae > Anabaena > Anabaena sp. 54. The sequence continues at coordinate 31,086 of NZ_JAAVWA010000027.1, forward strand.
AAGCAATGGCCGCTTGGTTTCGGGAAGAAGCCAAATTTGATCAGGTGTTTTTGTTTACAGCGGACTCTCCACCCATTTCCGCTAATACACCAATTCCCACTCAACCAATTTACGGACGAGTGCGGCGATTTTTGCAAGCACAATTTGAACAACCTCTATTAAAACCAGAAGATAATTTATGGTTCTTTTTCGCTGGACATGGTATGCGTCATGCTGACAAAGATTATTTAATGCTTGCAGATAGTGATCCTGGTGCTATTGAACAGACAGCTATTTCCGTTGAATACATTACTGAAAGATTGCGTCGTAGTCGTGCTGATAATGTAGTTTTGTTATTAGATGCCTGTCGAGAAGAAAGTAGTCGTAGCGGTTTAGGAATAGGTGAAGAAAAGCATCAAGGAGTAATTACTTTTTATTCCTGTGCTGCTAACGAAAAATCTTGGGAAATTGCCGAATTACAACATGGTTCATTTACACACACACTATTAACAGGTTTAAGATTACATGGTGAAGCTAATTGTGCCACTGTGGAACGATTAGATAGATATATTAATTCTTTCGTTCCTCAATTAAATATTAAATATCAGAAACCAATTCAAAATCCTTATCTCAAGGCAGAACCGCCATATAAAATGTATTATATTTTGTTAGAGCAATCTGCTACGCTTAAAGATGTTGAATCATTAAAATTACAGGCATCTTTATCGGAAAATGCTGGAAATTTTGAGTTAGCAGAACAAATATGGATTAGAGTTTTAGGTGTGTCCCGTGCTGATTTAGATGCAATATCGGCTATTCAAAGAATTGCAATTAAAAAGAATAATTCAACACCATTACCAATTTCTCAACCTGTTGGTAATTCTGAATCTCCTGGTTCATCTAGAAGTGGGGATACTATGTCATCTACACAGATACTTGAACTTGCTGAAAAGATTGAAGAAAATAATGCTAATTCTTCAAGAATTGGAGAGGAGGTAACTGCTGAAATTAAATCATTAAAGTACCCACATGGAGGATTAATTTTCCTATATTTAATAAAAAATCGCAGACAATTTTTAACCTATATTGGTTTAGGAGGTACAGGTTTATTAACAGCTTTTGGATTGAAGGAGATATTTAAGATAACAACTATCCCTGGAACTATACCTAAACCTGAATTATTAACATCTGACTTTCTAACGGTAACAGTTGACAAAACAGGGAAAATAGTTAATAAAGAGAATCACCAAGCTAAATATCTTAAAGAAGATTTGGGGAATAATATCACCCTGGATATGGTACAAATCCCTGGTGGTTCTTTTAAAATGGGTTCACCAGAATCAGAAAAAGGTAGGTATGAAAGTGAAAGTCCACAACATGAGGTAAATGTACCTGCTTTTTCTATGGGTAAATTTGTTGTGACTCAAGAGCAGTACCAACAAATCATGGGTAACAATCCTTCTCATTTTACCGAAAAAGGAGCAAAACGTCCTGTAGAACAAGTGTCTTGGAATAATGCTGTAGAGTTTTGTCAAAAGTTGAGTGAAAAGACAGGACGGGAATATCGTCTACCCAGCGAAGCAGAATGGGAATATGCTTGTCGTGCGGGGACGACTACACCCTTTCATTTTGGGGAAACGATTACAACTGACTTAGCTAATTATAATGGAACTTACACCTATGCTTCTGAGCCAAAAGGTAAATATCTTGAACAAACAATAGATGTAGGTAGTTTTCCTCCTAATGCTTTTGGTTTGTACGATATGCACGGGAATGTCTGGGAATGGTGTCAAGACGATTGGCATGATAATTATATAGATGCGCCTAAAGATGGTAATGTTTGGACAAGTCAAAGCGTTAAGAGAAAGTTGCTGCGCGGTGGTTCGTGGGGCAGCGGTCCTGAGAATTGCCGTTCTGCTTATCGCTTCAGCTACCTCCTCGATAGCTACTACTACGATATTGGTTTTCGGGTTGTATGTAGTGGTGCGGCGAGGACTTAGTAGCCCTTTGCACTATTGCGCTTTTGCCCTTTTTCCTTCTTTTCTTTCCCCTTAATAGCGTAGTGGAACGGAGCGATCTAAAAATTTTTATTTGAAAAAGCGGTTAGTTTGACTTTTATAAATGTGAATGCTACGACGAACTTGATTTTCTCTTTCCTGAACTTACCCGCATTCATCATCATGATTTAGTGATCATCGCATGGCAAAATCATGTATACTGCAAACTGTTCATAGTTGAACCAAATATGAAACCCCTCTGGTAAACCTCTCCTTTGCACCTCTCCCTAACCCTCTCCTAAGAGGAGAGGGAAAAGGAATAATATTTAATACTGGAGAGGCTTTGAACCTTGTTCTTTGTATGATAAAAAAGTCCAGCTTCTAGCCGTTTTGAGTATAGATTGGGTAAAATCTCTACCTCCAGCAGAATTAAAACTTTTAAATAGTGCTGATTTTCATAATTCAGAAACTACCCAAACCATAACTAATTCAGAAATACCACCAGAACAAATCAGCTACGAAAACATAGCCGAAAAATCTCATTTTTATTCCTTACGTGATCAATTATTATTTATGTTTGCGCCAGAATTACGCCGGGAATATGAAAACTATGTCAGTCAACAAGCCGCAAATTCTGGATATATAACCTTAGAGGTTGTTTGAAAAGTATCAGATGAAACCCATAATTTCCAAAAACCTAACCCCCCTGCCCCCCTTCCCTACCAGGGAATGGGGTTTTCAAAGCCTCTCCCCGCGTCGGGGAGAGGTTTGGAGAGGGGTCAATTTATACATTCAAAACTTTTCAAACATCCTCTTAGTTATTTCTAATTTACAACAAGCATCAGATTTAACCGAAGAACCATCTTTTTCACTACTTTAATATTAGAGATGAATCACAGGCAGATGAGTCAAAAGTTAGTTAAAATAAACCTAACATGAGAAACAATCTAAAATTATGACCTATACCCCAGTAAAACCACTCACCTTTGAGCAATTTTTAATTGAATATGGGGACAATACCCGCTATGAACTAATTGACGGAGAATTAAGAGACATGGAACCAACAGGACCCCATGAAGAAGTTGCTGGAAATATTGCCGGGAGAATTTACACTGAGATTATTCATAATAATTTAAACTGGTTGATTCCCAAAAATTGCTTAATTAAACCCTTCGCCGCTGAAGCTACAGCACTTCGTCCAGATGTAATTGTCTTAGACAAAGCAAAACTTAATCAAGAACCACTTTGGCAAAAAGAACCAATAATTTGTCATGGAAATACTATTAAATTAGTTGCTGAAGTTGTGAGTACAAATTGGCAAGATGATTATGCCAGAAAAATAGAAGAATATGCTTTTTTAGAAATACCAGAATATTGGATTGTAGACTTTCGGGCATTAGGTGGAATTCAATTTATTGGCAACCCTAAACAACCGACATTAACAATTGGTCAATTAATTAATGGTGTCTATCAACAAGAAAAATATCGTTTAGGAGATAGGATAATTTCTCCTCTATTTCCAGATTTGAAACTTAAATTAGATGACATAATGCCATAGAATCGTAGGTTGGATAGAAAAAAGATTAAACCCAACAGACTCCATGTTTTCGTGTTGCTTAAGGAGTTGGTTTATAAAACAAAATTGATAATTTTCGTCATTTTAAAAAGCCCGTGACGAGGATTGAACTCGTGACCTCACCCTTACCAAGGGTGTGCTCTACCACTGAGCCACACGGGCGAAAGCTGAAACAAAATTAAGGCTTATAATGCTGTACACTTATGGTACAGCATTTATAATTCTTAATCTTTGTAGGATATGGGCCGAGCTGGATTTGAACCAGCGTAGGCGTAAACCAACGGATTTACAGTCCGTCTCCATTAACCACTCGGACATCGACCCGTTTGTTTCCCACTGCTTAACTATAATAGCAGCACTCTCTGGATTTAGCAAGGGGTTAGAGAAAATATTTTTTGATAACGTCTAAATCCTTTACTCCCAGCTAGTTTCAGAAGTTTACGCCATTAGGGACTTCCAAGAAATAAATTATCCTGATTAACGAACCACAGAGGCGCAGAGGACACAGAGGAATAAGGGTTTGAGAGATTTTTGCGTTAGGTGGTTGAGTATTTTTTTATTTGGAAGTCCCTTAGTTCGTACCCATTGGTGTCAACTTAACGTAAAACCGATAGCCCGCCTGGGAATGATAGCGTAGCGTGGCGTTAGCCATATTCCCAGTCTAATAGCAAAAGTTGTCTGTTGATGACTAAAAATCCCCAGTTTACTTTAGTAAACTTTACTTATTAGCCCGGAAATTCATTTTTGGGTGGGTGTGGAAGCCAACAAATAAGCCATCTGTAGCCTAAGTTGACACCATTAGTTCGTACCATTTACGAGGTTCAGCTTGCGGGGACAAATTCTAGGCGATACCGATATAATGCCACTGGTCGAGAACCTGCGGTAAAATAATCGGGATCTTGGGGTGAAAGGTAGACGGCGGTTACTTGATCTGCGGTAATGGCTGGAGAGGGTGTGGAGAGTTTTTGATAGGCTGTGGTTGACTCTACAGTATTCAAATATGGACGAGAACTGCCTTTAAATAATTGTTGGAAAACTTCTGTGGTGATGAATTGATTATCTGCTGTTATTTCGGTGGCGCGATCGCTGATAATGGAAATTAATTGCCGTTCACCCCGCAAAAATGTAATTTGCCGATTGGGAGATTGAGGATCTACTTTGGATGATAATACAGCCTCATCGCCTAAATAAGCTCTGGATAAATTTAAACTATTAAATTCTCTGTCAGCTACTAATATTGATGCTTGATTTTGAAAGTTACCAAAAATTTTAAACCCAGAATTAGTTGGTTTAACTTTGATGAATTTAACTAAAAAACTAATTGGTTGATTTAATTGACTGCGATTACCTTCAAAGCCTGGTGTCACTATATCCGGTGCTAAAGGTGCGGCTAAATCTACTAATGTGCTGGTAACTTTCCAAGTCCCAGCTATCCAGTCAGGGTAAACTAAATCTCCTTTGGCTGGTTTGACTGATGTTAATTTTTCCCATTGGGGGAATTTGGCTAAATGTTCTGCTAATTCTCCAGCTTGTGCTTCGTTATTTCCTAAGAATAATAAAAGCATTAAGCAAAAACTAACAATTATTTTCATCAACATATTCAACAATTAAAAGTTAAATTTATTTAAAAGGATGTTTTAAAAGTGGTATTCCGTAATTTTCATCACATTGCTACCCCCCTTTACAAGGGGAAAGGGGGGAAACAATAAAAATCCAGTTCCCTCCCCTTTACAAGGGGAGGGTTAGGGAGGGGTAAAAAATATTTGATACATCAACCATAACTTTTCAAACACCCTCTAAATATCCCCAACTTCTCAAAGAAGTCGGGGATCTGAATCTTATGAATTTACAAGGCTTCTAGGGCTAAAGGTTGCCAAATTTCTCCATATTTTTCCTTTAAAAGTTGCCAAGCTTCTACTTGTCCTGGTTCGTATTCTCCGGGTTTACCCCATTGTAAAAAGAGGCTTAATGCAGGTTTTTCTTCTGCATCTAAAAACCGAATCGCATAGGTTGTAAAATTTCCTCTTTTGGCTTCACCTGTTTCAAATTTCACTTGTTGAATCATATCCATATTCAAATGAAATTCAAAGCCTTCGGTGTGCATATTCGCATATTTACCTTTTGGTAATTCGGCGTAAAATAGCTTTTCTATTTTTCCTCTAGCTTCTAAAACAGCGGCGCTGCTGGTGACAATTAAGCGCAAAGTTCCCAAGGTTTCACAAGCTTCTAAAAATTCTTTCAATGTTGTACTCATAGGTGTTGATTTTTTAGTTGTTAGTGTTCAATTTCAGATTTATAGCGTTTTTTTGGATCTAATACAATCCAGAAGGCAAGAGGGCGCAGACCCTGCGCCCCTACGTTTCGTATTTTTCATAAGCAGCAACAATCCGCTGCACTAAGGGATGACGAACAACGTCTTTTTGAGAAAATTCGCAAATGGCGATTCCTTCCACATTTCTGAGAATCTGTAAGGCTACATCTAAACCTGATTTTTGATGGGGTGGTAAATCGGTTTGGGTGATGTCACCTGTGATTACCATGCGGGAGTTAAAACCCAATCGGGTTAAAACCATTTTCATTTGCGCCGGTGTGGTATTCTGGGCTTCGTCAACGATGATAAAGGCGTTATTTAATGTCCGTCCTCGCATATAAGCTAGTGGTGCGACTTCGATGATTTCCCGTTCGATTAGGTTGGGGACTTTTTCGGGGTCTATGAATTCATTTATGGCATCATACAGGGGACGTAAATAGGGGTTGACTTTTTGCTGTAGGTCTCCTGGTAAAAAGCCGAGTTTTTCTCCTGCTTCGACTGCGGGACGGGTTAAAATCAGCCGTTCAAATTGATTACTGAGTAGGGCTTGGACTGCCATAACTACAGCGAGATAGGTTTTCCCTGTTCCCGCAGGACCAATACAAAAGGTTAAATCACGTCTACGAAGTGCGTCTATATATTGGCGTTGGTGAAAGGTTTTGGCGCGAATTTCAAAACCCCGGCGAGTTTTGGCGAGGATATCCCGTTGTAGGTCTTGGAGTTGGTCTTCTGTATTTGTATCGAGGGCTTGACGGGCTGTGAGAATATCGGCGCTAGAGATATTATTACCTTTACTCCACAAATTTTCGAGCGATCGCACTAACCGCTTTGCTAATTCTACCTGTTTGGGTGTTCCCGAAATTAATAATTCTTGCCCCCGGAGGACTAAGTTAGCCCCTGTTTGTTGGCATAAAAACTTGATATTTGCCTCACCATAACCAGCTAGAGCGATCGCACTGGACATACTAGGCAGTTGAATTATGGAATCATCTGCCATATTATTGCTGAATTGGGTAAAAGGTGGTTTTTAACAAAATTAATATTTTCCTATTAAATGTAAATTGAAAATTCTATAATTTTCTCTCAATTAAGGCTTATTAAATAAAACTAAAACTCGAACAATTTATCAGCAGGTTCTACATTCTTCTTTCTTATTTTCTTTCTTCCTCCTGACTCCTGACTCCTGACTCCTCTTAAAATATTGGAAAATAGGCTGACAACATTTGTTAATTCTTGGCTGGTAAATCCGCAGTGAACACGGAAATATTCGCCAAGACTTGACAATTTTGTTGTCCCCTTTCTCCATCTTTCCCAGAAAATAATCTGTAATCAACCATTTAAACTGACCAGTTATGATCTAGCGTAAACGTGGTTTAACAACAGGTTTGGGAATATTGCTCTCTCTTTCTTTCGACTTGGGTGGTAGTATCCGCTCTTCCTGGTCTTCATCAAAAGACATACTATCTCGACTGTGGGAACTGCCGCCGTAAATATCCAGGTATACTGATTGCCCAGCTAGTTCTGCTGCTGCGGAAATTACAGTGCGAATTGCCTGGATATTTCGTCCCCCCCGACCAAACACTTTTTCTTTATCTATGCTGTTAAAAGCAATGCGAACCCAAGCCCGCTTAAGGGTTTGAGACATTTCACAATCAACGCTTAAAGATTCTGGAGATTCTAAAAACGGTTGCACAAGAAACTTCACCAGCCCCACATAATTGGGATTGGTTGTTAGGGATTTAATCTCAAGACTATGATGCGGCTGTTGCACTGACCTGTTCAAAAACGTTAGCTTTTACGAGGATACGACGAACTGTATCGGTAGGTTGAGCGCCTTGTTGCAGTCGCTTAACAATACCAGGAATATCTAATTTTACTTCATCAGTTCTGGGGTTATAAAATCCTAGTTCTTCTAGGGGGCGACCGTCACGACGGGCAAGATTGTTAATAGCAACAATCCGGTAACTTGCTTCGCGCTTTTTGCCAAATCTTTTTAAACGCAATTTGATCATGTTGAGAACTGTTTCTCCTGTTCCTAGTGAGTGAGTTTGTAACTGATTGATAGGGAAGTGATGGGGATATTATACCCGCCTTCACAACTTCCAACACTGAAATGCTAATTTTAGCACTTTCTAGCCGTGAATGGCTATTAGTTTAGTTGTCAGTTGGAAAGATATTCTCTTCATTCCCTGTTCCCGTCGTTTCGGGATAAAACAGTTGTAGTACCTCAATCTTTCCTCCATTACCTGCACTAACTCATTATAAACAATTTCGATAAATTATTGATTAGAGCATAGACTACGTGCTTATTTCCGCACAGACCAAGAGCGAACTTGACCTAAAGTCACAGGAATTCTGTTACTAACATCAATGGTAAACAAAAACACCTTTTTAGAGATTATTGATATCAATACCTTTAGCTGCTAATTTTGCTAATAGGTCTTGATAATTTTTGTGTTCTTGTTCAGCACGTTGTTGTTCTTGGTCGGCACGTTGTTGTTCTTGGTCGGCACGTTGTTGTTCCTGGTCGGCACGTTGTTGTTCTTGTTCGACACGTTGATTTAATTCCACAGATGTGAGAAACTTAGCGCCATGAGGATAATAAATTTCTAAGTTATCTGCTGTGAGTTTAAAACGTATGTCTAAACGCGGGCTGACCCAATTATTAATATCCTCAATTGCCTCTAAACATTCTTGTTCAAGAATAAATCCTGTTAATTCAATTGTGTCTGGATTGTATATATAATACTCTTCTACCCCATAACGCTGATAAAAGAGGATTTTTTTGGCCATTTCTTTGGTGCTATTTCCCGGAGATAGGATTTCAAATACCACTTGGGGAGGAATATTATTTTCTTGCCATTGTTTATAAGAACCTCTATCACCTTTGGGTCTTCCAAACACTACCATGACATCAGGTGCTTGTCGGGTTTTTACACTTCCTTCTACAGGATACCAAAGTAAATCACCAGCTATAAATACATCATTGTTTGGGGCGAATAATATTTCTAAATTTTCCTTAATTTTAACAATCCATTCATATTGTTTAGTATTATCAGACATAGGGTTGCCATCACTATCAGGGTAGATGATTTCTGGTTTGATTTCTGGTTTGATTTCTGGTGGTATAAGTTGCTGTACCATATCTGAATCTCCATTTTACCAAAGGTAAATAAAGTTTTGAACACAAGCAGTGGCACTGATGAATATATTAACAATTATAGTGATTTGCGATAGACCCTGAACAAACACCATAATTATTGCATTTGGCAAATCCCGAATTTATGGAAGAAATTCGGGATTTTGTGCTTAAATTCTAAAGAGTCCCAAAACCTTTTTTCTTTTTCTCCTTCTTTTTCTTCGCTGGTGGTGCGCCACCGGGGTAGCCACGCCAGCCGGCTGAGGGGCGATTACCACCTGCGGCTAAGGGATTACCACCACCAAACATTCCTGGCATTCCTGGTATACCACCTTGTCCCATTTGCTGCATGAGCGATCGCATTTTTTGGAAATCTGCTACCAGTTTACTCACATCCGCTTCTCTGTACCCAGAACCAGAAGCTATGCGGCGACGGCGACTGGGAGAACTCGATAATAAATCTGGATCACGGCGTTCTTTGCCCGTCATGGAATTAATCATGGCTTCACAGCGTTTTAGCTGGGTTTCTCCATGCTTTAACTGGTCATCAGAAAGCTTGTTCATGCCCGGAATCATCTTCATAATTCCGCCCAAAGAACCCATGTTTTTCAACAACCGCATTTGCTTGAGAAAGTCAGTAAAATCAAATTTCGCTGACAGGATTTTCTCCTGCATTTGCTCCGCATCTGCCAAATCTATCTCTTCTTGGGCTTTTTCAACTAAGGTGAGAACATCCCCCATACCCAAAATCCGCGAAGCCATCCGGTCAGGATAAAACGGTTGTAGAGCCTCGACTTTTTCCCCTACACCCACAAATTTAATCGGCGCACCGGAAATTTGCCGCACAGACAACGCCGCGCCACCTCGGCTATCCCCATCCATTTTGGTCAGGATTGCCCCAGTAATACCGATTTTATCATGGAAGGTGCGCGTGAGATTTGCCGCCTCTTGCCCGGTCATTGCATCCACAACTAACAGGGTTTCATCGGGCTGGACTATTTCTTTGATGCGGGCTAATTCCGCCATCATATCTTCGTCAATTTGTAAGCGTCCGGCAGTATCAATAATTACTGTATTTATGCCTTCGGCTCTGGCACGTTCCACACCTTGACGGGCTATTTCTACGGGGTCTGCTTCAATTCCCAGTTCAAATACTGGGACATCAATTTGCTTACCAAGGGTAATTAACTGGTCAATAGCTGCGGGACGATATATATCTGTAGCCACTAGCAGACAACTACGATCTTGTTTTCGTAAATGCAAAGCTAATTTAGCAGTAGCTGTGGTTTTCCCTGTCCCTTGTAAACCAGCCATAAGAACAACGGTGGTCTTACCTGGAACTTCTGCGAGGGGAACATTTTCTTCCCCCATCACCTGCACTAATTCATCATGAACAATTTTGATGAATTGTTGGTCAGGACGTACACCAGCGATAACTTCAGCCCCTTGTGCCTTGGTTTCAACTTCGCTAATAAAATCTTTGACTACCTGGAGATTAACATCTGCTTCCAACAAAGCCCGACGCACTTCCCGTAAAGCGTCTTGTATATTGGATTGGGAGATTTTATCCTGTCCTCGCAGTTTTTTCCAGGCGGATTCTAAACGGTCAGATAGTGCATCAAACATATTTCAGTTACAACGTAGTTCGTCTGTTGGGAATATTTACTCAGTTTTTAAGGATCTTCTTTACTAGCTTATCTGAGTCTAGCAACTGATGAATCTGGTAAACCGTAATTTTGAAGGTGTTTTAGTTGGTAATAGGTTTTTTCTTACGTAGTAGGAAAGGAAAAACGAACCACAGAGGACACAGAGAACACGGAGAAAGGAGATTTAACAGGGATTTTTGGGTAAGTTTGACCAATAGGACTTACCCACAAGTTACGAAAGAATGAACCACGAAGGCACGAAGGTATGAAGGACACGAAGATAAAGAGAGTTTTAGAGGTATTTTGCCTAAGGGACTTCCAATTAAAAAAATACCCAAAAATTTCTTGTGGTGCGGGCCGAAAAGCCTGCTAATCATCAAGGACAGGCAGGATGCCCATCCCACAAAATTGGGTAATTTATTTTTTGGTGTTCCCTAAGTTCTGGTTTATATAAAAGTGGTAAATCCCAAATTATAGATCCCCGACTTCTTAAAGAAGTCGGGGATCTGTCCATGAATGATCGCTATAGCTGCATTCTTACCTAAAATCTATAATTGTAATTTTTTACTAAGACTAATAAAATTTTATTTTTATCAATGCGAAATGAACAAATATATGCTATTCTGAACACTCAATAATCTAAAAAATAACAACTATGTTTAACTTTAATAACTACATCCAAAACCTACAAAAAAATATTAAACATGGTGGAGAACGTAGTCACTACTCCAGTTTACAAGGTTTAATAGAAGGTTTAGAAATTGGCATTAATACCATAGTAGAGGAAAAAGGTAATCAAGCAGGAATACCTGATTTAACTATCAGAAAAAATGAGCGCGTTGTGGGATATATAGAAGCTAAAGATATTAATATCAACATTACTAAATTAGATAAACAAAATGAACAGCAAATTAAACGTTATTTAGAATCAAATATAGGTTATAACTTCATTTTAACTAATTATCTACAATTCCGTTGGTATGTTAATGGAGAATGTGAAAAAATCGCTGAACTAGCTACTTTAGAACAAGGAGAAATTACTCTAGTTGATGATTTAACACCTATCACAGAATTATTACAATCATTTCTGAATCAAAAAGCTAAAGATATTAATAATTATTATGATTTAGCTAAAGAGATGGCTGCTTATACTAAAACTATTAGAAATGCCATTGAATTATCTTTATTAATAGAAGATCATAACGAAGAATTAAGTCAGTTAAAAGAAACCTTTAAAAAATTACTATTGTTAGATATAGATAATGATAAATTTGCCGATATGTACGCCCAAACTATTGCTTATGGGTTATTTACCGCAAAAATTGGTCATGCACAAAACCCTGGAGAATTTACATTTAACCGCACAACAGCAAGTATTTATATTAGTGATAGAATCCCCTTTTTGAAAGGCTTATTTGATTTAGTTTTAGGAACTAATAGTGTTAGTAAAATTCACAAATCAACTGAAAATTTAATAGATTTATTCAACAACATAGACATGACCAATATTTTAGAAAATTTTGGTCAAGAAACCCGCACAGAAGACCCAGTTATTCACTTTTATGAAACATTTTTAGCAGCTTATCAAGCATCATTAAGAAAAAGTAGAGGAGTTTATTATACTCCTGAACCTGTGGTTAATTTTATTGTTCGTTCTGTTAATGAACTTTTAGTAAATGAGGAAATTTTTGATTTACAATACGGTTTAGGAAATCGCAAAGTAACAATTCTTGACCCCGCAACCGGAACAGGAACTTTTTTATATGCAGTTATTAAACAAATTCGTGATAATGTTGCTAAATATGGTGTTGATAAATGGAATAGTTTTTTAAGAGATGCAAAACTTTTAAACCGCTTGTTTGGATTTGAATTATTGATGACTTCTTATACTATAGCACACTTAAAATTAGGTTTGTTATTAGGAGACTTAGATTATAAATTTGCACCAGAAGAAAGATTAAAGGTTTATTTAACCAATACGTTAGAAGAAGGAATAAAACAAGGTGATTTAATTCCTGGTATTACCCAAATTATTGCGGAAGAATCAAGTCAAGCAGCAAAAGTGAAAACAGAAATTCCCATTACTGTAGTATTAGGGAATCCCCCCTATTCTGTCAGTTCTCAAAATACTAGTAAACGGAAAAGAATCTTAAATCAAGATGAAAAATATTTAGCAGATGTGGAATATACTGGTTCAGTGTGGAATAGAATTTATAAAACTGGTAAAGTAGGTAAAACTATTACGGAATTAACCCACATTGGCGAACTTTTAGAATTATATAAAGGTAGGGTAAGATTAGAAGGTGAGAAAAATATTCAACCTTTGGATGATGATTATATTAAATTTATTAGATTTGCTCAATATCAAATAGAAAATAATAGTCACAATGCGGGTATTATTGGTTTTATTACTAATCATTCCTATCTTAATGGGTTAGTTCATCGGGGAATGAGAGAAGAATTATTAAAGTATTTTGACACTTTATATATTATGGATTTACATGGTAATTCTTTATTAAAAGAAACTACTCCAGATGGTAATATTGATCAAAATGTTTTTGATATTCAACAAGGTGTAGCTATTTTAATTGCTGTGCGAGAAAAAAGTAAACCTGATTATGGTTCTACTGCTTATAAATCTAGAGATAGGATTAAGGAAATGGCTAAGGTGTTATATTATGATTTATGGGGAAATCGTGAGGATAAATATAATTTTTTAGAGTCTGCAAGTTTAGATAATGTTGATTGGATAGAGTTACAACCAACTGCACCTAATTACTTTTTTGCACCGAAAAATTTTGATTTAGCAACGGAATATAATCAAGGTTGGAATGTTACAGATATTTTTCCTGTAAATTCAACAGGAGTTACAACTCATCGAGATCATTTTGTTATAGATTTTGATTTAGATCAACTTCGTAAAAGAATAGAGGACTTTATAAATTTACAAATCACAGATGAACAAATATCTACGATATATGATCTAAAAGATACTCGTGATTGGAAACTTTCTCTAAAAAGATTGTCCCTAAGTAAAAATTTAACCTGGGAGAGTTATTTTACTACATATTTATATCGTCCGTTTGATAAAAGATTTTATTATCATCATAAAGATATTGTGGAATTGACAAAACAAGAAGTTATGAGGAATTTACAATTTAATAATTTAGCATTAATTTTATGTCGTCAGCAAAAAGAAATAGGTTTTCAACATTGTTTTGTTGCTGAAGATATAGGAGACGGTAATAGTATATCAATTAATTCAAGAGAACGAAGTTACTATTTCCCACTTTACACATATCCAAATACAGAAAATAAACAAACTAACCTTTTCCTAGAAAAAACTCCTAATTTATCTCCAAAATTCTTAGAAGCTATCAAAGAAAAACTGGGTAAAACACCAACTCCAGAACAAATATTTTACTATGCTTATGCAATATTTCATAGTCCCACTTATCGCACTCGCTACGCTGAATTTCTCAAGATTGATTTTCCCCGTCTTCCCCTAACCAGTAACGAAAACCTATTTAACGAATTAGCTATTAAAGGAGAGGAATTAGTTAATTTACATTTAATGAAATCGGATATACTCAATAATTTAATTACAACCTATCAACAAATAGGAGATAATCAAGTTAGTGAAGTTACTTATAATTCAGAATTGCAAAGGGTTTATATAAATAAACAAAGTTATTTTACCGATATTCCCCCACATATCTGGGAATTTAAGATTGGTGGATATCAAGTATTAGATAAATGGCTAAAAGACAGAAAAAACGCCAAGCGAGAATTATCTCCAGAGGAAATTAACCATTATCAAAAAATTGTCATTGCTTTAACAGAAACTTTACAACTAATGCAGGAAATTGATATAATTATTCCTGGGTTTCCCATAGAGTGATGAAGTATATAATTTATTTTGCACCACTAATTATAGCGGTTATCGGTAGGATGCAATATAATTGAGGGCGCAGACCCTGCGCCCCTACAGACTTTGCGATTTGCTGATTGTATCTCACTCACGAGCATACTGCTATAATCATTTTTGATTTCATCATGTTGGGTTTCCTTGCGTCAACCCAACCTTGTATCTTAGAGGTATGTTAGAAGAAGTGGTAGACCGTCCCAACCTGGGTCAGAAAAGACCGCTTTGTAGCAAGGATCACCACAACAATCTCCATGACAGAACTCGAACAGTCGCCTGGGGTAAAAACTATGAACAAAGACATAGATAATATAGCCCGTATCGTGCAAGGATGAGTGAAATCAAGGGGATGAATAAAAACAAAACAAATTAAAAAGAAGTAATTGAAATTGGAGAGTTAAAAATGGATTATATCTCCCAATGGGTAGGCATTGACGTAAGTAAAGCAACACTTGATGTTTATATCCGTCCAATGGGTAAAGCATTTCAATTTGCTAATACTGAAACAGAAATAGCTAATCTAGTTAAGCAACTTCAATCTAACGATTTAAACCTAATCGTACTGGAAGCAACAGGAGGACTAGAAACAGAATTAATCATTCAATTGCAAGCGGCTCTTTTACCAGTAGCATTAATCAATCCTCGTCAGGGAAGAGACTTTGCTAAAGCTACAGGTAAGTTAGCCAAAACCGATGCCATTGATGCACAGATTTTGGCGCATTTCGGTGAAGCAATGAAACCGGAGGTGTTAGCATTTTGATTGTGAAATGTCACGTCAATTAGGCGAATTAATTAGTCGCCGAAGACAATTAGTAGAAATGTCTACAGCGGAAAAGAATCGCCGTGACCGCGCTCGTGGTAAAGCTTTGACAGATATTGAATCCCATATTGATTATCTTGAGCAACATCTTCAACAACTCAATCAAGAAATTGAGACGTTGACCCAAAATAATCAACAATGGATTGATAAAGTCAATCTACTCAAAACTACTCCTGGCATTGGTCAAGTAATTTCTACCACTTTAGTTTCTGACTTACCAGAATTAGGTCAATTAACTGCCAAACAAATCTCTCGCTTAGTTGGTGTTGCACCAATTAATCATGATAGTGGTCAGCACAAAGGTAAGCGCATGATTAATGGTGGTCGCGCCCATGTTCGTGCCATTCTTTATATGGGTGCTGTTGTTGCCATGCGTCATAATCCTGTTATCAAAACTTTTTATGAGCGCTTGGTTGAACGTGGTAAACCCAAAAAATTGGCCATTACTGCTTGCGTTCATAAAATGTTAGTTATTTTAAATGCGATGATTCGAGATCATCTTCCTTGGTCTATTTCTCAAGACTCACAACCAATTTCTGCATAAAGTTCTACTGTCGTTTTTATACCTCCAATCTAGTTTGGTAATTTATGGCAATCTATAATTTACCTGTTTTGTTCTGTTCTGTTTTTCTCCTCTATTTTCTGACTTTTTTCCTAGACTTTAAATTTTTCCTTAACGATCGCTTGACAATCAAGACAGTCGCTACATTATAATCTAGTGTTTTAAACCCCATCTTTTGGTGTTGCTGAAGGAGTTGGTTTATTTTCTTGGGGTAATACTTGTTTAGCGGCATTATCAGCAGCTTGTTTAAACATTGGTTCTAATTTATCACGCCAGTATTTAATATTAGGTAGCTTTTCTGGATGATCTCGATAAGCTAAAACCTCATCCCATTGACCATTATCAATAGCTTTATTAATATCTTTAGCTAACGCTTCGGCTTTTGCCCAATCACTCTGCCATTGATTAACAGTATCAACTGTGTCTTTAATCCCAGAAACAGCATTGCCCGAAGTTGATTTTAAAAGAGAAATTGCTCCTTGTAAATCTCCTGATTCAAACTTTTGTCGAGCTTTTGCTACCGTTTTTGTCTTATCTTCGATGGCTGGTGGAGATGATTCAGGAGTGGGAGTTTCTACCGCAGATTTGGCGGAAACTTGAGGAACTGGACGAGATGCAATTAAAGGACTATCATCTACAGTTTGAATAGCCAAACCTTTATCTCGACGGCAAGAAATCCATGTTTCGTTATTAGCAATAATATCAGAATGCGCCCATGCTAAACGTCCAGATGACAGTTTAATTTCTACCCAACCTCGATTTGTGCGTTTACCTGTCACCTCAAATTCACTGGCTACACCCAAGGTTTTCAAAATATTATCAGAATTGATGGCACTGGGTTCAGAACGGATATTAGAATTAGCCGCAACTACAGCCATACAGTTATTTGTTAATTTGGTTTTTTCTCCCGTTGGATTACCAGTTAAACTCTTAAAATTGGGATATACATTTGTAAATAAAGCGGCTACACTACCAACTAATAATATGCCAATTAATAAAGGTAAAGGATCTGGTTTATTAGATTCTTGGGGAATATATTGTTGAGGTGCAGGTTGAACAGGAACATGATTAGCGGGCGAAACCGCCATTGTTTTCTGTGTAAATCTTGAAGCTAGATTTTGCGGAGACTGATAAATAATTTGAGGAGATACGGAAGGTTGGGCAAGTTCGGGGGTGATATTTACCAACTCTTGACAAGCTTGTAAAGCTTCCGTTGCTGTTTGATAACGTTCTTTGAAATGGTAACGTACCATTTTCGTTAAAATTGCGACTAGACCAGGATTCACAGGAATTAAATGTTGCCAGTTAATTTCCCCTGTATCTGGATCTTCTTGTAATTGACTAGCTGGGACTCCTGTTAATGCCTGAATGGCGATAATCCCTAAAGCGTAAATATCACTATTAGGACGGGGTTTACCTTGTCCCTGTTCTGTCGGCATATAGCCAGGTGTGCCAATGGCTACTGTAGCTGTTTGCTGTCCGCCGACCATAACCAAGGGCGATGCCTGCGGCGGGCAAGGCCAACGCAATTGTTTAACTGCACCAAAATCTACTAAAACTAATTTATAATCAGCCGCACGGCGAATAATATTATCTGGCTTAATGTCGCGGTGAATCACACCTTCCTGGTGAACAAACTCTAAAATACTCAAGATTTCCAGCAGCATTTGCATGACTTGGGCTTCACTCCAAGGCTGTCCAGGGATAAGTTCTTCATTGAGAGTATGACCGTCAATAAATTCTTGAACTAGAAAGAATTCCTTATTTTCGTCAAAATAGGCAAGAAGTCTGGGTATTTGGTCATGGTTACTCAATTTTTCTAACGTTTCTGCTTCGCTATTAAACAGGCGTTTAGCAGTAACAAAGATGTTAGGGTCAGAATTAGCTGGTTTCAGGTGTTTAACCACGCAGATGGGATTGCCTGGCCGTCTGGTATCTTGGGCAATATAGGTTTGACCAAATCCCCCTGTCGCCAAGACGCGAATGACTTGGTAGCGATGATCTAGTAATTTGCCTATCATAATTTCCCTCCCCAGCTTTACAGCTTAATTTTCCCGCTAGTAGTCAATATCTCCAAATTTCTCTTTCTAAAATCAGGTATCTTGAGAAAAGATTTAAATTATGTCAGCAGTCAGGAGTAAAGAGGAAAGAAAACAGAAGAAAAATTCCCTCGTCTCAACCAGCAATTTAAATGCCTGACAGCTTAACTACTTTGGCGATCGCTATGAAGTATAGTTTTTTTATTGAACCAAATTGTTAATTTTACGATCAGTATCCCTATTGACTAGCTATGCCACCTAAGATAACTAATTCTACCTCATGGCAACAAGCTGAAATCTTGATGCAACCTGCGTTCATTCGTGTGATTGATAATCTTCGCAAGCAGTTGGATATATCTGATTGGCAAGGCACTTATCAAGATGTATTAACTTGGCCTGCTAATACCCCTGATGAAACCAAAGCCTTGGTAACTCAGTTGGTACAAGAAATAGAAACCGCAACACCCATACAAGCGGAGGAAATTAGAAAAACTCTGGCGAGTTTACCTATGCCCCATGCAGGATATCATTTGCTTTTACAACGTAATGGACAACAAGTCAATCTAGATTTGTGGGATTTGTGTTATCAATTATGTTTTCTGAATTATAGTCCAGAGAATACAGCAGTTAATATTGATACTAGCTTAATTGATGAATATGGGGATGTGGATTGGCAACAATTAGAAAATAAAACTCAGCAATTGGTGAAACAGGTTTTCGCTAGTTTATCAATATTAGGCGACTAGAAGTCGCAGCTACACAAACAAAGTCCGCCTACGCGGACTAATTTAAACCGGGCGTTGCTGATTAAGGGTATGAATTTTAGTCTCACGCAAAGGCGCAATCACGCTTCGTGATCTCGAAGAGTAGACGCACTGAGGTTTGAGTTTTAAAGGTTCAATTTGGGAATTTAATACCTCGATTCAGCAACGCCTTTAAACCGTAATCCTGTTAATCCTTAAATCCTGGATATCCTGATAGCGTAGCGTGGCGTTAGCCATTTCTGACAATATTATTTCCTATGAAATTGATTTCTGAACCACCGATTTCTGTCAAAATTCAAAAGATGAAACAACGGGTGCGCTGGCAGCATTCGAGTATTTTACAGCAGGGAATTGACCAAACCTGCATGGTGATAGATGATGGCAACTCAGAAAGTCCAGATTTTTCGTTTATGGTGATGGGTGATACTGGCACTAAGTCCTATTCTGGACACCATCCCCAACGGGAAGTTGCCAAAATGATGGTAAATCATGGTAATGATTGCCGCTTTGTGCTGCACACTGGTGATGTGATTTATATGGTGGGTTCTCGTGAATATTACCCAGCCAATTTTATTGAACCTTATCGGGAATTTTTGGTTGGTGGTCATCAGCCTCAAGATATCGCTTATGATCAGATGGTATTTAAGCTGCCGATTTTACCAGTGCTGGGTAATCATGATTACTATGATGTGCCTTTACTCTATCGGTTGTTAACTGGTCCAACTTTGCCTTTGCGGCGGATGTTGCGTTATAAAGATATTGAGATTGGTTGGCATGGTTCAAATCAAGGTGATGCTTATGCTAGAGCATTTTTAGATTATTTGGCGGCAGTTTCTCCAACTAACTTAGAAGAATATTTAAAACAGCATTACAACGCTAAAACTGGTACGGGTAAATGTTTGCGTTATCAGCCAGGAAATTTTACTCGTTTACCTAATCGCTACTATAATTTTTGTTACGGTGGTATTGACTTTTTTGCCTTAGATTCTAACACTTTCAATACTCCAGATCCTTTACCTCATAACCAAGCTGGGGATGATTTCCGTCGGGAATTAGGGCAACGTCGTCAGGAAATTGACAAGGAAGAATTACGGATTTTGACGGAATGTGACAAACTCAATCCTGAAAAGTCTGATGACGCGGAATTATTGGCTGAACTTGGGGCAAAATTAGACCAAATCAATGAAGTGAAAATTGATATTGAAAAGCAATTAGATTCTCATACAAATACTAATGTTGATTTTGAACAATTGACTTGGTTAAAAGAAAAGTTAATTGCATCTTGGCAGAATGACGCAGTTAGAGGACGGGTAATATTTTTCCATCATCCACCTTATGTGACGGAAGGTAGTAAATGGAATCAAAGGCAAACTTTAGCGGTTCGTCATCGGTTACGGGATGTTTTTGATGAGGTGGCGACAAGTTTAGGTAATATAACTCAGAAACGCCCAATAGTAGATATAATATTCAGCGGACACGCACATTGTTTTGAGCATTTGCAAACTGTTAATACAGGACACGCAGATTCTTATATTAATTATATTATTGCCGGTGGTAGTGGTCGTCGTCTTCGTCGTCAACGTCAAGAAGGAGGAGAATTGCTGGAAACTTTCAATAATAATGGGGATCTTGCCATTCGTAAGGTTGCTGATTCGCTGTTGTATGTGGGACGGAGTGGGAGTGGTTTTGAGAGTAAACAGCCTTATTCTTGTGTGCGAGTGGATGTATTGGGGGGTTTTCCAGCTAAATTTATGATTACACCTTTAGTGACAGAGTTAGTTGCGGGTAAATGGTGCGATCGCCAATTAAAACCTTGGATAATTTATAATGCAGGAGGATAGAAAATAGATAGCCAAAAATTTGCTAAAAACAAACCAATATGCCCCTCTCCGCGTCGGAGAGGGGTTGGGGTGAGGTTCAATGAATTCACGTTAAAATAATTAAAAATCCGCGCTTTGTGGTGTGCGAGGAAACGGAATGACATCCCGAATATTTCCCATGCCCGTCATAAATTGCACCAATCTTTCAAACCCCAAACCGAAACCAGCGTGGGGAACAGTACCATAACGACGTAAATCTAAATACCACCACAAATCCTCTGGTTTCATACCCTGTGCTAATACCCGTTTTTCTAAAACATCAAGTCTTTCTTCCCGTTGTGAACCACCAATAATTTCGCCTATTTTCGGTGCGAGAATATCCATAGCCCGGACGGTTTTTTCATCATCACTCAACCGCATATAAAAAGCTTTAATTTGGGCAGGATAATCTGTAACAATGACCGGCTTTTTGAACAATTGTTCAGCTAAATAGCGTTCATGTTCTGATTGTAAATCTGCACCCCAACTCACAGGGTAATCAAACTTAACATCAGCTTTTTCTAAAAGTTTGACTGCTTCTGTATAAGTCAATCGTGCAAACTGATTGTTAATAATATTATTGGCAGTTTCTAAAACAGTATTATCAATCCGTTCATTAAAAAATTCCATGTCTTCGGGACAGGTTTCCATCACATATTTAAAAATGTGTTTGAGAAACTCCTCAGCTACATCCATATCACCTTCTAAATCACAAAAAGCCATTTCTGGTTCAACCATCCAAAATTCGGCTAAGTGACGAGAAGTATTAGAATTTTCAGCCCGGAATGTGGGACCAAAGGTGTAGACATTCGTAAAAGCCATAGCCATAATTTCGGCTTCTAATTGGCCACTAACTGTTAAATATGCAGGTTTACTAAAGAAGTCTTGGCTATAGTCAATTTCTTGATTTTCGGTTTTGGGAACATTCTTTAAATTGAAATTAGTCACACTAAATAATTCACCTGCACCTTCACAATCACTGGCGGTAATAATGGGAGTATGTACCCATAAAAAACCCCGTTGTTGAAAAAATTGGTGAATAGCGATCGCGCAAGCATTTCTGACTCGAAATACTGCACCAAAGGAGTTAGTTCGCGGACGTAAATGGGCTATGGTTCGGAGAAACTCAAAGGAATGGCGTTTCTTTTGCAGAGGATAAGTATCAGGATCAGCATCTCCGTATACTTTCACTGTATCTGCTTTTAATTCTATTCTTTGTCCTTTACCCTGAGAAGCTACTAGGACTCCTGATACTTCTATAGAACCACCTGTATTGATCTGTTTTAATATTCCTTGATAGTCTGGTAAATCTTGATTAATGACAATTTGTAAATTACCTAAAGATGAACCATCATTAACTTCCAAAAATGCAAATCCTTTTAATTCGCGTTTTGTTCTTACCCAACCTTGGACTACCAAAGTTTGTTCTGGTTTACCACTTCTTAATATTTCTGCAATACGAGGATTTAGCATTTTCTACAATTTGTATTTTTTAAAGAATTTCAGATCCCCGACTTCTCAAAGAAGTCGGGGATCTTAAAGAAGTCGGGGATCTTTTAAATCAACCAACCCAAGATTTTAATAACCAACCTATAATAACACCTAAACCGCCAAAACGAATAGCTTGCCAAAAAGGTCTTTTCAGACTTACCCAAGAAAACAACTGGCTTTCTAGGTTGATTTCTAATACTTCTAATTGTTTTTGAAGGCGATTTAACTCGGCTTTAATTTCTGGAGTCTGCTTTCTATTTTCCTTTAAATTTTTTAATTCTTGTTGCCATTGTGCCTTTTGTTGTTGATCTTTTTGCACTTGAGCATATCTATCTTTCAAGAATTGGAGTTCAGCCTCTATTTCCTCTAATTCCTGTGCAAAATCTGGCTGGGAATTTTCCTCTAAATTAGTCATTGGTGATTAATCATTAGCTATGATGGTTAAATCATAACTTTTACTCTTAACTCGGCACTTAGTCTTATGTCACAAACTAATCAACTAAATGAAATCAGCACTCTAGAACTAGCACAGGCACTCATGGAACGGTTGAGTATCTCTCCCGATGATTGGCATCGCCTCAAGTCTAATCGCAATGCTCGCGCTAGTGAACAGGCAGCCGCCGCAATGGTGTTTTTGGTCAAAAATGAACCCCAAGAAGCACAGGCTAGGCTAGAACAGGCTGTAGGCTGGCTAGATAAGTCAATCTCCGCCCCTCCTTGCCCCACGCACGGACATCAGCGCGAGGTAATAAAGAAATAGCTCTCACCTGTTCCCTGTCCCCGTGGCGTAGCACCTGTCCCCGTGGCGTAGCACCTGTTCCCTGTCACCTGTTCCCTGTTCCCTGTTCCCTGCCCCCTGCCCCCTCTTATCTTCGCAAAGATAGTAAACGACGGCTTTCTACTTGCTTACAAAGGGTAAGTTCTGTCCCTTTGCCATTCCATTTTACTTGATCAAAAATCTGATGCAGTAAGGACATACCCCGCCCACTTTCTGCTTCGTCTGGTGGTAAATAGTCATCGGGATCACTATGATCTTCGAGGGAGGGTGTGAAACCGCTGCCCTGATCTGAGATAATCCACCAATACTGATTATTTATTAATGAGAACTGAACTACGACTAATTTGCCGGGATCAAGATTATTCCCATGTTTAGCGGCATTTACTAGGGCTTCTTGGAGTCCTAGTCGTAGTTCCGATTGTAATTTTACGGGAATATCGTTCAAGAGTAAATCTAGGATTGGACAAAGATAGAGGGTGGAGGCAAAACTAATTGTCCCCCAATAACGCCCAACTGGACGAAGAGAAATGGTAATCACAAGAGAAACCCCGTAGCTTTTATTTAGCTAGACATCAGGAAAGCTTTTTCAGGCATTCTGATAAAAATTAGGTAGCCATGCTGCCTTCAAACTTGAGTCTGTAAAACTAAATTTATAAAAATGCTCTTGGCCGATAACTGGGAATGAGAATTCATATTGTTGATGTACAACTTGCTAAAGTCAATCCGTTCATTTGCTAGATGAATAAGAATTGCTATTTTTAAACAGAATGGGCAGGACGCTCTGATTAGCTGCTAGTTTGTATTTAACACAATTTAATCTCTTCCTTCAGATTCTATACAGCTTCGATTTCTTTAAAACAAAATGAGTTTCTATTTTTATGTAATTCCATTTTACCATTATGAGTATCCACTAGAGTACAAATTTCTGATTTTTATTTTTAGAAAGAATTAACTATTCTGATCATTTTCCGACAGGACTAGAAAAGCGGCTGCTTCTACATGGGCAGTTTGAGGAAAAAAGTCGGCAGGTTGCACTCTTGTGAGTTTATATAGCCCATCTTCGCAAAGTAATCTGAGGTCACGGGCGAGGGTGGCTACTTTACAACTGACGTAAACAATTCGAGATGGTTTCAGGTTTCTTAATGTTTTAATAACGTTAGCTTCACATCCTTTGCGGGGCGGATCAAGTAAGACGACATCTGGGATAATTTCCAAATTCTGGAGAATCTTTTCTACTGCGCCTACTTGGAATGTGACATTATTGATTCCATTTTCTTTGGCATTGATAGTTGCTTGTTGTACTGCTGTGGATTGCAATTCTAACCCTGTGACGTGCCGTGCTTGTTTGGCTAGGGGTAAAGTTAATGTTCCTATACCACAATAGGCATCAATGAGGATTTCATCTCCTTGTAGGTTCAGTTCTGACTGAATTACTGCTAGGAGTGCTTCGGCTGTTTCTGTGTACACTTGGAAAAATGTATCTGGTCCGATTTGAAAATCTAGTCCGGCGAATTTTTCTTGGAGGTGGGGGGTTCCAGCTAGACAACGGGTTTCTGATCCAAATATAGCATTTGTGCGATCGCTATTGCGGTTAAGTGACACACCAACTAACTCAGGATAACGCTGTAACCATTGCTGTGCTTGGGTTTCAATTCCTGGTAAATTCCAATCTTTGACGACCAAAGTTAGCAGCATTTCTCCTGTGCGACGACCAATGCGTAAACCCAAATGGCGAATTAAGCCTTTATGTCGGGTTTCGTCATAAATTGACCAACCTTGCTTTTCAATATCCAATTTTACTTCAGCTAATAGGGGATTTAATCGCTGGTCTTGGACGGGGCATTGATTCAAGTTGATTAATTTATGAGTACCTTTGTGATAATATCCAGCTTGGACATGACCTGTGGCTGACCTACCGATAGGATAGGTGACTTTGTTGCGATAGCCGAAGGATGCAGCAGTTACTAAGACGGGATCTATCTGTGGATTCACAAAACCGCCAATTCTTTCTAAAGCTTGAGTTACTTGATTGTGTTTGGCGATTAATTGGTAGTCATAATTAATATGTTGCCACTGACAACCACCACATTTATCAGCGACAATACAACTGGGACGCACCCGTTGAGGCGAGGCTTGCAATAATTCCTGCACCTGACCATAGGCATATTTTGGCTTAACATTGAATAGTTTAACAAGTAGGCGATCGCCCAGAACAGTATCAGGAACAAAAACCACCCTCTGTTCAAAGCGTCCCACACCATCCCCAGTGTCGCTTAAATCAGTAATTTCCAGTTCAATAATTTCATCTTGTCGCCACATTATATTAGTCATTAGTCAGTTGCTAGAGAACAGGGAACTTTCTCACTAGGAAGCGGAAGTTGCCCAATGTGAAATTTTGACACTCCCCGGTCTCAAGACACGGGGATTCTTGGTTCGACGAGACCACTTAAACTAGATTCCTTGCGTTGTCTAACCCAGAGGTGGGACTCTCCCCAAGCGTTAACTTTCGGTCTGCCCGACCGTAGTTGCATTACTGCAAGTCCTGTTTAACTTGAAACGAGAAAGTTTCAAAATTCTGATTTGTCTAGTGGTCTGTCAAATTTATTTTGACGGGTAATGATCGGAAAAAACTTCTGTTCTTCCCTCCCCTGCCCCCCCTGCCCCTCTTCTCCCCCTGCTTGCCTTCACCCGTCATTTTCGGGTTGACAGACTACTAGTCCCTATAAATCTTTTAACTACTGCTAGGAAGAAGCTAGAACAATGCAGTAGAAACGCATAGATCTAATTGTCAAGGTACAAATTACCGTTAGGTAGTTAGGTTTTTATACAGGTTGATTACCTTTCCTGTTACAAATAGTGTAACACCATAAGTCACTAGGGGATAAATCCCCCACACGGCTTTCATTTCCGGATTAAAAAACATTAGAATTTAAGAGTATTTAGGATTTTTACAGCGATTTCCAATCATATAAGGTACATCTTAACCCCCTCATCGCTTGCGGGGAGGGGGTTGGGGGTGGGGTTCTTTTTCCGGGTTTGATGACAATTTGCTGTAGGTTTTAATTTCGGGGCTTTTAGCCCATTTTTTTGTAAATTAATTTATCTCTATCTTCCCATACACTTCACGAATGTCCCTTTAAGTCGGTAAACTAGCAGATATAAATATTTCAGTTCATTTAGATAATCATGACTGTAATTAGCCAAGTTATTCTCCAAGCTGACGACGAACTGCGTTACCCCAGCAGTGGCGAACTCAAAAACATCAAAGCATTTTTGGAAACAGGTGTGCAGCGCACAAGAATCGCCGCCACCCTTTCCGAAAACGAGAAAAAGATCGTTCAAGAAGCCACCAAAAAACTTTGGCAAAAACGCCCTGACTTTATCGCCCCCGGTGGTAATGCTTACGGTGAAAAACAACGGGCTTTGTGTATTCGGGACTTTGGCTGGTACTTACGCCTCATTACTTACGGTGTACTTGCTGGTGACAAAGAACCTATTGAAAAAATTGGTTTGGTTGGTGTGCGGGAAATGTACAACTCTCTAGGCGTTCCTGTACCTGGAATGGTAGAAGCTATCACCTCTCTCAAACAAGCGTCCTTGGATTTATTAAATGCAGAAGACGCTGGGGAAACTGCACCTTACTTTGATTACATCATTCAAGCGATGTCATAATCAAAACCCTGTTTAAAAGTCTTGAATTCCCTAAAGTTGGTAGTAGCTATGGCAAATATTTGTCAGGTTATTAACTAGTACACTGCGGCGTAAATAGCATGACTATTAAAAGCTCTGAAAATTTGATTAGACATCTCCAAAAAAGATTGTAGAGAAGTTCCATATAACGTCTCTACAGGTTTTTCAGTCCAAGTATCTTTAATTTCTGGAGATGTCTATTGATTACAAGGCTTAAAAATGGTTGCTTTATTTACGCCATGATGTACTAGTTGTGGGGATATGTTATACTTATCACAAGTTATGATATTAGCAAACAACAAAAAATGACAGACTGATAGTAGGCTGTCATAGATGACTGCCTAGAGTTCAGTTAATGTCAATCATCCCAACATATTGACACTCTCAGCGGCTTTAGCCACTGAGCTTTACGCTTACCGGATATTCCTGTAATTTCTCTGAGATTATGTTAATCATATATATCTGTGACTTCTATCACCTTATAGAAATAGGAGTCAGGAGTCCAGGAGTCAGGACGAAGAATTAAAGAGAAGTAAGAATAGATTAACTAGAAAATAATCAGGAATTAGAAAATTTAGAAAAAAATGATCCTCCTCCTCAAGACCGACTTTTTCTGGCAATTTGTGTGATTATTATTTAGAGGGAAGAAACTCAACGTTATCAGGCAGAAGGAAATAAATTTTTCATGTCAATGATTATAGCAGAAAAACTCAATAAATTCTATCCTGTATCCACAAAACAACCAGGTATTCAGGGAACAATTAACCATTTTTTCCGTCGCACCTATCGCTCAATTCCTGCCGTTCAGGATATCACTTTCACCATTGAAACCGGAGAAATAGTGGGATTTTTAGGTCCTAATGGTGCTGGCAAAACTACCACCCTAAAAATGCTAACAGGATTAATTCATCCTTCTGAAGGTACGGTTAAAGTCGGTGGATTTATTCCCTTTAATCGTCAAGAAGCATTTTTGCAAAAAATCACCTTAGTGATGGGACAAAAACAGCAATTAATTTGGGATTTACCGGCATTAGATTCTCTCAGAATTAACGCCGCAGTTTATAATATTTCTGATAAAGAATTTCAACGTCGAGTTGGAGAACTAACAGAAATGCTGGCTTTAGAAGGTAAATTAACCCAACCCGTCCGCAAATTATCATTAGGTGAACGGATGAAAGCTGAACTGTTAGCAGCACTTTTACACCGTCCCCAAGTTTTATTTCTAGATGAACCAACTTTAGGATTAGATGTTAATGCTCAAGTAGGAGTGCGTAACTTTTTAAAAGAATATAATCAGCTATATCGAGCCACAATATTATTAACAAGTCATTACATGGCTGATATTACAGCTTTGTGTGAACGGGTGTTATTAATTCATCAAGGAAAACTCATGTACGATGGTAGATTAGATGGATTATTAGAAAATTTTGCTCCTTATCGAGAAATTCATGTCGAATTAGCTCAAGAATTACCACTAGAAAAACTTATGTCCTATGGTGATGTGCAAATGCTAGAAGGAAGAGCAGTGAGATTTATTGTCCAACAAGAAACCATGACTCGCACTGTTTCTCAGATTTTAGCCGATTTAGAAGTGATAGATTTAACAGTTACAGAACCACCAATAGAAGAGGTAATTGGTAGGGTTTTTCAAAGAGGATTTAACCATTGATACCTATGAAAAAAATTGTTAAAAAATCCTTAACTTTGCTATCAGTATATTATGCTAATCTGCTGGAATATAGATCCGAATTAATCTTCTGGGTTTTAGCTGGTTCTTTACCAATTATCATGATGGGTATTTGGATGCAAGCTGCTGATAGTGGTAAATTTGCTTTTAAATCTGTAGACTTCGCTCGATATTTTTTCGCAGTTTTTCTGGCTAGGCAAATCACCGTTGTCTGGGTAATTTATGATTTTGAAAAAGAAGTATTGGAAGGTAAACTTTCACCAAAATTATTACAGCCTTTAGATCCGGTTTGGCACCATGTTGCCAACCATCTGGCTGAAAGAGTCGCTAGAATGCCTTTTGTATTGCTTTTAGCAGCACTCTTTTTTGTTCTCTATCCTCAAGCCTTTTGGTTGCCAAGTATAACTAACTTATTTCTATTTATCTTAGCAGTAATTATGGTTTTTGCTTTAAGATTTATCATTCAATATACCTTTGCTATGTTTGCATTTTGGACAGAAAGAGCCGCAGCTTTGGAAAATTTATGGTTGTTGTTTTTTGTATTTTTATCAGGTTTGATAGCACCTTTAGATGTTTTTCCAGAAAACATTAGAAACATAGTTATGTTCACACCTTTTCCTTATATGATTAATTTTCCAGCTAGTATTTTAGTAGGACTACCTGTAGATTTAACCAGAGGATTTCTATCAATCTCAGGTTGGTTTCTTATATTTTTTGGTGCCAATCGTTTTTTATGGCGCAGAGGACTGAAAAAATATTCAGGTATGGGAGCTTAATAATTCGTAATTTAATTTCCAGTTTATACGGTGATTATAACTCACTGAGGACACAAAAATCTCTATATTCCTGATCTGTCACCTATTTCCTCTCCAAATATACAATTTATTTTGCCAGACTAAGTAGGTGAACACAATAAAACCAAACTGTGTAAAGAAACGTAAAATCGCCCAAACCCTCTTCACTCTTGCCTCTTGCCTTTTGCCTTGCCATAACGACAATTTTCAACGCCAACCTACTTACTTATTTATTAACCTTGAGGGGAAACATTAACTACAATAAATTAGTCTGTTAATTAACAGCCGCAAAAAATTTGTTGATCAGCCTATGACTATCATGCGTAACCCCATTAATCCAGAGAATAAATTGTCAGGTTTTAGTATTATCAATCCTGCCAAAATGTTTATAGGCATAATTGCTGCTTTTCCCATTGCTTTAAGCTCATCAGCAAAAGCTTTAGAAGTACAAGTATTACCTAAAAATCCTCAATTGGGAGATACAATTTCCGTTGTCATTGAGGCAAATACCCCAGAAAAAACCAGCAATCCTACTGTAACAGTGGGGGAAAAAATATATCCAGCCTTTGAAATTGCACCTCGTAAATATCGTTCTTTTGTGCCTACAACTCCCTTAGAAAAGGCTGGAGTGAGAACCATTAAAGTTTCCGAAAATGGACAAGAACAAAATTTATCAGTAAAGGTGCGCGATCGCCAATTTCCCGTTCAACGGATTACCCTACCACCTGGAAAAGCTGGAGTTAATGCTACCGAGTACGAACTCAAGCGCGTAAAAGAATTAAAAGCCCTACAGACACCAGAAAAATATTGGAATGGTGCTTTTCTTACCCCCAATGCTGGGAGAACATCCACTAAATATGGAGTCCGTCGTTACTACAATGGTGAATTTGCCAAAGACTACTACCATCGTGGACAAGACTACGCAGGTGCAGTGGGTTCAACCGTAATTACCCCAGCGGCTGGACGAGTTGCTTTAGTGGGTAAAGTATCCCAAGGATTCCGGGTTCATGGTAATGTAGTAGGCATTGATCACGGTCAGGGAGTTATCAGCATTTTCATGCACCTAAGTCGTATAGATGTCAAGGAAGGTGATTTTGTGCAAGCAGGGCAAAAAATTGGTGCAGTCGGTTCAACTGGTGCATCTACTGGACCGCACTTACACTGGGGTTTGTATGTGAACGGACAATCTGTTGATCCATTACCGTGGAAATCTCGGACAATTGATTAAGTTGCGAACCTGATGACTTTCTCAACCCAAAATACCTATTGACACTCTCAGGGAAATATTGTCTGTTTTCGGAATCTTAAACAAGCCACTGATAAGGCGATCGCCCTATTCTCAAATAAGGACACTCTCAGCGGCTTTAGCCACTGAGCTTTATGCTTACCGAATATTCCCGTAAAACCCGCCTGGGAATGATAGCGTGGCGTTTCTGGGCGGGGCTGTCAGCCAAACAAATAACCTATCTATCTGTAGCTTAAGTTGACACCAATTTTTATTGTGTTCACCTACTTAGATTATCAGCGGTGATATCTTAAATGTTGATTAGGAACTCAAAATTTGGGAAATAAAATAATTCTCAATCTGGAGGGTTTCTAAAACAGAAAGTATCTTTGTGCCATTGGTAAAATGGTTGCTGGTTCACAAGTTAATAATTCACCATCTGCGCGAACTTCGTAGGTTTCTGGATCTACTTCAATTTCGGGTAAAGCATCATTTAATTTCATATCTCGCTTAGTGATTTGACGAGTTCCTGAAACTGCGATCGCTAATTTCCCTAGTTTTAATTGTTGAGGAATTTCTCTGGACAAAGCAGCTTGAGACACAAAAGTTAATGATGTCGCATTTCTAGCACCCGCAAAACTGCCAAACATCGGTCGCATATATACAGGTTGGGGTGTGGGAATACTAGCATTAGCGTCACCCATCTGTGACCAAGCAATCATGCCACCTTTAATCACAATTTCCGGTTTGACACCAAAAAAAGCAGGTTTCCACAAACACAAATCGGCTAATTTTCCCGCTTCTACTGACCCCACATATTCAGAAATACCATGAGTGATTGCCGGATTAATTGTATATTTAGCAACATAACGTTTGGCTCGTAAATTATCGGCATGACTATCACCAGCAAGGCTTCCCCTTTGCACCTTCATTTTATGTGCCGTTTGCCAAGTCCGAATGATTACCTCACCGACACGCCCCATTGCTTGGGAGTCGGAAGCAATCATACTAAACGCGCCTAAATCGTGAAGAATGTCTTCCGCAGCGATCGTTTCTCGACGGATACGGGATTCAGCAAAAGATACATCTTCAGGAATAGCTGCATCTAAGTGATGACATACCATCAACATATCTAAATGTTCATCTAGAGTATTGACAGTGTAAGGACGGGTAGGATTAGTAGAAGATGGCAAAACGTTACTTTGTCCACAAACCTTAATAATATCTGGTGCGTGTCCTCCTCCAGCCCCTTCTGTATGGTAGGTGTGAATAGCACGATGCTTAAAAGCGGCAATTGTATCTTCCACAAAGCCGGCTTCGTTTAAAGTATCAGTATGAATTGCTACTTGCACATCATATTCATCAGCAACGGTTAAACAAGTATCAATTGTGGCTGGATTTGTTCCCCAATCTTCATGGAGTTTCAATCCCATCGCCCCGGCTTCAATTTGTTCTATTAACCCTTGAGGTTGACTGGTATTACCTTTTCCTAAAAATCCTAAGTTAACAGGGAATGCGTCAGCAGCTTGCAACATTCGGTACATATTCCAGGGTCCAGGAGTGCAAGTCGTGGCATTTGTTCCCGTAGCTGGTCCTGTACCACCACCAATCATGGTAGTAATACCGGAAGCAATAGCGACTTCAATTTGTTGGGGACAGATAAAATGGATGTGGGTATCAATTCCCCCCGCCGTCAGAATCATTCCCTCACCAGCTAAAGCTTCTGTTCCCGGTCCAATAATAATATCTATATTGTCTTGAATATAGGGATTACCGGCTTTACCAATTTTGTGAATTTTCCCCTCTTTAATGCCAATATCTGCTTTGACAATTCCCCACCAATCGAGGATTAAAGCATTTGTAATCACTAAATCTACAGCCCCATCCTGATTAGAAATAGGAGATTGTCCCATCCCATCTCTGATGACTTTTCCGCCACCAAATTTTACTTCATCACCGTAGGTTGTGAAGTCTCTTTCTACTTCTATAAATAGTTCGGTATCTGCTAATCTAATTTTATCGCCTACTGTTGGTCCGTAGGTTTCGGCGTAGGCTTGGCGGTTCATTTTGTATGTCATAGTTTATCCTTTTTTTTATCACGCAGAGGCGCAGAGGCGCAGAGAGAGTTTTAGAGGTTTCCGTCAATTTTATTGTTGAATCCGTAGATTTGACGACTACCAACTAGGGGAATTAATGTTATTTCTTTTTCGTCTCCTGGTTCAAATCTGACGGCTGTGCCGGCGGGAATATCTAATCGCATTCCTCGTGTTTTTTCTCTGTCGAAGTTTAAAGCAGTATTGACTTCGTAAAAGTGAAAATGTGAGCCTATTTGAATTGGTCTATCTCCCGTATTTGCCACTACTATTTTAGTAGTTGGACGACCTGCATTTAATTCTATTTCTCCAGATGGGGTAATGATTTCGCCTGGTATCATAATTGAGTTTTTCCTCTTTTAATTTATATTGCCAAATTTTCTAAGAATTGTACAAATGGTTTGAATGCTTGAGGGCATAGTTCGGCTATATCTTGATATCTTGCACTTTCTAATATTCTTCGTGCATCTACAGAACCTTTATATTTATTACCACATTCTCGAAAAATTTTTTCTACAATATCTTTCGGTGGAATATTGTGATTTTGTTCCTCAACTGGTTTTGTCCATGTTACAGAAAGAGAGTTCACGCCCAGTACAGTTATTAATTGGGATTCAGCAGCTAAAATTAAGGATTCTAAATCATGTTTAAAGCAAAAAACTCAAAAACGCTCTTTTAAGCGATTATCATTAATTCCTTTAGACTCTAATACCTGATTGAACGTATTTGAAATCCCATTTTCTAGTTCTTCAATTGTTTCATGTTCAAAGCCTTTATTTTTGGGATATAGGTCTGGCATAATTACCACAATTGAATCTGGCTGATTGCAGATAATATTGACTGCTTTAGTTGGTGTCTTTGTTAATAAATCTTTCTTAGCATCTCCTCCTTTATCATTATCATTTCCCTTAACTGCAAAAAATTTGATACTAATACCTTGCTGTAATTTCTGGTCAATTAAAGGTGCTAATAGTGCCTCCATTGCATATTTATCAGATGTCCCCTCTACATAAATTTCAACTCTCATGGAAGTCTCTCTAATTCATCGCTACGGTGTAATTGTTCTAATTCATCTGCACCAAAATCATCAAGCATATCAATTAATACCGGAGAATTTCCAGGTTTAATAAATTTTGCTTCCCCTTTTTCTTTTCTGAGTACGGCAATTTGCGAAATAGCAAATTGTGTGAGAAAATAAGACGAATGCGTTGCTAATAAAATTTGAGTGCGTTCAGAGGCTTTTTCAAATAAAGCAGCCAAAACAGGTAATGTCCGAGGATGAACACCTTGATCCGGTTCATCAATACATATTAAAGATGGTGGATTTGGGTGTACACATAAACAAATCCAGCAAATCAAACGCAAAATTCCATCTGATAAATCAGCAAGACTTAACTCATCATCAACACCTGATTCTCGCCAAAAAGCGATCACTTCTCCTGGTCCACCACGTGCTTTTACTGTTAAACCTTTAAAACCAGGAATTACAGAACGTAAATGTTGTTGTAATTCATCAAATGCTGGACGATGTTCAGTCATTAAGGAAAAAAGAACTGAACTTAAATTACCTGCATTTTCATGTAAAATCGGTTCTTGTTCAATGGGAACTGATTGACGAATTTTCTGACTTGCTATATTGAAGGAACTATAAAATCTCCAATCACGAATATATTCACGTAAGTTATATAATGCTTCCAGTGATGGATTTGTCATTGCATTTAGCGTCAGTTGATTAGAACGCTTTAAAGCAATATCCTGTGTTAATTTATCTGATGTTAATGTTGTAAATCCTGTTTCTCCAGGTTCTCTAATTACACCTTTATTACCTTGAATATCCATATATATGTATGGACTACTGTATCTATCACTAAAAGGTTGAGATGATTCTACTCTTTCGTAGGAAACTTGAGTTCGACCAACCGGACCCATAAGTTCTCCTAGATATCTAATACCAGTTGGAAGACCTGTATCAATTTCAATGTCCCATTGGAACTTAGCTAGTCCTGGAATATGAAAAATCTGCTGACCAATAGAACCAGAAATAATTTCTGGAGGGATATCTTGATAAAGACTATCTCGCAAAAATTTGAGAAATTCAAAAAAACTTGATTTACCAGCACCATTAGCACCAACAATAATTTCTAGTGGTTGTAACTGTGCTTCAAAATTTCTAAAAGGACGATAACCTTGAATATTAACTGATTTTAATCTCATATTGTTTTTCCTAGATTTGTACCTTCTCCTATTTTAATCTTTTCTAACGAATCGGATTATGTACAGTTACCAACTTTGTACCATCAGGAAATGTGGCTTCTACTTGAACATCATGAATCATTTCTGGTACACCTTCCATGACATCATCACGAGTTAATAAAGTCGTGCCATAACTCATTAAATCTGCCACAGTTTGACCATCTCTTGCACCTTCCAAAATAGCAGCAGAAATAAAAGCGACTGCTTCAGGATAATTCAATTTTAAACCTCTATTTTTCCTTCTCTCCGCTACTAAAGCAGCAGTAAAAATTAATAATTTATCTTTTTCTTGGGGTGTAAGCTGCATTGTTCTCTCCTCTGCGTTCTCTGCGTCTCTGTGGTTCGTTTAAATTTGCCAGACTCTAGGAATACAATTACCACGATTTAGACAAGATACTCGTAACATTTGCCAAATATTTGTAAACCAACTCCTGACTTCAGATGTAGAATTACCACGATATCGGCACAAAAATCCATGTTGTAAGCGAGTTACCCCAGCATCAGAGTTTTGAATAATTAAAGAACGTGCTTGGTTGATGATTTCTGGAGATAGAGGAAAACCAACACAAATAAAACTACCAACAACGGGATGTTCTCTTAAACCATGAGGACTGTGAAATACTTTTTCGTTGCCGGGAACGATTTGTCTATCAATCCATAAGGGAATATCATTTTGCCAGATTTCCGTGTGCGATCGCATCTCTCCCTCTAAAAACTTTTCGCCCCTAGCACTTCTACCAAATCTCGTAATTTCCCAGCCTAAATAACTCGCACCTGGAGCTAATTCTACCCGCAAATCTTGGCGGTAAATTGCTCCATTAAATAAAATTGTTTCTTGGGGCAAATATTCTAAACAAGCATGAGCATCAA
Source organism: Anabaena sp. 54 (assembly GCF_017355725.1). NCBI lineage: Bacteria > Bacillati > Cyanobacteriota > Cyanophyceae > Nostocales > Nostocaceae > Anabaena > Anabaena sp. 54. The sequence goes on from NZ_JAAVWA010000027.1 coordinate 66,584, forward strand.
CTTGGATATTTACGGTTTGTCTTGCTTGTAAGCCATTACTGCGATATATTTTACCAGCAGCGGCTGTAGTAATCAAGGCGTTTGTATAGGGTTGGAGGTGAATATGAGAGGATAGGCGATCGCCCCCCACAATGCCCCCAGCAGTGTGTAAAATCACACTATGGCAAATTCCTTGTCCTTCCGGGTAAAAGGGGCGTTGTACCTTTAATGGGGCTTGATGGTGGTTATAAATTAACTGAGTGGAATCTCGGCGATGACCGTAAACTAAGTTAAGTTGACCATGCCAACCCTGTATTGTCTGAGAGTTATCAATCATTTATAGGGTAGAGTAAAAATCAAGCGCCTGATTTATTCGGTTTAACATATTATTCAATATTTATGACAATATTTTGGTTAGCATTAGCTGGAATTGTAGGATGGTTTGTCAGTTTACTAGCAGGTGGTGGAAGTGCATTAATCCTTATGCCCATTGTAGGTATATTTCTAGGGGCTGTAGCTATTGCTCCCGTAATTACTATTAGTGGGCTATTTGGAAACAGTGAAAGAGTATTTGTGTATTGGCAAAAAATTAATTGGGATGTTGTTAAATGGGAGTTACCCGGAGCAATTTTTGGCGGAATTTTGGGAGCTTTTACACTGACAAAACTTAAATTAGATTGGTTAAGTATTTTAGTTGCTATATTTCTGATTTTTTCGGCTGCTAGTTACTTTTTTAAAAATGAAGAAAAATCTTTCACAGTCAAAGCTTGGTATTTTCTTCCAGCAGGTTTTGTTTATGCTTTTTTATCAGGTTTGATAGGGAGTATGGGGCCTGTATTAGCTCCTCTTTATATTAACTATGGCTTACAAAAAGAAGAATTACTAGCAACTCAGGCAACAAATCGAGTGATTGTTCACATCGTTAAAATCTTTGTCTATGGTTTTCTTGGCGCGTTCAAACTGCCATATATTGGTTATGGAATTGTCCTGGGTTTAGCTGCTATACCTGGTAACTGGTTAGGACATTTAGTTCTCCAAAAAATCACTGAAAAACAATTCCGGCGACTGGTTATCTCCTTTGTTCTGTTCAGTGGAATGCTAATTTTATGGCAGCAACGAGAACTATTAGTTTTTTGGTAAAACCACTTTCAATTTAATTTTGCAACTTGATTTGATTAAACTAATTTTTTAGTTCTATAATTTATTGTAGATGCCTAACTTAGTATCAATATGGCGGTATGCACTCGAATGAGATACAGTCAGTAAATCGAAAACCCTGTAGGGGCGCAGGGACTGCGCCCTCGATTGTATTTCATCCAACCAATAACTGCTATAGCAAGTGTTAAGCCTACATCTTAATTTGTGAGGTTTTAAATATGGTTGCTTCTCCCCAAATCTACATCACTCCAGAAGAATATTTAGAATTAGAAGAAAACAGCCCCGTCAAGCATGAATATATTGATGGATATATTTACGCAATGGCTGGCGCATTAGATGCTCATGTTACCATTGCTGGAAACTTGTTTGCACTACTGCGTAATCATGTGCGTGGTTCTGGTTGTCGAGTATATATTTCTGATATGAAAGCCAGAATTGAATCTTTAAATAGATTTTTTTATCCTGATATTATGGTAACTTGCGATAACCGTGATCAAGAAACACTAGGATATAAAAGATTTCCTTGTTTAATAATCGAAGTTTTATCTGATTCTACCGAAAGATTTGATCGAGGTGACAAATTCGCTGATTATCAAACTATAGAAACTTTACAAGAATATATTTTAATTAATACGAAAAAACCGAGAGTTGAATGTTTCCGCCGCAATGAAGATGGATTTTGGGTATTACAGTTTTATGTGGGACAAGAAACTTCATTTCAATTACACAGCATTAACTTTGCAGGAACAATGAGGCAACTTTATGAAGATGTAGATTTTCCGCCTCCAGCGTAATTTTCCCCAATCCAAAATCAGAAATTTTGGACTTTAGACCTTAGATAAATCATCCAAAATCCAAAATCCAAAATCTAAAATTGTTTAAGCCATTTGATTTTCAATCGCCCAACGTGCTAATTCAGTACGGTTGTGGAGATTGGTTTTGCCCAACATATTGGACACATGGCTTTCAACAGTTCGCTGACTGACATTTAATTCTTCAGCGATTTCGCGGTTTGCTAAACCCCTAGCGACAAACTGGACTACTTTCAGTTCCGTTGGGGTTAACTGGACATCGAAAGGAACTTGGATGCGAGAACCGCTGTCCCCACCCTTGGTTTGATGTTCTTTCCAACGCACAGTTTGCTTGAGTGAGGATTCTACTTGTGCTACGAGTTCTTCAGGTTCAAAGGGCTTGATCATATATACGTCAGCACCTTTATTTAACCCCTTAACTCGGTCTGCACTTTGACCTTTAGCTGAGAGGAAAAGAACGGGAATCCAACTAGTTCGTTCAGTCTTGCGGACTTCTTCGACAAAAGTGTATCCGTCCATTTCCGGCATCATCACGTCACAGATGATCATATCTGGAACTTCGGTTTGTAGAAGATCCAGAGCTTCTCTGCCATTTGCAGCCGTGATGACTTCGTAGCCCCGAAACTCTAAGTAATCCTTCACCAGCAAGATGAGGTTAGGGTCATCATCAATAAGTAGAAGTCGTTTGTGGTCTTTCATGCTGGGTTCTTTCATAACAGTGGCACTTCTTGCGCTTCGATCCATTAAGGTATTGATATAGTTATCCCGTATGTTGGATGACTTCGGATGTTGTCTTTTTTCCCACTTAACTTACTTTAACTCCCCGAAGTCTTAAAAGTGTTAGTTACTTTCAACAGACTTGCAAGTGAATGGAAAAAGTCTAGTAAGGATACGTATAGCAGTAGTCTTTATAATGCGCTATTATAGATCCATTTGAAAGTTGCAGGCTGAAAACCCTGATAAAATTATTGTCATTGTGAATAATCACAAGTCAGTATTTTTCAAGATGACCCTAGCTCAAAACTCGCCCGCGCTTTCATTGGTATACTGCTGCTTTACTTATCCTTCGGATGTGAAGCCTCTATTTAGAGGTTCAAAATCAACCGGGGAATCTTTTGGACAAGTATGGGTTAAAAATATAGATTTCTTCACCATACTCGTTGCCAATCTACTGGTCTTGGATGACCTACTCTAATGACTTCTGGATTTAATTGGCGATACCAGACCCCATCTAGGTAAACTACTATTATCGTTCTAGAACAACAAACACGCAAGTTTTTGACTTGGGCTGTGAAGATGCCTATGGAATAACTATGTGTTAACTGATGGGTTGATCGCTCTCCCAGTCCTTGTTAACAACATTACCAAGTTCTAGACTAGCCGATTTATAACAGAATTGAGCATTTATCTGTTTTGGGTAATGGGTAATTGGTAATTGGTAATGTTCCCTGTTCCCTGTTCCCTGTTCCCTGTTCCCTGTTCCCTGTTCCCTGTTCCCTGTTCCCTGTTCCCTGTTCCC
>NZ_JAAVWA010000064.1:0-5226 GCF_017355725.1 Anabaena sp. 54
GGAGGTAGGGGAGGTAGGGGAGGTAGGGGAGGTAGGGGAGGTAGGGGAGGTAGGGGAGGTAGGGGAGGTAGGGGAAGGAAGAACAGAAGTTTTTTCCGATCATTACCCGTCAAAATAAATTTGACGAACTATTAGAGGGGGCAAATGAGTCTATTTTCTTCTCGTGAGCCTGTCAACTGTCAACTGTCAACTGTCAACTGTAGCAAGATGTAACTCTAGTTAGTTTGCCATCTACACACTGTTTGGTAGAATGTCTAGGTTGTTTAATCTCATGATCTTCATCCTTGAGCCAGTCAATAGATACTATCAACCTCGATACATTAGCCCAAGAACTAGCAACTATCCAGCAAACAGGTTCCAAGCGGATTGCCTTGCTAGGTTCTCGTCATGTGCCAATTACCCACCAGAATTTGATTGAAATGATGACTTATGCTCTGATTTTATCAGGCAACCGGATCATTACTTCTGGTGCTACAGGCACAAACTCTGCGGCCATCCGGGGCGCAACTAAGGCTGATCCCAACTTACTCACGGTAATTTTACCCCAGAGCTTGGAACGTCAACCCCAGGAATCGCGCCAGCAATTAGAACAGGTGATGCACCTGGTGGAAAACCCCAGTAATGATAACTTGTCTCTAGCTGAAGCGAGTTACTTATGTAACAAAGAAATCATTTCTCGTTGTCAACAACTAATCTGCTTTGCATTTCATGATAGTCGCACTCTGCTACAAACCTGTAGTGATGCAGAAGACCAGCGAAAAGTGGTAACACTCTTCTACTTTGACTAGAGTGAACTGCTGTTTTTGCAAAGCCAATGGTAGAGATGGGAAATTACTGGTTAAAGGGTAATGAGTTAACTAAATTACCCCTTATCCATTGATAAAAATGATCAAGACCACGCCAAGTACCTTATTAAATTAGTTGAATGTCCCTATCTCTGTTACCAGTACCTGCTATTTTTTTATACTCTATTGTCGTCGCGGCTATTCTCATTTATGTACCCTATTTATTAGTAGCTTTTGCTAGAGTGCAGATAGGATATGATCTTTCTGCTCCTCGCGCCATGTTTGATAAGTTGCCACCCTATGCCCAACGGGCAACATGGGCCCACAAAAACTCCTTTGAAGGGTTTATGGTTTTTGCCGCAGCAGCGTTAATGGCGTATGTTACTGGGGTGAGTTCAATTGAAGCAGTAACCGCAGCGATCGCTTTTAATATTGCTCGATTGCTATACTCTATTTTCTATATTACGAATATACCCCTGTTGCGATCGCTCATGTTTGGTATTGCTTCTTTTAGTTCAGGAACTTTGTTTTACCTCAGTCTCATGCAAATTAAATAATTAAGCAAAAGGGAATAAGGGGAATATTTATTTTTAATCTTGCCTCTTGCCTCTTGCCTCTTGCCTCTTGCCTCTTGCCTCTTGCCTCTTGCCTCTTGCCTCTTTCCAATTACCAATTACCAATTTTATTTATGGCTGCTTCTTTTTCTTTTGATATCGTCAGCGACTTTGATAGACAAGAATTAGTTAATACTATTGATCAAGTCACAAGAGACGTTAAAAGCCGTTACGATCTTAAAGATACTCAAACCACAATTGAATTAGGTGAGGAAAAAATCACCATTGGCACTGACAGCGACTTTACCTTAGAGTCTGTCCATACTATCCTGCGAGAAAAAGCCGCCAAGCGTAACCTTTCCCAGAAAATTTTTGAATTTGGCAAAATCGAATCTGCCAGCGGCAACCGTGTCCGTCAAGAAATCACTCTCAAAAAAGGCATCAGTCAAGAAATTGCCAAACAAATTTCTAAATTGATTCGAGACGAAATTAAAAAGGTGCAATCTTCGATTCAAGGTGACGCTGTCCGAGTAACAGCTAAATCAAAAGATGATTTACAACTGGTGATTCAACGTCTTAAACAAGAAGATTTCCCAGTTGCCTTGCAATTTACCAATTATCGGTAGCAGGGAGCAGGGGGTAGGGGGCAGGGCAAACGCATCTTATTTTTAGAATGCTTACTGGACAAAGGTTTTGACGATTGTTTAGTTTTGTAAATAAAAGTTGAAACCCTTGCTGGACATGGATTACAGAACTTAGGTGCGTTTGCCCTGGGGTAGGGGCAGGGAGAAAGAATTATTCTCATTACCAATTACCCCAAATTACTTACTTCCCCCGATGCTTTTTTGAAAAGCGGGACGTTCGGACATTGACTGAATATAGTTCACAATTGCTGGGTAGTCACTCAAATCTAATTTCAGCATAATGGGGATATAGGAGAGGATTGATCCCACAGCTACATCAGCAACGGTAAAATCATTACCCAGTAAGAAAGGCTGTTTTGTCAAAATTTCATTTAAAGGAGTCAATAATCGTGGCATTTCTCGTTCACGATTGGCTTCTATAAAAATACCTGTTCCTAGACTAGAGTTGGCAAATAATACCCACTGGGTAAATATGGCTTTTTCTTCTAATGAATAAGCGGTTTTAGCGTATTTTTCCGCTAAATAAAGCAAAATCGCGCCTGATTCCCAAAGCTGGAAATCACCATCAACAATTGCGGGAACTTTACCCATAGGGTTAATTTTGAGGAACTCAGGCTGGAGATGTTCCCCTGCTTTCATATCTAACAGTACGAATTCATAAGGAACTTCCAGTTCCTCTAAGTACCACTGGATAATCGCAGCCCGACTGCGAGCGCCGCCGTAAAGTTTCAACATAGTCATAAGGATATTAAAGAACTTTGTGAGTGTGAGAGTGTTGTTTTACGTTGTCGTCTTTGGTGACAACTCTAGCTGCATTTAGGACTCGTTTGCGCTCTGTCGAATAATTCAAATCGGTTTTAGTAGTTCCCAAGGGAATCAATGTTTGGGCTACTTCACGGCGCTTATAGGTACGAGCCGCAGAAAATAACCGTAATGGAAACTCATCTCCAAATTGTGCTGACTCTGGAAACCCTGCTGGCAAAAGTAGTTTATCACCCTCTAATACAGATCCCAAAGTTGTTGCATAAATCAATCTGTAAGAGGTAGGAATTTGTTTACATATAGCTTCTAAAGCTGCGGAAGGAATGGGTTCTATCACTTCAATTTGATGCACTTCCCCGTCTTCTTTATAAAAGCACGTAGCTAAACCAAGAACAATATAGTCCTCAGTATTAAGGTCGGTTGCATCAGCATAAGAAATTGTTGTTGTCATAAGAAATGTCTCTTCTAAAATTGGGAAATAGGGGGTTTGTCAGTTGTTACTGGTAAAATTTTCTCTTGTCTTTTGCTTCTTTCCTTTGCTTTTTCCCTGTCATCATTAAAATTTACACTTCAATTCTTTAGAATTTTACTGATTCGGGAATTGAACTTGGGTATGAAGTATACATTATTAGACTTATGGCTCATCTGTTGCTGGATGTAAAATCCACGTTCTTCAACAATCCTAGAGGCATTAAGACACACAAACTGTAATTTTATTTGACAAATCAAGTAAATCAAATAGGCAACGTATGAATAAGCACTCTTTTTTAAATTCTGGTATTCAAAACAATCAAGTATGTCTTTCTGATCAAAACAATTCTTGTCATCAATCTGATCGGTTACAGGATGGTAATGAATCAATGTTAGAAGAACGTTATTTACGCTCTTGTGCTTTGAAGTTAGCACAACAAGGGGATTATACCAAAGCGATCGCTCTGTTAAGTCACCTGATTGACCATCATCCCGAAAATGCTGTTGATTACAATAACCGGGGACTAATTTATTTTCAAAGTGGTGATAGTCAAAAAGCCATCTCCGATTATAACAAAGCCTTGGATCTAAATTCTAAATTAGCTAGTGCTTACAATAATCGGGCTAATTATTACGCTGCTTGTGGTCAATTAACGGACGCATTAGCTGATTATGAACAAGCATTGGATCTCAATCCCCATCATGTTCGGGCTTGGATTAATCGTAGTATTACTTTACGCGATTTGGGAACCTATGCTGAAGCTATTGAAAACTTGGAAATTGCGATGCTATTTGGTCAACTTAAAGGCAATATTTGGGCGGAACGGGGACGGACTTATCATCTCTGGGGTGATTGGAATTGTGCGGTTGCCGATTATCGTCGCGCATTGGCAGGTCTACCATCTTTAAATCATCAAGATGTTTCTGGTTATCGCTTGCGTTTACAAGTCGAAACCTGGTTAAATGAGTTGCTGTTTTTTGAAGACTAATTTTAGCAGTAGATGACTTAATTCACAATTATCAGGGGGAGTATCAAGGTGCTGAATTAGATTGTTCTATTACAGTCTGATCTTGATTCATCAATATAACTGGACGCTGATTAGGGTCAAAGCGAAATGATTTTTGTTGCATAATACTTTTAGCTTCACCAGGATCAAAGTTGCGGCTAAATTCTGTATGCAAATTTTGCACACGCCCTTCCATAACTTTTACTTCGGTACGAACTGTTCGTAACTTATCCTGTTGTGACCAATGGTAAGGCAATAATTGTACCAAAGCAGATACCGCTGCTGAACTAATAAGTATATTAACTGCTACTTTGGCTGTAGTTTCCAGTGCCATTACTTGATAAGCACGTTGGCGTAAGTGCCGTTTAGGTCTTGGTACAGTTCGTTTGTTTTCTACGGGCTGTAGAGGAGGTCTAGATGGTTGAAACGCATTCATGGTGCTAACAAGAGGCTTGCATAATTTACGGTAATGACCGTCAAAAGCAAACAGGTGCTAATTGCGGCTTAATTTAGCTGCTATATTACTTCATTTTTGGGAAATTTATACAAGTATGAAAATGAATAAAATATTACCTAGTAAGGTAAGGTGCAATTTTCCAAATCCCCATAGCTTAGAACTACAATAATTTAAAAATTACACTTACGCATACTAGGCTTGATCACCTGTAACAGATTTACATTGGTGTTATTTGTATAGTTCTGTAGCCAAACGCCAAGCTAGAATTCCTGGAATTAGTGCTACAACCAAGGCAATGTAAACTTGAGTATCTGAGATAGGCATGATGGAAATCCTCCTAAGTTGAACTAGATTTTCAAGACTTCGTTTACTACTTTTCCCTGTTTTACCAACATTAGGAAACATCTTGTTACAAGATGCAACAAAAACTGGGGATTTGTCAGTTGTTCGTTGTCATTGGGAAGAAATATTCCCCAACTCCCCCAACTCCCCCAACTCCCCCAACTCCCCCAACTCCCCCAACTCCCCCAACTCCCCCAACTCCCC
>NZ_JAAVWA010000028.1:0-68127 GCF_017355725.1 Anabaena sp. 54
TACGTTCAAGACTCTTGTAGAGACGTTCCATGGAACGTCTCTACCTCCAAAAATCATACGCCAATTCAGCAACGCCGGATATAGAAGCCGACCGCAGGTATTGCTATTTACACTGTACATGGATCATTACGCTGCACAAGACGTAATAAAATATTCGTATCTACTAAATATTCCATTTTTAATAATGATCCTCATAAATACTCTCACGGCTAACAGCATAATCTGATAGAATAGGCGCATTTGCACCAACAGAAGCTACAAAATCATCAGCTAATTCATCTAAAGTCTTTTCAAATTCTTCCTGAGTTATCAAAAACTCCTCTAAACTTGCTTTACTTTTTCTTTGTGCTTCTTCAATAATTAACTGTTGTAAATATTCACTCGCTGAACTATAACCACCTTCAACAATTTCGTAATCAATAAAACTTTTCAGTGATTCAGGTACAGAAATATTAATATTGGTCATAGTTTTGAACTTAGGTTTCACTAGGTTGCTTGTATATTAACATAGATTATGTTAATAATTGAGATTTAATTAACTAACAGCAAAATCTGTATATTTGCGGACGGAAGGCAATTGAAAACCTAAAACAATATCTTCTTTCGGTACACCTAATTCAACTAATTCATTGGCAATTCCTACCTCTGTACCATCCTGCTGAATCCAAATTTTATCATCAATAATGTCTAGATGTAAAACAGGTCCATAAATACGATTTTGATCACGCCAACCCACATATACTCCATCCATCTTGAAAACTTGGGTTTTCGCCATAGAAAAACTATAGGTTTCAACTTAGACGGGGTTTAAATTAATTGATAATGGTTATTTTCAATATCAAAAATCGTTTGTGCTTGAATGCGTTTATCCCAAACCATACTAGCGTGTTGTTTGAGTAAATTCTGAATATATTGCTGATATTCTTCTAATTTTGCCATTGTGATATTACCTCCTGTTCAATATTATAAACTACTAAACAAAGTTGATTTGTTTTAATAACTGATTGAATAAAAGGCAAGATAAAAAATTCATTGTAAACAGTAATAGGAACTGCTAAATATAAGAGGATGTTTGAAAAGTGGTATTCCGTAATTTTCATCACATTGCTACCCCCCTTAGTCCCCCCTTGTAAAGGGGGGAAACAATAAAAATCCAGTTCCCTCCCCTTTACAAGGGGAGGGTTAGGGTGGGGTAAAAAATATTTGATACATCAACCATAACTTTTCAAACACCCTCTAAAATTCGTTCTGGTTCTTGTTCTTGTAAAGCAAGACGATAAATTATAAATTGTCCTAATGCAGCATAAAGTTCCGTGATTTTTGAAGGATTAAGAAAACTTTTGATTTCTATAGCTATTTTTTGTCCTTCTTTTTCGGCTGCAATAACTTTCTCTGCTCCTAAATCAATATGTAATTCTAATGTTCCCGCTTGCAATGGATAAGGATCATGACTAATAAACCAGCCCTCTTTTTCTAGTGCTGTTTTGACAATGTTATGAAAAGCATCTTTAGCTGGCACGGTGTTAATTCCATTATAACTTGGTTTTACTAAGTTACTTGTATATTAACATTTTAGCGTTACAATAAGTAGGTGAACACAATAAAACCAAACTGTGTAAAGAAATGTAAAATCGCCCAAACCTTCTTCACTCTTGCCTCTTGCCTTTTGCCTTGCCATAACGACAATTTTCAACGCTCACCTACTTAATGATGAATCGAATTTATGGTTAGCTTGTCCTATTTGTAATAGATATAAAAGCGATAAAATAACAAATATTGATTCAGAAACAGGTGAAATAGTTAAATTATTTAACCCGCGTACTCAAATTTAGTCTGAGCATTTTTCCTGGACAAAAGATGGATTGCAAATTGTGGGTAAAACACCAACTGGGAGAGCTACTGTTAAAGCTTTGCATTTAAGTGATGATGCAGATGTTTTAGAAGTTCGCAGTTATTGGGTACTTGCTGGTTGGCATCCTCCAGAAAATTAATAAATTCATAATCATGAACAATTATGAAAATATGTCATAAAGATTTATAAATGTTAACAATTCAAAAAATAAATATATAATTTGACGTATTTTTTATTGAAAAATTATCCTAAATAAAATCCCAAAATATCTACCAATAGGCTATTGTCAGAACAGATAAATTTTAGTTTGCTATTAATTTTGTTAGTCGTTATATTGCTTTTAGCACTGCAAAAAACCACATAAAAGAAATAGGAATTTTCATGCACATACCCGACGGATTTGTTTCTGTACCAGTAGCCGCAGCCACCAGTTTAGCCAGTACAGCCGCCTTATTTGTAGCTTTTGAGCGATCGCAAACAGCTTTTGGCATTCGTCGCGCCCCCATTCTCGGCTTAACCACAGCCTTTATTTTCGCCGCCCAAATGATTAATTTTCCTGTAGCGGGGGGGACCAGCGGCCACTTATTAGGAGGGGCTTTAGCCGCCATTATTTTAGGTAGTCCTTGGGCGGGAATGTTATGTATTGCCACAGTTTTAATTATTCAAGCCGTGTTATTTGCTGATGGTGGAATTACGGCTTTAGGTGCAAATATTTTTAATATGGGAATAGTCGGCGTGTGGGTAGCGTGGGGATTAACCCAAACCTTACAAAGACTATTGGGCGGTTCTCAAAGGCGTTTACCCCTAGCAGCCGGCATAGCTGCCGCAGTTAGCGTAGTTGTCGCCGCAGTAGCTTGTGCCATTGAATTAGCCCTGTCTGGAACAGCGCCAGCCAACATAGTTTTACCCACCATGGCAGGTGTACATATTTTGATTGGTATTGGAGAAGGATTAATTACCGGGGGTGTATTAACCTATTTAGCCACAGCCCGTCCAGATTTGTTACCAGGTGAAGAACATAAAGTTAGAGGCTGGTTAGTTCCCGTTGTCAGTATTTTGCTGATTTCGGGTGTGTTGTCTCTATTTGCTTCTGCTTGGCCAGATGGTTTAGAAAAAGTAGCAGAAAACTTGGGTTTTATCAACTTAGCTGAACAAGTCAGAGTGGTAGTACCAACACCTTTGGCTGACTATGAGATTAAAGGTTTAGGGCAAATCGGCACAAGTATTGCCGGTTTGGTAGGTTCTACAGCTTGCTTCACTGTGGCTTTTGGAATTGCTAAAGTTATGAAACCTAAGAATGCTTAAAATTTCCTTGCCATTACGCTTGCAATTATCCCTCATTATTGTAATTGGCGCAGCGTTTTTAAAACATCATACTTGGTCTAATTTACTAGTATATGGGGCGATCGCCCTTTTATGGGTTGGCCTATTACAAGTACCCATTCGTAAATTAAGCGGTTTACTTGGTGCAGAATTAATTTTTCTATCATTAATGGCTTTGCCTTTGGGATGGGAAAAAGCCAGTTTTTTACTTGTGCGTTCCCTAATTTGTTTAATTACCATGAATAGTTTCTTATTAACCTTACCCCCCCACAGTTTGGGTATTGCCCTCAAAAGCTTACCAATAGCTGCCCCATTAAAAGAAAACCTGATCTTAGCCGCGCAATACTTAGAAATCTTACTTTCAGAAGTAACGCAAATGCAGCGCAGCGCCCAATTACGTGGTTTAAATGGTGCAGCAGGATGGCTGCGTTATGCCAGTGCTTCCATGATTGGGGCGTTGTATCTTCGCACCCTCGACAGAGCGGAAAGAGTTTATGCTGCTATGGTAGCTCGTGGATATAATGGACAATTACCGATAGATTCCCCCCTCAAATCGAAAGAACGTTTTATCTTGTTAATAGCTGGGGTGACAGCTACTTGTTTAACCCTAAGTTCCTACCTTACTGTTATTTGAGTGGTGAATCTTGACATCCTTAACTTCTAATCCCCAAATTTCCCTCTCTCAACCGCATACCAATGTCGTTGAAGTCCAAAATCTGGTATATGCCTATTCGCACCAGCAACCCGTATTACAAGAAATTTCTTTTAGCTTACAAACAGGCGATCGCATCGCCTTAATGGGGGCTACAGGCTCAGGAAAAAGCACCTTATTAGAAAACCTCATCGGCTTAAAACATCCCCAAAGTGGCAGAATCTGGATTAACGGCATCCCCCTATTGCCAACCACCTTACCTCAAATACGCCAACAAATTGGTTTTAGCTTTCAAGATGCTAACGACCAATTATTTATGCCTACAATTCTGGAAGACGTTACTTTCGGACCCCTTAACTATGGTGTTTCACCCATAGCTGCAAAAGATAAAGCCCATCAACTATTAGCCGACTTCGGATTAGAAGCTTACGCCCACCGTTCCGCCCATGAACTTTCTGGAGGACAAAGACGTTTAGCCGCCTTAGCAGCAATTTTAGCCCTAGATCCAGCCATTCTCATCTTAGACGAACCCACCAACGGACTAGACCCAGCATGGCGACGACATTTAGCTCACGTGTTATTAAAATTGCCCGTACAAGTGATGTTAATAGCTTCCCATGATCTCAATTGGCTAGGAAGAGTAACTCAACGGGCTTTAGTCCTATCTACGGGTAAAATCCAAATAGACAGCGACATTCAAACACTGTTGCAAGATGGCAAAACCTTAGATAAATTAGGATTGCCATTAGATTGGTAAACTGCTCAACACAGAAATTCGTAATTGCGAATTAATAATCAATTGGCTTAATATTTAGGGGATTTTATTGCTCTTGGGATTTTAATGTTGTTTTCCCGTCATTCAGTTATTGCTCCTGTTAGCCTGAGCATTGCTTTGTTAATTACTAGTTGCAGCGAGACTAAAATCTCCCAATGTCAGCGATTAGTTACAGTTGTCAATCAGGGTACAGCACTGATTGATATAAAAAAAGGTCAGCAAGTATCAACTAGCTTGCAACTATCCAAAGACTTGAAAAATGTTACTAAGTCTATTCAGGAATTAAATTTAAAAGATCCCAAACTGCAAGAATTTGAAACCAAATTTATCAAAATCTTTGATCATCTTAGTGAAGCCATAGCCAAAGCTTCTCAAGCACTTGGAGAAGCTAAAAAAGCAGAGGCATCATCAGATGGTAGAGCAAAAATTGAAAAAGCCAGAAAAGAAATTGATTCCGCACTAACAACAGCCGCCAAAACTGCCGGGAAAGAATCAGATACTCTAGGTGTTCAATTAAATAAATATTGTAGCCAAGCAGAATCAATTAAAAATTGAGAATTAAAAATTAAAAATTGTAAGAGTTATATCCTTTACTCTTCCTTTTTTAGTTTTTAATCTTGCTAAGACCTACAGACTGTACAAATTAATCATCCACAAAGATAAGGACGAATTTATTCGCATTACGAAAAGCATTAATACATTGTAGTGTGTTTTTGTGTAATATTTAGGCACTTAAGTAGGTGAGCGTTGAAAATTGTCGTTATGGCAAGGCAAAAGGCAAGAGGCAAGAGGCAAGAGGCAAGAGTGAAAAGGGTTTGGGCGATTTTACATTTCTTTACACAGTTTGGTTTTATTGTGTTCACCTACTTACTGTTGAAGTAAAAGCGTGGCAAGCTAGATCGAAAATGAGAATTTAAAAAGAAATGCTAAGTTAATTTAAATATCTGAACACATAAATAAATTTGTATATAGTATAGTAAAATGTAACGGATACGTAAATAACTAAACCCATTAAGTCATGGACATAAGTTTAGAAGGTAGAATTAACAACACCCCTTTAGCTGAGAATAAATGTTTATTGCCATTGTTTGAGTGTGTAGTAAACTCAATTCATTCTATTGAGGATTCAAAAATCAATAATGGATATATTGACATTATTCTTTTAAGGGAAGGTAATCAAACAGAACTCATAGAAGATGGAAATTTATCTCCAATACAAGGTTTTGTTGTTGTAGATAACGGAGTAGGATTTAACTATATTAACTATATGTCTTTTTGTACTTCAGATAGTACATATAAAAAAAGCAGAGGCTCAAAAGGAGTTGGTAGATTTTTATGGCTTAAAGCTTTTACAGAAATACTGATTGAAAGTGTTTTTGAAGAAGAAAATAATTTTTACAAACGTAATATAGAATTTAGCCTTTTTTGCAAAGGAGTTCAAGAAACTTCTAAGCAGAAAATAGAACTAAATAATGAACAAGAATTTTATACAAAAGTTGAACTTAAAAATTTCTTAAACCCATATAAAGGAAAATGCCCTCAAAAATGTGAAACTATAGGCAAGCAAATTCTAGAACACTGTATTTCATACTTTATTTTAGAAACACCACCCAAAATTAGAGTAATTGATGGAAAAAAAGAATTCAACATTAATACATACTTTAATCAAAATTTAGAATCATTCTCGGATAATGATGTAATTAAAATAAAAGAATATACTTTTAATCTTAAAGGAATTAAATATTACAACTCATCCGATTCAAGCCATAAACTTTTTTATTGCGCTAATCATAGAACCGTTATTTCTGAAAATTTACACAACTATATCCCTAATTTAATTGAAAAAAGAAAAATTCGTGACAGAGAAGGAAGGCTTTTTACCTATCTGGCTTTTGTTTCTAGTGACTGTTTAGATCAATATGTTAATCAAGAAAGAACTAATTTTAACCTAATTCATAATCATGAGGGTTTTACAGAAGACATTGGACTTATTGCTTATAAAGAAATACAAAATGAATTAATTTCTGTAATATCTAATAATCTTTCTCCATTTTTACAAGGATTACAGGAAGAGAAACAGAAAGAAATCCAAAAATACATTATAGAAGAAGCTGTAGAATATCGTCCGTTACTAAAATATGCTACAGATAAATTAGAGTCTATAAAACCTGGACTCCCTCCAGAAAAGCTAGAAATAGAACTTCATAAAATAATGTCGAGCTATGAACTATCTCTGAAAGAAACGGGAGTAAAAATATTGAGAACTCCTCTAGAACACTTTGAGAGATTTCCTGAATATAGCAAAGAATATTATGATTTTCTTGAACAGTATAATGATCTAGGGATGTCTAAGTTAGCAAGATATGTTATTCATAGAAAAATCATAATCAGTCTGTTTGAAAAAAACCTAATTGTTGATTCAGATGGAAGATATAGTCTTGAAAAAGATATACATGAAATAATTTTTCCAATGAGGACATCTTCTGATGAAATCAATGTTTTTGAAAAACAAAATCTCTGGATAATAGATGAAAGATTGTCTTATCATGAGTATCTTTCCTCTGATCAATCCTTAAAAAGACTAGAAAATTTAGATTCAGAAAGTAATGATAGACCAGACCTTTTAGTTTTCAACCATCCTATTGCTTTTGTACCAGATGAAGAACAGCCTTATTCTTCCGTTGTAGTAATAGAATTTAAACGCCCAATGAGAGAGGGATATTCTGCATCAGAAGATCCTATTGCTCAAGTTTATTCTTATATACGCCAGGTTAGATCAGGAAAACACAAGAATAAAGATGGTAGATTAATATCCCTTCGTGAAGATACACCTTTCTATGCCTATATTATTTGTGACTTAACAGAAGAAATACAAACTTTTGCTGTTAATTCTTCTCTGACTCCAACACCAGACCTTCAAGGTTTTTTTGGTTTTAACCCTGGATTAAAAACCTATATTGAAGTATTATCATTTAACAAACTTGTTAAAGATGCAAAACAAAGAAATAATATTTTATTTAAAAAATTAGGCATATAATTAATATGGAAATATCGCAATAATTAGCTTTCCAGATTGTGTTTCTTGATTTAATCACAATTATCACAATGTCCACAACGCCAATTAGCAGTTGGTGTTTCAAAGCCAAAGGCATTTAATAAAAATTGCCAACGACACCTTTTATTAGTGAGATATTCACTCATTTGTTTAGTAGCTTGTAATTGTGTTTTTTCTGGATTTCCTGACTGCAAAGACATAGAATAATGAAAAGGATCAAGCCATGCCAATTGTCCATTACTATGCAGAAGAGAAAGTGCCACAGCACTATTCGGAAATTCTTTAATTACAGTATTTATTTCTCCTTGGAGTGGTAATTGTTTGGCTAATTGTTGAGCTTTTTGTTGTTGCAATTTCATTTGTGACTCAAAAAACTTCTGTCTTTGCTTATCCTCAGCATCTAAAAATCCCGTCGGTTCACTTACCAAAGTTAAAACATCAGCAGGTTTGCCATCTCTTCCCGCCCTCCCGATTTCTTGCACATATTCAGATAATAAATGTGGCGCATGAAAGTGAACCACCCAGCGCACATCTGATTTATTTATCCCCATCCCAAAAGCACAAGTACACACAACAAATGGGATTTTTCCACCTAACCAACTAGCTTCAATATTGCGGCGTTCCGTTGGACTCAATCCTGCATGATAACTAGCAGTTTGATAACCATTTTCTATTAACCACCGGGTTAAATTTTCACTATCTCTTCGAGTCCGTACATAAATTAAACCAACTTGATTTGGTCGTTTTTGAATAAACTTTAATAATTGTTGTTTTCTCCCTTTAGGAGTCCAAGCAATTCGGACAATAGGATTTAAATTTTCCCGATAGGGATTAATCCGAAAAATCTCCGGTTTGTCTAATTTTAAAACTGTAGAAATAATCTTTTGGGCTAAAGGATCAGCCGTTGCCGTAAAAGCTGCTATACTAATTTTTGTTCCCGGTGGTTTTGATTTTAGCAAAGCTTCACGCACAGCCCCTAAACGCCGATAAGCCGGACGAAAAGTATCACCCCACTGTACTAAACAATGGGCTTCATCCAGAATTAAACCATTAATTTGGAGTTGGGGATTACATAACTTTTGCCATACTGCTGGACTGAGTAATGTTTCTGGTGATAAATACAATAATCTTAATTGCTGTTTTTCCAAAGCTTGCAAGGTTGCATTGCGTTGAGATGCAGTTAATTCACTGTGTAAAAGTGCTGCTTTTTGTGATAGTTGCCGTAATTCCGCAACTTGGTTTTCCATTAGTGCCACCAAAGGAGAAACTATTAAAGTCAATCCTGTTTTTAGGAGGGCGGGAAGTTGAAAACAAATTGACTTTCCCCCACCAGTGGGCATAATAATTAGAGCATCTTTTTGTGATATTAAACAGTTAACAATTTCTTTTTGAGGAGGACGAAAATCGTCATATCCCCAAATTGCCTTTAATGCTGCGCGAACATCTTGCCAAGATTGTGTTACAGGGAGATTCATTTTCCTAAAACAAAAGCGAAAAGAATAATAAAGGGAAAATCAAGATAAATATTCATCTTTACTCTTCCCAATCACCAATCACCAATCACCAATCACCAATCACCAATCACCAATTACCAATTACCAATTACCAATTACCAATTAGTTCTTGATCATTCCATTCCAAAGTATCACCAATGTTTTCCCCATTATGGTAAGCAGCCAGTAATACTTCACAGGTTTTACCATAGGATATCGCACCAGTGGCATCAAGAGCGATCGCTCCAAAATCCCGATTATTCTTCTTTGCTTCTGTAAATGATCGCTGCATAGCCTCCTGTAGTGACATTCCATCAGTAACACGCACTACAACCTTAGCGGCTAAACACTCATCAATAATATCTTCCCCAATCCCCGTACAACTCACCGCCGCCTGACTAGTCGCATAATTACCCGCTGGCATAGCTGAATCACTAACTCGCCCAATGCGTTCAAAGCCTTTACCTCCAGTAGAAGTACCAGCAGCTAATTTACCATAGCCATCTAAAGCCACAACACCAATAGTTCCCCTACCAGCACTTTCTGCCATTTCTGGTTCTGCTACTACCCCAGCCATGGTTCTTTTAAAATTATCCTGGCGTTCTAGAGTCCACTCTTTCAAGCGCAAATCAGTTAAACCATTATAAATAGGCAGTTGTAACTCCCGCGCCAACTCAGCCGCACCATAATCGGATAAAACCCGATCATCAGCATCTTGTAAAAACAGCGCCATTTCAATCGGATTCTTCACCCGTGACACATTAATCACACCACTAAAGCGCCCTGTTGTCCCATCCATAATGGAAGCACTCATGCGGATTTGTCCATCAGATTGGAGGACAGAACCAGTACCAGCATTAAAGCGGGGTTCATCTTCCAACATCTGACAACCCCGAACTACAGCCTCAGTCGCACTTGCACCCGTCAGCAAAAGAGCATAAACTTCCGCAACAATCTGAGACAGAGAGTTGCGGACTGCTATTAATCCCCCCTTACCTTGGAGAGAACTACCAGCACCACCATGAATAATTAATTTAGGTTGCATTTGTAAAATCATTTATTTTCTTCGTAGGGGCGCAGGGCCTGCGCCCATATATTTATTGGTTGGTCTAACTCTCATTTTTAGCCTGAGAACGACGACGACGGCAACGTTCTGAACAATATTTCACTTCATCCCAACAATCTTGCCATTTTTTCCGCCAAGTAAACGGACGTTGACATACTACACAGATTTTTTCCGGTAAATCAGATTTAGAACAAGTAGGACGCATAACGTAACAATAACGTAACAATAAACACGAAAAACATCATCTATCAAAAAATACATCTAAAGACGGATGACAAGGATTTTTTAATACTTGTACTGTCTACAATTAACCAAGCAAAATTAATTACATAGGTTTTCCCAGATTCTACGATAATTTGCAGAAAACAGAATTTCAAGTCTGAAATTTCTGAAAAGGAGAAAATAAAAATGAAAATGGTTAATCGTTCTTGTCCAGTTTGCGGTTCAAAGGATCAGTCTAAGGAACTTCCAAGAAAAAAATTATCCCAATAAATGAACAAAAGAACCACAGAGGCACAGAGAACACAGAGAGAGAAGAAATAGAGAGAGTTTTTGCGTTAGTTTTGGGACATATTTTTATTTGGAAGTCCCTAAAGTCTTTGCTGAGGCTGACTTTGATCTTAATCAATTAGACGGTTTTGCCTTTGCTTGTCGTAAACTGCTTGAATATATGCACTACAGACTGATATCTTGTCAAACTTGTGATGTACTGTATGCCAGTCCAATTCCTGAATTAAGTGAATTAGCAACCGCCTACCATGAAGCTGCTTTTGATAGTTCGGAAGAAGCTCATTATGCGAGTCGTACTTATGCCAGTTTTCTACCCGAAATTATGCAACATATTCCTAATTTAGATGGTGCGATTGATATTGGCACAGGGGATGGAGCATTTTTAGAGGAATTGCTTCGTACAGGGTTTACTTCTGTTATTGGAGTAGAACCAGAACCTTTCCAAGCACCTATTCTAGCTGCTAAGGAGGAAATACAACCATTAATTAAGCATGGTCTTTTCAGAGTTGAGGATTTTCAAGCGGGAACTTTTAGTCTTATTACTTGTTTTCAAACTTTAGAACATTTGTATGACCCTAAACAAATGTGTCAAGATGCTTATACTCTTATCAAAAAAGGTGGGGCTGTCTTTTTTATCTGTCATAATCATCGCGCTCTCTCAGCTAAAATTTTAAGAATGAGATCTCCCATTTTTGATATTGAACATTTACAATTGTTCTCGGAAAAAAGTGCTAGATATCTTTTAAAAATGAATGGTTTTACAACGATAACAACTAAAGTTATCTTTAATCGTTATCCTTTACATTACTGGGTAAAATTATTCCCACTTCCTTTAAAACTCAAGCGCTTCTGTCTTTCTTTTCTGAAGAAGACAAAAATCGGCTACTTACCCGTTTCTATTCCCGCTGGTAATCTTGCAGTAATCGGTTATAAAAAGTGAAATTAAACTGGAAAATTTAGACTTAAAAAAATCTTCTCAGTTGGGATTTTGCAAATTACCAGTTTTATAAATTACATCTACGAAATCAGAATTGAAAGAAGCAAAACATTTTTTAAAATTCTCAGATTCACGTAAAGCTATAATATGAATATAATTCTACGTTAACTGACTCGTAACATAAATTGGATCTTTATAAATCATTAGTTGGTCATTTCCTATTTACTCTGGTGAAAACCGAACCGGAGTGGTTGCACAAACAAACCATCGGTAGTCTAAATTGGCTGTCGAAAGCCAGTTATTATCCTTCTACCAACTGGTTGAATAACCTCCTTCAGCAATATCTGTGTTTAAATGATCCACGACTAGAACAAACTATACTGGGAATGAAATTTCCCAATCCTTTGGGTTTGGCGGCTGGATTTGACAAAGACGGCGTTGGCGCTAATATCTGGCATAATTTTGGGTTTGGTTTTGCTGAATTGGGTACTGTGACTTATCACCCCCAACCGGGAAATCCGCCCCCTCGGTTGTTTCGTTTACCTTTAGATCAAGCAGCACTTAACCGGATGGGTTTTAATAATGCTGGTGCTGTCGCTATGGCTGCAAGACTGAATGAGGTTAAAGAAAAGTCGAATTATCCAATACCCATACCTATAGGTATAAATTTGGGTAAATCCAAGATCACACCTTTGGAATTAGCAGCCCAGGATTATCTAGAGAGTTTTCGGTTACTCAAGGATTTGGGTGATTATTTTGTAGTTAATGTTTCCTCTCCCAATACTCCGGGATTGCGATCGCTCCAAGATGCTGCCATGCTCAGTCAAATATTGGACGGATTACAACAGGAAAACACCGCGAAAAAACCCATATTTGTGAAAATAGCCCCCGATTTAGAATGGGAAGCAATATCTGACATTATTGTTCTGGCTCAAGCTTACCAAATGGCTGGGTTAATCGCCACTAACACCACTATTAGCCGGGAAGGACTCAAAACCCAAATCATTAAAAAAACTGGCAAATCTCCCCAAGAAGAAGCGGGAGGAATTAGCGGTAAACCAGTGAGCGATCGCTCCACAGAAGTAATTCGCTTTATTTACCAACAAACCCAGGGACAAATGCCCATCATTGGCGTAGGTGGCATATTTACCGCCGAGGATGCTTGGGAAAAAATCACAGCCGGTGCTTGTCTTATTCAAACCTATACAGGCTGGATTTATGAAGGACCAATAATGGTACGCCGCATCCTCGCCGGTTTATTAACCAAACTAGAAGAAAACGGCTTAACATCCATCAGTCAAGCGATAGGAATGGGTAATAGGTAATTCGATTTTAGAGGATGTTTTAAAAGTGGTATCCCATAATTTTCATCACATTGTTACCCCCCCTAGTCCCCCCGATGCTTTGGGGAGAAACCGGAAAAATTAGTTCCCATGCTTTGGGGGAAAACCGGAAAAATTAGTTCCCTCCCCAAAGCATCGGGGAGGGTTAGGGAGGGGTAATTTGAGGAATAATGGTGATTCGATAACTTGTGTGTACACCGTAGCCTTTATAAGGGGATGTTTGAAAAGTTTTTAATAAACAAACCCCTCTCCAAACCTCTCCCCGCTTCGGGGAGAGGCTTTGAAACCCCCCTTCCCAGCCTTCGGCACGCTGCGCTAACGTAGGGAAGGGGGCAGGGGGGTTAGGTTTTGGAGATTATCGGTTTCATCTAATACTTTTCAAACAACCTCTAAGGGGAGGGTTAGGGTGGGGTAAAAATCCAGCAACCATGACTTTTCAAACACCCCCCAAGCTAAAAAAAATTCTTTTTCCTGTTGCCTATTCCTGAATTGGGAAAAACTCCTTAGACCTACGAGAATAGGACCAAGCAATACCATCAGGATCACGGCTACGACACCACTCAGCAAAATCTGGGTCATTGCGTCGCTTGTAAACCGTACTGGAATAGACATTTAGCCGTTTAGCTAATTCAGATTGAATCAGCGAACCAAAAACTAACTGTTCTTCTAGTGGTTTTCTCACTTCCTCATGGGTAGGAACAGATAAGGATTCAGATTGCGCTTCCCCCTCCAGGGAAATAGGTGAAGGTGGAGCTAAAAACGAACGGGCAATTTTAGTAACTGGTTGATCGGGAAGTTTTTCTACCAATTCACTACTATCAATAATATCACCAAGAATACTGGCATTAATAAAGTAGTACGATTGATCCTCCTCATTTTCTGAATCTAGTACACTAGCACCAAATTCCTTAGCTTTGCCATCTAAATAGCGTTTTGCCGCCTCTGCCGAAAAATTACCCTTGATTGCCAAGTCCGTGGGTGTAATTTTGCCATGATTTTCCTCAACCAATTCATAAAAGAGTGGGTTAACTTGGTTGCACCACTTTTCCCATCTAGATTGCTGCCAAAGGTTGAAAACCATTAACAGCCCCAAAATTACCAGTAAAACTTTCCAGGTATTGACCAAGAAAATAATCAAAAACGATATCGGCAAAATTAGAACGAGAAAACTTTTGCCAGGGCTTTCTATGGTTTTTTCACTCATACTGATTTTTGCCAAGTGAATTTTTACAAAATAATATCTCTATCTTGGCAAAAATTTGGACATTTGTTTGTATCTTTTGGCAAAATTGTCGCTAATTATTCGGCAAAAGCTACTGATATATAAAAAAGTAACTAATTTTATAAGTATATTTTTCCAGCTTTTGAGAAATTAATCTGTAGTCAGATTAGGTTGAGAAAGATTAAAATTAAGCGATGACATAGCGGTATGCACTTGAATAAGATACAGAATTTACCTAAAAAACCATACACCAAAGGACTTTCCACTCTGTTCCCTGTTCCCTGCTATATAATAACCAATCACTAATCATAAAAAGATGAAGATACCTGGATTTACCAGTAACAGAGATAAAAAATCAACTTCAACTAGAGGAAAATCCTATTTTTTGATTCCCCCATTAGCACTTTGGCATCCTTGGTGGCATCAATTTATGGATTGGATGGTAATATTTTTAACTGTAATGTTATGCTTAATAATGTTGCCAACTCGTCTTCCTGGGATGGAATTATTAGGCATTGGTCCTAACTGGCTACTAATTTGGGTAGTGGCTTGGAGTGTTAATCGCTCAGTATTTTCTGGTCTGCTGTCAGGAATCATTTTAGGACTATTGCAAGATGCAATGACATCGCCAAATCCCACTCATGCTTTGGGTTTGGGAATCGTGGGAATGTTAACAGCCCTAATGCAAAAACAGCGGTTTATTCAAGAAGACTTTATTTCTATTGCTTTAATTGTATTTGTGATGGCTGTGGTGGCAGGCACTATTTTTGCTTTCCAGTTATCTTGGGAAGGAAATCGTCATGCCGCCAGTATTTGGACATATTACCAGCGTGCAACCTTAGCTTCGGCAATTCTTAGTAGTTTGTGGGCGCCTGTGGTTTATTATCCTCTTAATCGCTGGTGGCAGCAGATGAAATTAATTCGTAATTCTTAAGTCAAATGGATAATTTTCCAGGAGTCTCTCCAGCATCTACACCCTTATCTGAAAACCATCAATTTGCACAGCCTGTAGTCCCGGAATTAGTAGGTAATGACTTTGATTCGCGGATGATGTTACGGTGCGTAGAATTAGCTCGCATTGCGTTGGGATACACTTCACCAAATCCCTTGGTGGGGGCAGTGGTTGTCCAAAATGGGGAGATTGTGGGGGAAGGGTTTCATCCTCGTGCTGGTGAACCACACGCCGAGGTTTTTGCCCTCAGAGCGGCAGGAGAAAGGGCGCACTCAAGCACTATTTATGTGAGTCTTGAGCCTTGTAATCACTATGGACGGACTCCTCCCTGTTCAGAAGGATTAATCAATGCTGGTGTGTCTAAGGTGGTGGTAGGGATGGTTGATCCTAATCCCTTGGTAGCAGGTAGCGGGATTGCACGGTTAAGGGCTGCGGGGATTGAAGTTGTAGTTGGAGTAGAGGAAGCGGCTTGTCGGCGTTTAAATGAAGGGTTTATTCATCGCATTCTCTATCAACGACCTTTAGGTATTTTGAAATATGCTATGACTTTAGATGGTAAAATTGCCACTACTGCTGGTCATAGTTCTTGGGTAACAAATCAAGATGCTCGCACTGAGGTGTATCAATTACGAGGGGCTTGTGATGCGGTGATTGTTGGTGGGAATACAGTGAGAAAAGATAATCCTTACTTGACTAGCCATCAAGTTGCGGCTCATAATCCTCTACGAGTTGTGATGAGTCGTAGTCTGAATTTACCAGAACAGGCTTGCCTATGGGATACTCAGGAAGCTCCAACTTTGGTTGTAACGGAAGTTGGCAGTTCACAAGCTTTTCAAAAAATGCTGCGGTCAAAAGGCGTGGAGGTGCTGGAATTTAGCTCCCTCACTCCGGAAATAGTCATGGGTTATTTATATGAGCGCGGTTTTTGTAGCGTGCTATGGGAATGTGGTGGTATTTTAGCAGCTAGTGCGATCGCTCAAGGCGCTGTCCAAAAAATCATGGCATTTATCGCCCCCAAAATTATTGGTGGAGATCATGCTCCTACACCTGTGGGAGACTTGGGTTTAACTAGTATGACTGAGGCGTTACCGTTGGAGCGGGTAACTTGGCGGATTGTCGGTAATGATTGCTTAGTAGAAGGTTATTTACCATCGAAACTTAAATAAACAGCACAGCCACTTGACTATGACTGTTGGCGTTCATAAGCTAAATCACGAATCAGACTCAGCCGAGATTGGATGTAATCACACAAGAAATCAATTTCATGAGGATCTAAAAAAGCTTGATTAGTTATTTGTTTAACCAACCACTGCACCAAACTAGCATCATCAAGCTGTAAGAGTGTTACTGTGTGGGTGGCTTCAACGATAGACCAAAATTGACGCATGATAGTTGGAGTCATTAGACCTCTATTTAATCATTAGTTTAGTTCTTTTTAGATTACACAATTCTGATATTAACTGACTGCATAAATCTACAACTAGATATAACTATTATTAAAAATTTAATAAATGACCAAATGTTTTGCTGAAAATTAAGAAATGTCAAGTTATATGAATTAACTTAATTTTACTTAACTAAGACTACAATTTGTCATCAATGAACGTTATTTTTTGTTGTGTTTTACTATTTTGACAAAAAAATTGATAAACAATGGTTTGAACTGTTTTTACTTTAGAGGTTGTTTGAAAAGTATTAGATGAAACCGATAATCTCCAAAAACCTAACCCCCCTGCCCACCTTCCCTACAAGGGAAGGGGGTTTCAAAGCCTCTCCCCGCTGCGGGGAGAGGTTTGGAGAGGGGTTTATTTTGTTTATACATTAAAAACTTTTCAAACATTCTCTTGGTTTCAAAGTTTATTAACTTCCAATTTCAGATTTTTTGTACTAAGGTAAATGTAACCAGGTTATCTATATTTTTACAAGATGACAAAGTAATGGTTCAACCTGACAACATAAAGAATGCAGTTGAGGAAAACCTCTCAAGGTTTCACTCTATTGATATAAATAGCATAAATCAATATTGCCAAAACAATCCTGTTGGCAAAATGTTACCTGATGCCTTTTACATTCATATTTTAGCTTTACATACTCTTGACCCTTGGCTTCAGGAATGTGAAAGCCGCGCCCGTAGTGTCTTACCTAAAGTCCAGTTGGCAACTCTGGTCAAGTTTAGTACAAACAAACCCAAAATTTCCTATCTATTCTATCCTGATTTTGATACTGATCCTCATCCGGCTTTACAAGCTAGTATTCAGGTTGACTTAGAAACTCTAGAAGTTGGTTATCGGGATTACAGCGATTCGGAAAATCCCCCGATTCTGCACCGCAAAGAAACTTTTGTGACTCCAGAATATCCCCTCTATGAAGAGTTTGCAGCTTTAACTCGCGCTCAAGTTGCTTTAGGTTTACTTAATCATCCTAAAGGAATTGGGACTAAGTTGGGTTGGGAACAACGGTTAAAAGTTTTTGGGGTGGAAGTGCAAGGACATTGCTTAATTAAAAGAGAAAGTGGTTCTATACCTACAAATATAGTTCCCAAAATAGACCGTCACAAAGCCGCTATTATTCGCTCTGATTTATCTCGTCCTGTGCGGTTAGCTTTGGAATTGAGCTTATTTAGTCCAGAAACCACCTTTTTTGATTATGGTTGTGGACATGGTGGCGATGTTACCCGTATTGCTGAACAGGGTTATACAAGTTGTGGCTGGGACCCCTATTACTCTACACATACGCCTAGAGTAGCTGCGGACATTGTGAATATTGGTTTTGTGATTAATGTCATTGAACACCAAAGCGAGCGCCGGGAATCCCTAATCCAAGCTTGGGAACTGACTCAAAAAGTCCTGCTGGTAGCCGCCCAAGTGTTGATATCTGATATTAAGCGGGGTGTAATTGCTTATGGCGATGGCATCATTACTAACCGCAACACATTTCAGAAATATTATGAACAAGAAGAATTAAAAATTTACATTGACCAAGTATTAGGCGTTGACTCAATTCCTGTGGCTTTGGGGGTTTATTTTGTGTTTCGAGATGAAGCTGAAGCTGAGTTATTCCGTGCTTCTCGCTTCCGTTCCCGCGCGACTACTCCCAGAATCCGTCTTTGTGTAAAAAGGTTTGAGGAACATCAGGAATTATTGACACCGCTGATGACTTTTCTGACGGAACGGGGAAGAATGCCTATTAAGGGAGAATTACCTCAAGAATCGGCAATTGTTCAGGAATTTGGGAGTTTACGCCGGGCGTTTAATATCATTATACAGGCAACTGACTCGGAAGAATGGCAAGCGATCGCTGACAAACGCCGTCAAGATTTAATGGTTTATTTAGCACTGTGTAATTTTAGCCGTCGTCCCCGATTAGGACAATTAGCACCAGCAGTACAAGAGGACATCCTAGGTTTATATAGTAGTTATAAGCAAGCCTGTTTAGATGCTGACCAAATGTTACGCAGTTTGGGAAATACAGAACTAATTATTAAACGTTGTCAAGAAAGCAAAGTCGGGAAAAAATTACCTAATTCCCTTTGGGTTCACATTTCTGCATTACAAGCAGTTGACCCCTTATTACGTCTTTATGAAGGTTGCGCTAGTCGCACTATTGGACGGTTAGAAGCAGCCAATGTGATTAAATTTCATCTAAAAACGCCTAAGATATCTTATTTATTTTATCCTGATTTTGATATTAACCCTCATCCCATTTTATCAAAAGTCATGACAATTGATTTGCGAGATTTGCACGTTACTTATCAAGATTATGATCAAGAAGATGACCCACCAATCTTACACCAAATAGAAGCTTTAGTTACTCCCGATTATCCCCAATATGAGAAATTAGTGAAACTCACTTGTCAAGAAGAAGATAGGGGTCTTTTAGATAATTGGCACAGTATTAGTCATGTTTCTGGTTGGGAAAAATGTCTAAAGGAAAATTGTACTGTTATTGATGGTTATCGGTTAGCTTGGGCTAAAGATGCAGATGCTTATAAGTTGAAAGCACTGAAAGCAGCTTTGAGAACTCGACAAAGAAGGAAGAATGTTGCTCACGCAGAGACGCAGAGGCGCAGAGAGGAGGAATAGAGGGTTATTTATGTTTGTTTTGCTAGTTTGACCCAATCTGTAATTCCTTTTTTTGTGGGGATTCCTGAGTTATTAAATGTCCACATATCTCGTTTATGTTGTTGTCCATAACTAATATGAATTGGTTGGTTGTGACTATAAAAATAGAGGGAATCAAAGGGTAGTTTTGTTTGTAATATCCATTCTACTAATTCTGTACTCGGTAAATCTGTAATTAGAAAATCACAAGCAGCACCTAATCTTTCACAGTAGTATTTACCGTTTTTGTTGATTTCATGGCTAATATGTTGGTCAAGATGCGGAGCTACACGCCCATTTTTTTGCCCTGTAATTGGGTCTTTTTTCTCTAGATACTTTTTTAAGTCTGGAGAACAAAAACCGTAAGTAAGTCGAAATTTTTCTCTACCAAAATAATCTATCACTGGGTCAATGATAAATTTATTTAAATCCTGTAATGCGGGAATTACTTCTGGTAGATTTTGTGGATAGGGGTTGATATTTTGGGCGTATTTATGATAAGTTTGTGTGCAGGTACAAAATTCTTCTAAGGTTAGATATTTTCCTAGTTTTAAATTATGACTATTCATAAATACTGGATTGGCTATGAGACTGGTGATTCTATTGTAGCATTTGGTAAACTTCCGTTTTATTAATTGCTGAGAAGTTAAAAAATGTGAATAATTTAATAATTGGACTTACCAAGGTCTAAAAAAACTATGAATGTTCAAGAACTTTTAGATAGATATGCCACAGGAGAAAGAAGCTTTAACTGTATTGCTTTACCAGGAGCAAATCTACAAGGAGTCAATTTGGGTGGTGTAGACTTCGGTGGAGCAGATTTGAGAGGAGCAAATCTAACAGAAGCTTCTTTAAGTGGTGCTAATTTGAGTAAGGCAAATCTCAAAGGAGCAACATTAGCAAGAGCGCATTTATCCGAAATTATTCTCTGTGGTGCTGATTTGACTCAAGCTACATTAAAAACTGCTCATTTAAATGAATCAGATCTTAGCGGTGCATTATTGAGTGGTGCTAATTTATGTGATGCTAATTTACACATGGCATCAATTTCCGCCGCAAATTTGCAGGGTGCAAACCTCAGTGGCGCAAAAATGGGAGGTGTGAGAATGTGGAAAGCAGACTTACAAGGTGCAGATTTGAGTGGTGCAGATTTAAGCGAGGCTAATTTGTGCGAAGTGAATTTAACTGGAGCTAATTTAGATGATACAGATATGAGTGAGACTTTTTTAACTGGCGCAATTATGCCTGATGGTAGCATTCATAGCTGATGTTGTTGTACAAAATACTTCGTAGGGTGGGCAATACCCACCAACACTCAGTGAAAATATTTAAATATTTGATTATCCAAAAGCTTGAACTGCTAAATACTCGGAATATGGACATTTTTAGTTCATCATAGGTGTCAACTTAAGTTAAAAATGGCTTATCTGTTGGCTTCCACACCCGCCCGGAAATGATAGCGTAGCGTGGCGTAAGCCATATTTCCGGGCTAATAGCGAAAGTAAACTAAAGTTTACTCAAAAATTTCCGCGTTATTTAGTCATCTTCAGATGACTTCTGCTATTAGACTGGGAATTCATTCCCAGGCGGGCTAACCGGGTTGACGCTTCTCAGCCCGAAAAACAATCCACTTACGCATTATTATTACTCCTTGTCAGTACCAGTGTCATAATAGGACTGTGGAAATTCTGTCTTACCATCAAATACACAATCCACAGGTAAAATATCTGCCAACAACCGATTAATTATTAGACTTCTCCGGTAAAGATTGTAGAGACGTTCCATGGAACGTCTCTACAAGGGTTTCAAACGACGCACATTTAATTTTCGGAGATGTCTATTTAGCTTTTGCCTGACTTTTCGCCTGTTCTAAGGCTATTTCTTTCATAGCTTGATAAGAATTGTCAAGGGGGATGACTGGATTACTGACACAAAAATTTACAATTAACGTAAATACAAAGAAAATAAAAATAAATATATAATTGGTATGATTTATAATATACTAGGCTTTGTTATACACTGAAAAAGTTAATGTATACCAGTGAATTAGCTAAATATTCCGCCAGGGCAGATATTGGACAAACAAGCCGTATTCTCGTAGTCGAAGACGAAGAGCTAATTCGGGAAATGTTAGTTGTAGCCTTGGAAGGGGAAGGTTATGATGTAATTGTTGCTAGTGACGGCAGAACAGCGATAGAATATCTGAAAAATTGTGAAGATAATTCTGAAAAACTGCCTTTAGATTTGGTGCTGTTAGATTTGATGTTGCCGCAAATTAATGGTCTAGATATTTGCCGTTTTTTGCGTCACCAGGGCAACTCAGTGCCAATTTTGATGTTGAGTGCTAAAGGTAGTGAAACTGACCGAGTGCTGGGCTTGGAGGTAGGTGCTGATGACTATTTGACAAAACCATTTAGTATGCGAGAATTGGTGGCGCGGTGTCGGGCGTTACTTCGTCGTCAACGTTTAAGTACATTGCCACAAGTTCCGGTTCTCAAGCACAAAGATATAACTTTAAATGCTCAAGAGTGTCGGGTAACGGTACGTGGAGAAGAGGCGAATTTGTCTCCGAAGGAGTTCCGGCTGTTAGAATTATTTATGAGTTATACTCGACGAGTATGGTCACGGGAGCAGTTGTTGGATCAGATATGGGGTCCAGATTTTGTGGGGGATAGCAAAACTGTGGATGTTCATATTCGCTGGTTACGGGAAAAGCTGGAGGAAGATCCTAGTCATCCAGAACATATTGTGACTGTGAGGGGTTTTGGTTACAGATTTGGGTGATTTGTGAAGATAGTTGTTAGTTTTGAATCATACACCAACTAACGACTTCCATGTTCTTTCTGGGATTTTTTCTGGGTTTAGTTGTCGGCCTTGGTTTTTGGGTTTGGCAACAGGTTCACCTGAACTGGTATTTAGAGCGATTGTTGCAACCGTTAAATTCTCGTTCCCATGAAACCAATAACATCAAGTTGCTGCTAAGACCTCGCTTACGGCAGGATATATCTATTGTGAATAAACAACGACAGGATTTGCAGCAATCATTGTCTATGTATCAGGAATTGCTAGATTTTGTACCTCTGGGATATTTGCAGGTAGATGAGGAAAATCAACTGCTATGGTGCAATCAGCAAGCGCGAGAAATTTTATATCTTCAAAGGTGGCAGCCAGGACAGGTGCGTTTGTTGTTAGAATTGGTGCGGTCTTATGAATTAGATCAGTTAATTGAACAAACTCGTGATTGGCAAAAGCCACAGGTGCAGGAATGGGTTTTTCATCCTGCTTGTGAAGATGCTAGGGAGATGACAGCGGTAAAATCTATGTTTTTGCGGGCTTCTAGTTTGCCTCTACCAACGGGACAAGTGGGGGTATTTTTGGAAAATTGCCAATCTGTGCTAGATATGAAGCAAGAACGCGATCGCTCTTTTTCTGATTTAGCCCATGAACTGAGAACACCCCTCACGGCAATTCGTCTGGTAGTGGAAACTCTGCAAACCCGTCTAGAAACACCTTTAGACCGTTGGGTTAATAGGTTAATGCAAGAAGTTGACCGACTGATTAATTTGGTGCAAAGTTGGTTGGAACTGACGCAAATGGAAAATAATCCTACCATGCAGTTAAATTTAGAAATGGTGGAAATGCGATCGCTCATCATCTCCGCATGGGCAACCCTAGAACCAATTGCCCAGCGTCATTCTCTCAGTATTAACTATTCTGGACTAGACAGCATCTGCATTCAGGCAGATAAATCTCGACTTTATCAAGTATTCGTCAACTTGCTAGATAATAGCATCAAATATAGTCCAGCCACCACAACTATTGACATTGAGACTAAAATAATTTCTACTGATAACGGTCAAATGTTGGAAATAAATATTATTGATTTCGGTGTTGGCTTTGCTGTTGACGACTTACCTCATGTATTTGAAAGGTTTTATCGCGGAGATAAAGCCCGGTATCGTTCACCAGTCAATGAAGTAAATTCGACAACGAGAATTGCTGGTAGCGGTTTAGGTTTAGCCATTGTCCAGCAAATAGTCATGGCTCACGGTGGTGTAATTAAAGCCATGAACCATCCAGAAACAGGTGGTGCTTGGATACAAATTCAATTTTCTCAAGTTATGACAAATTTACCTAGTACAGTACAGCGCAAGTAAGATAACCATTAAAAATCCTTAAAAAGCTTATACAATCTGCTTTTTTAATTTTTAATTGTTAATTTTTAATTCCGCCCTGCGGTACTAGTCAAGACTATAGTTAAGAAAATATATACACTTTTAATATAACCACTGTGAAAACTGTATTTGATCCTCCCAATCACAAAATACTACCAATAGAACGCTCCATTAGGCGTTTAGAACGGGATTTATTACGTATGGGGGCTTTAGTAGAACAATCATTTCGGCTGAGTCACCAAGCCCTATTTGCCGGGGACTTAATCGCAGCGGAACAAATACCCCGGTTAGATAAAAAAATTGATCGCTTTTATCGGCAAATAGAATCAGACTGCACAACTATTATCATTCGTCAAGTACCCACAGAAAGAGATTTGCGCTGTATAAGTGCTTTCATGCAATTGGTGCGTGACTTAGAACGAATTGGGGATTATGCCGAAGAGCTAGGGGAAATTGCCATTAAACTCTTCCCTTATCCTCAACATAGTTCCTTACCAGAAATTGCAATTATGTCCCAGCACGCCCAAGCAATGTTAGCAACTTGTTTAGTTGCATTGGCAGATTTAGACGAAACCAGTGGACAAAGAATGAAGCAGTTAGATGATGCTGTAGATAATGCTTATGAGCATCTTTATCAAACCTTTGCCCAACAGGAAAATATTTCTGGCGTAATTGAGCCAATTCTCTTGTTAACTTTAGCAATTCGTTGTTTAGAACGCATGGCAGATCACGCAACTAATATTGCCCAACGAGTTACATATATTGTCACAGGTCAGCGATCGTAAATTTGATATTGATCTTTATCAATACGTACCATAAACAGAGTATAAACTCAAATTTACCAGATCATAAATAAATTATAACTTTGTATAAAAATTTTGATATTTAGTTGTTTTAATTGTCATTAATGATGTAGAATCACCATAGAACATTTATGTATAAGTTCCCTTGGGACTTTACCATAAACTGGATTCATTTAGGTGTGAGAGAGACTAAAATTTATGAAGAAAGCTTTTTGGAACATCCTCAAAGTTAGCCCTGTTATAGCTTTGAGCTTGCTAACTGGTAATAGTGCCTTTGCTGGTGAAGTTAACGAACAAGTAACAAGTGTTGCTCAGTTATCCCAAGAGTCCAACAGTTTGGGTCAAGTAACATCCGTTTCTCAGTTTTCCGACGTACAACCTACTGATTGGGCGTTTCAAGCTTTACAATCTTTAGTTGAACGTTATGGTTGCGTAGCTGGTTATCCTAGCGGTACTTTCCGTGGTAATCGCGCCTTGAGTCGTTATGAATTTGCGGCTGGTTTAAATTCCTGCTTAGACCGCGTTAATGAACTCATTGCTACTGCAACTGCTGACATGGTAAGCAAGCAAGATTTAGCTACCTTACAGCGCTTGCAAGAAGAATATTCTACAGAATTAGCAACTATTCGCGGTCAAGTAGATGCTTTAGAAGCTCGTACTGGCGAACTGGAAGCCAATCAGTTTTCCACCACCACCAAACTATCTGGTGAAGCAATTTTCAGCGTATCCCAAGCTTTTGGGGATAAGGTAGCAGTTGCTTCTGGCGCACCAACAAAAGACTTAAGCAGCAATTCAACTTTCTCTGACCGGGTGCGGTTGAGTTTAAATAGCAGCTTCACTGGTAAAGACCAATTGCAAACTCGTTTGCAAGGTCGGAATATTGCCAGTAATAAAGATACCACTGGTACCAACATGACCCGTTTAGGTTATGATGGCAGCGAAAATAATGCCATAAGCATTGACAAACTCAACTACGCTTTCAGTTTGAGCGACAAAGTTCGCGTCAAGATTGATGCTACTGGTGCTGAGTTAAATGAGAACGTCAATGTTTTCAACCCCGACTTTAGAAGCAGTGGTACAGGTGCTTTATCTCGCTACGGACGTTTCAGCCCTATTTATCGTCAAGCTGGTGACGGTGCTGGTATCACTGTTAACGTTACTCCTAATGATAAGATTGCATTAAGTGCTGCTTATTTTGCTCAAGGGCTGAAAGATGGAACTAACGATAGAACTTCTTCTAGCAATCCTAATGTCGGTAATGGGCTATTCAACGGTGATAATACTATTTTCGGTCAGTTAGCTTTCAAGCCTAACCAGGCTATCAACATTGGTCTAACTTACGCGCACACTTATCAGCGGGGAATTACTATTACTGATCCAGCAGATAAAAGTAAAACAATTGATCTAAAGAATAGTTTCTTTAGTTCCACAGGTAGCAGTAGTGCAAATAGTCCCTTTGGTGCTGGCGTTGCAGCAGAATCAAGCAACTACGGTGTACAAGCTACACTCCAACCCACTAAGAATATCACAATTGGCGGTTGGGGTGGTTATACTGCCGCCAGCACTTTAGCAGGTAATAGCAAGAGTGGAGAAATCTGGTACTGGGCTGGTACTTTGGGTATTAAAGACTTCGGTAAAGAAGGTAATACCTTGGGTCTTATCTTCGGTCAACCTCCTAAATTAGCTGGCGGTAAAGGTATTACCAGAGATGCAAACACTTCTTATCACATCGAAGGTCTGTACAAGATTAAGCTTTCTGACAACATCCTGGTCACTCCTGGTGTGTTGGTAATCTTGAATCCTGAGCATAACGATAAGAACTCCAACGAATATGTTGGTACTTTACGGACTACCTTCACTTTCTAGAATTAAGTTAGGTTAGCCCTCCCTAACTCTCCTCTTGTGAAGGGGAGGGAACCAGATTTTTCTTGTTTCCCCCCTTCTAAAGGGGAAAGGGAGGTAAAAATGTGGTGAAAATTACGGGATACCACCTTTCAAACAACCTCTTGATATTAAAACTGTGTCTGTCACTAAAAAAGCAGCCGGGTATTATAAAGTAGATGCCGAAAACCCTTGAAGATGCGTTCGACTTAGGAGAACGCATCTGGGCTTCAGACAAGGGATGAAAGCTAGTTGCTTTGCTTTATCCTGCATTGACGTTAATTTGAAAATTTGAGCGTATTCATCTCATTACCTCCCTATCGGGTAGGTGAGAGGCTTCTACTGTTTAAGCTAAAACTCTCTATAGAATCTCCGCGTTTCTAGACCGGAGACTGTCAAAGATATTCTAATTTATGGTAAATCGGTTATAAAATAAAACTATATTCTCAAGACTACCGCATCTCGTTCCTAGTCTCTGACTAGGAATGCAGTTGATGAGGCTCTGCCTCTAATATCATTGAAGGCAGAGCCTTCTAGAATTCATTCCCAGTCAGAGACTGGGAACGAGATAATGAATTTCAGGGCTAATAGCCAAAGTTTACTAAAGTAAACTGGGGATTTTTAGTCATCTTCAGATGACTTTTGCTATTAGACTGGGAATTCATTCCCAGGCGGGCTATGGGTTTTACGTTAAGTTGACTGCTTTACTCCTACGCACCTGGGTTTTTAACTAAATATCTGGGCGCTATGAATTATGAAGATTAATCTTGCCAATTACTAATACCCAAAACCAGTTAGGATCAAGGAAATCGGAATTTATATTTTCAAGCATCCACTGGAGAGAAGTGTTTATGGATCTGGTTGTACTCCAGAACTGGCTAGATAATGCCTCATTTGCTGTCTTATTCTGTACGATGTTGGTGTATTGGGTGGGGGCAGCCTTTCCGAGTTTATCGGTGACAGCGGCTTTGGGGACGGCTGGAATGGCGATCGCTAATTTGTGTATGGCGACTCTATTAGCAGCAAGATGGATCGAAGCGGGTTATTTTCCCCTGAGTAATCTCTACGAATCTTTATTTTTCCTGACTTGGGGAATTACCGCTGTCCATTTAATTGCCGAAAATAGCAGTCGTAGCCGTTTAGTGGGGGTTGTAACTGCACCTGTAGCCATGGGAATTGCTGCTTTTGCGACTCTGACTTTACCATCAAATATGCAGGTGTCAGAGCCTTTAGTCCCAGCTTTAAAATCTAATTGGCTGATGATGCACGTTAGTGTAATGATGTTGAGTTATTCAGCTTTGATGGTAGGTGCATTGTTAGCGATCGCTTTTTTAATTGTTACTCGCGGTCAAAATATCCAATTACAAGGTAGTTCCGTTGGTAATGGCGGTTATCGAAGTAATGGTTATAAATTACTAAAAGCTGGTGAGTTAGTTACATCTACACTCGCTGCGGAAACTAATGGTTTTTCCCTTGTAGAAAGTAACAACAACGGAAATGGGACTGCGGTTTTAGATTTAATCACAAGTACCCCCATTCAAACTGCTGAAATCCTTTCACCTCAACGTCTTAATCTAGCTGAAACCCTCGATAATATCAGCTATCGCATTATTGGTTTAGGCTTTCCTCTCCTCACAATTGGGATTATTGCTGGTGGGGTTTGGGCTAATGAAGCCTGGGGTTCTTACTGGAGTTGGGACCCGAAGGAAACTTGGGCGTTAATTACCTGGTTAGTTTTCGCGGCTTATCTGCATTCTAGAATAACTCGCGGTTGGCAAGGTCGAAAACCGGCAATTTTAGCCGCTGCTGGGTTTGTTGTAGTTTGGATTTGTTATCTCGGTGTGAATCTTTTAGGTAAGGGTTTACATTCTTACGGTTGGTTTTTGTAAGTTCATCTTTCAGCAATTCTCATTTTAAGGTTTCATGACATTTAAACCCTTACATTCATAGGGTTTTACAATTCTTAACAAATCCGGGGATAGCGAAGCGCTGCTGCAAGCAGTTCGCTGAAATGGCGCAAACTCGTTTCAAAATGAGAATTGCTGTTCATCTTTAACTATTACGCCGTAACTCCCCCACTGAATTTGGTACTCCAAATCAGTGGCGGGATATAAGGCGGGAAAAACCGAAATCGTTCTCAATCAGTCCGAGGCATAGCCGGCATAGCCTAGTGTGTTAATTCTGTGAATCCTTTACCCGCAAGACTATGCAGCGATAAATATTAGAGCAGAAGGTATCAGAATGCTTGCATTGAGCGCAGCCGAAATGATCAAGGCGGAAGGTATGGCTTCGCCACGCAGGCTATCAGCCGTCTCTGCTGTAGGAGGGGAGATAAGACCAAAACTTGGGCGAAAGTCTAAGTTGCGGCACTCCCCTGTGAGTACAGAAGCCGACACTGTACTTGGTACTCCAAGTCAGTGTGAGTAGTTCACTAACTAAAACAAAACCCCCCTCTAAAAGAATAGAGAAGGGTTTTTTACTTGAAAAAATAGACCTGGCATCGAGCTATTTTCACGTGGGGCTACCCCCAAACTATCGTCGCCGCAGCAGCGTTTCACCTCTGAGTTCGGGAAGGGATCAGTGTGGTTCCACCGCGCCATAGACACCAGGAAAAAATTTAGAATTTAGAATTTAGAATTAAAGAATAATTTTAGATTCTAACTGAGGGTGTTCATAACCCTGAAGACTGCATTTGAGAAAGAGAAATCACAATAACAAATTGAATAGAGGTCAAGCCCTCGGTCTATTAGTACCCCTCAGCTTCATACATTACTGTACTTCCACTTAGAGCCTATTAACGGGTGTTCTGCCCGTGACCTTACCTACTTTTTGTAGTGAGAGTACTCATCTTGAGGTGGGCTTCCCACTTAGATGCTTTCAGCGGTTATCCTCTCCGCACTTGGCTACCCAGCGTTTACTGTTGGTACAATAACTGGTACACCAGCGGTGCGTTCCTCCCGGTCCTCTCGTACTAAGGAGGACTCCTCTCAATACTCTTGCGCCTGCACCGGATATGGACCGAACTGTCTCACGACGTTCTGAACCCAGCTCACGTACCGCTTTAATGGGCGAACAGCCCAACCCTTGGGACGTACTTCCGCCCCAGGTTGCGATGAGCCGACATCGAGGTGCCAAACCTCCCCGTCGATGTGGACTCTTGGGGGAGATCAGCCTGTTATCCCTAGAGTAACTTTTATCCGTTGAGCGACGGCCATTCCACTCTGCGCCGTCGGATCACTAAGGCCTACTTTCGTACCTGCTCGACTTGTCGGTCTTGCAGTCAAGCTCCCTTCTGCCTTTACACTCTTCGCACGGTTTCCAAGCGTGCTGAGGGAACCTTTGCGCGCCTCCGTTACCTTTTAGGAGGCGACCGCCCCAGTCAAACTGCCCACCTGAAACTGTTCCCCGACCGGCTTACGGTCGTGGGTTAGAATTCTAGCTTCGCCAGAGTGGTATCTCACCGTTAGCTCCTTATTCCCCAAAAGGAATAACTCACCGCTTCCCACCTATCCTGCGCAAGCGAAGCCCGAACACAATTCCAGGCTACAGTAAAGCTTCATAGGGTCTTTCTGTCCAGGTGCAGGCAGTCCGTATCTTCACAGACATTCCTATTTCGCCGAGTCTCTCTCTGAGACACCATCCAAATCGTTACGCCTTTCGTGCGGGTCGGAACTTACCCGACAAGGAATTTCGCTACCTTAGGACCGTTATAGTTACGGCCGCCGTTCACCGGGGCTTCGGTCGCCAGCTTCACTTTCGCTGACCAGCTTCCTTAACCTTCCGGCACTGGGCAGGCGTCAGCCCCCATACGTCCTCTTGCGAGTTGGCGGAGACCTGTGTTTTTGGTAAACAGTCGCTTGGATCTCTTCACTGCGACCCACTTCTTAGGTGGGCACCCCTTCTTCCGAAGTTACGGGGCCATTTTGCCGAGTTCCTTAGAGAGAGTTATCTCGCGCCCCTTGGTATTCTCAACCTCCCTACCTGTGTCGGTTTCGGGTACGGGTGTTCTATCTTCATCACATAGACAGCTTTTCTTGGCACTATCCTTCACCACGCAGAGTTCGTAAACTCCTCCCAAACCAATCAGGGTATG
Source organism: Anabaena sp. 54 (assembly GCF_017355725.1). Classification (NCBI taxonomy): domain Bacteria; kingdom Bacillati; phylum Cyanobacteriota; class Cyanophyceae; order Nostocales; family Nostocaceae; genus Anabaena; species Anabaena sp. 54. Next base: position 30,233 of record NZ_JAAVWA010000028.1, read on the forward strand.
GCTATCTTTCATGCGTCCCTATCTATGCTCCCACAGAACAGTAAGTGACTATTGACACTTTGTCCATCGACTACGCCGTTCGGCCTCGCCTTAGGTCCCGACTAACCCAGAGTGGACGAACCTGGCTCTGGAACCCTTAGGGTTTCGGGGTGTATGATTCTCACATACATTTGCGCTACTCAAGCCGACATTCTCACTTCCGTTTCGTCCACAGCTGCTCGCCGCTACTGCTTCTACCTACGACGGAACGCTCCCCTACCGATTATGATTAGTAATCCCACAGCTTCGGTACATCACTTAGCCCCGTTCATTTTCGGCGCAAGATCGCTTGACTAGTGAGCTATTACGCACTCTTTCAAGGGTGGCTGCTTCTAGGCAAACCTCCTAGTTGTCTAGGCAATCTCACCTCCTTTATCACTTAGTGATGATTTGGGGACCTTAGCTGGTGGTCTGGGCTGTTTCCCTCTTGACAATGAAGCTTATCCCCCACTGTCTCACTGGCTGTGTGTTCTCTGGGTATTCTGAGTTTGTCTCGATTTGGTACCGGTCTCCCAGCCCGCACCGAAACAGTGCTTTACCCCCCAGATTTAATCACAACCGCTGCGCCTCAACACATTTCGGGGAGAACCAGCTAGCTCCTGGTTCGATTGGTATTTCACCCCTAACCACACCTCATCCGCCGATTTTTCAACATCGGTCGGTTCGGACCTCCACTTGGTGTTACCCAAGCTTCATCCTGGACATGGTTAGATCACCAGGGTTCGGGTCTATAAACACTGATCTTCGCCCTCTTCAGACTCGGTTTCCCTTTGGCTCCAGCATTCTCGCTTTAACCTACCAGTGCCTATAAGTCGCCGGCTCATTCTTCAACAGGCACGCGGTCATCCGTTAAATCGGACTCCCACTGCTTGTAAGCTTATGGTTTCATGTTCTATTTCACTCCCCTTCCGGGGTTCTTTTCACCTTTCCCTCGCGGTACTTGTTCACTATCGGTCACACAGTAGTATTTAGCCTTACGAGGTGGTCCTCGCTGATTCACATGGAATTCCTCGTGCTCCATGCTACTCGGGATTCAGCTACTATCCTTTGACTTTCAACTACGGGACTTTCACCCCCTCTGGTACAGTATTTAGCTGTTTCGTCTAGTCTCTAGATTCGATATCGCTGTCCCACGACCCCAAAGGATAAATCCCTTGGTTTAGGCTCTTCCCCTTTCGCTCACCACTACTTAGGGAATCTCTAGTTTGATTTCTCTTCCTCCAGCTACTAAGATGTTTCAGTTCGCTGGGTTGGCTCTTTCCTGTCTATATATTCAACAGGTAGTACATAGGGTTGCCCCATTCGGACATTTCCGGCTCTTAGTTTGCTTCCAACTCCCCGGAACATTTCGTCGGTAACCACGTCCTTCTTCGCCTCTGTGTGCCTAGGTATCCACCATTAGCCCTTATTAGCTTGACCACATTTTCTGCTTGTTTGCTTTCACATCCATCTCAATGTCTGTGTCTGCCTGCTTTTTCTCTTTCTCTTATGCAGTTTTCAAGGTTCTGGCTGGAATTTAACCCAGCAGTCTAACCATAGTTGTTAGGTGCTGACTCTGATTCAATTTTTGAACTAAGCCGAATAATACTTTGAAAGATATCTACCAATCTCGACCGACCTAGGTTAGACCAATTTAGTTTCTATTCACAATTTGCATTGCTTTCGAGTTCTAAATGGATTAGGTCTCCCTAAAAGGAGGTGATCCAGCCACACCTTCCGGTACGGCTACCTTGTTACGACTTCACCCCAGTCATCAGTCCTACCTTAGGCATCCCCCTCCTTGCGGTTGGGGTAACGACTTCGGGCGTGACCAACTTCCATGGTGTGACGGGCGGTGTGTACAAGGCCCGGGAACGAATTCACTGCAGTATGCTGACCTGCAATTACTAGCGATTCCTCCTTCACGAAGGCGAGTTGCAGCCTTCGATCTGAACTGAGCTACGGTTTATGAGATTCGCATCACATCGCTGTGTAGCTGCCCTTTGTCCGTAGCATTGTAGTACGTGTGTAGCCCAAGACGTAAGGGGCATGCTGACTTGACGTCATCCCCACCTTCCTCCGGTTTGTCACCGGCAGTCTCTCTAGAGTGCCCAACTTAATGCTGGCAACTAAAAACGAGGGTTGCGCTCGTTGCGGGACTTAACCCAACATCTCACGACACGAGCTGACGACAGCCATGCACCACCTGTGTTCACGCTCCCGAAGGCACTTCCATCTTTCAACGGAATTCGTGACATGTCAAGCCTTGGTAAGGTTCTTCGCGTTGCATCGAATTAAACCACATACTCCACCGCTTGTGCGGGCCCCCGTCAATTCCTTTGAGTTTCACAGTTGCCTGCGTACTCCCCAGGCGGGATACTTAACGCGTTAGCTACGGCACAGCTCGGGTCGATACGAGCTACGCCTAGTATCCATCGTTTACGGCTAGGACTACTGGGGTATCTAATCCCATTCGCTCCCCTAGCTTTCGTCCCTCAGTGTCAGTCTTGGCCTAGCAGAGCGCCTTCGCCACCGGTGTTCTTCCTGATATCTACGCATTTCACCGCTACACCAGGAATTCCCTCTGCCCCGACCACACTCTAGCTTTGTAGTTTCCACTGCTTTTATTTGGTTGAGCCAAACTCTTTAACAGCAGACTTACAATGCCACCTGCGGACCCTTTACGCCCAATCATTCCGGATAACGCTTGCATCCTCCGTATTACCGCGGCTGCTGGCACGGAGTTAGCCGATGCTTATTCCTCAGGTACCGTCATTCTGTTCTTCCCTGAGAAAAGAGGTTTACAACCCAAGAGCCTTCCTCCCTCACGCGGTATTGCTCCGTCAGGCTTTCGCCCATTGCGGAAAATTCCCCACTGCTGCCTCCCGTAGGAGTCTGGGCCGTGTCTCAGTCCCAGTGTGGCTGATCATCCTCTCAGACCAGCTACTGATCGTCGCCTTGGTAGGCTCTTACCCCACCAACTAGCTAATCAGACGCAAGCTCTTCTTCAGGCAGCAAGCCTTTCACCTCTCGGCACATTGGGTATTAGCCACCGTTTCCAGTGGTTGTCCCCAACCTGAAGGTAGATTCTTACGCGTTACTCACCCGTCCGCCACTATCTCCGAAAAGACCGTTCGACTTGCATGTGTTAAGCATACCGCCAGCGTTCATCCTGAGCCAGGATCAAACTCTCCATTTTGTGTTTTCGAGTTTGTTGGCTCCGAAATTAGTTAAAATCTCGAATCCTCTTTCAATTATCTTGACGACGAGGATTGGTTTAATCTATTCTTTCAAAGTATTATTTTTTCTCGGTTCAGTTGTCCGGGATTTGTTTCTTTCTCTCGGCACTTATCTAATATAGCAATCCTTCCTTTTTCTGTCAAGGGGTTTGAGAAATATTTTTTAGAGGTGGGTAAAACCAGAGGCTATTTCCAGCTAAGGGCTTTATATGGCAAGGGTTAAACGGATTTCGATAATTTCAAATATCTACTGGGTGTTGCCCATAATAAGGTAGAGCTTCTGACCAATGGGGATTTTTTCCTTGCTGCCAATCTAAATAGGCTAATTCCAAAATGCTGTTGACGGTGGCTGCTAAGTGAGATGTGGCTGATATTAACTGATTGGTATGCCAATTAGTTAGGGTTTCTTGCCATGCAGACGGCGTGAATAATGTATCTGATAATAGGGCTGTAATGCCCGAATTATCAGGGTTGGGTTGATAAATAGCACCAAAAATTTGTCCCCGTTGTGCTGGCATTTCTACGGCAATTATTGGATGTTGGCAATTTCTTTGTAATTTATATTCTTGCCAAGCTACTGCGGCTAGGGTGGAAACTGTAAATGCGGGAATTTTTAGCTGTTGTGCTAGTGTGCGCGCAGTGACAACTCCGATGCGAGTTCCTGTAAAACCACCAGGACCTTTGGCAACGGCGATAAATTCTAGGTCTGCCCAGGTTCGTGGTTTAATTACTTCAACTAGATATTGATGAATGTGACTGGATAGGTCACGTCCTAAGTTCCAAACTTGAGATTGGGGATAGTCGGCAAAGTTGCTAATTGCTAAACCGAGTTCTGGTGTGGTGGTGTGTAATGCTAAAGCGTATTTATTCAGCGGGAGTTGTTTGATTATGGTTGTCAAGGTAAATGCAAATGTATTTTTCTGCTAAATAATACAGCATAATTCAGAAGTTAAAGGTGAAATCACCTTAATTTTGGGCTTTTACTCTTTTTCCGCTGGAAAATACCAATTAAATGTGATTGAACCACGAAGAAGCGAAGGACACGAAGAAAGAAGGAAAGAAAGAGAATAATTGGAAGTTAATGGAGTTTGTAAGAATTTGTGTTGCTGATTTTGGCTGTAAATACTCAGCAACATCTCAGAATTTAGCCTAATTAGGTGGGGACTAATTCACCTGGACGCAATTTAGACCATTTACCTGTTTCTTGTTTGAAGCTGAGACAACCGACAATATCCCATTCCATTTCAATTATTTCGCCTTGTGTGCGAATATTGACGTTGATGGCAGGTTCGTTGGGGTCAAAATCTGGTGTTTCTGTCAGGTGAGGCTGTTGGTGCTGGGTTTCTACGGCGTTGTAGGTGACGCAGCGGTCTACATAGTGGCAATTCACGCAAATACACATAATAGAACCAACTTTGGGAAGCTTTATAGTTAATGTAGCTTAATGCAAAATAATCGGCATTAGTTACTAGGTTGATTTTTATGACAATGGATGAATTAGTTGTTTCTCGTCTCGCTGCCAAAAATTGGCCTTGTAGTCTGGAATATTTGCCACAACCTGTTTATATGGTGGGTGGTGCGGTGCGTGATGCGATTTTGGGTAGGGTTCGGGAATATGTGGATTTAGATTTTATTATCCCAGGGGATGCGGTGAAGGTAGCGAGAAAGATTGCTCAACGTTATCAAGCTGGTTTTGTGTTACTTGATGCTGAAAGAAAAATTGCCCGTGTGGTGTTTCCTCATGCTACGGCTGATTTTGCTCAACAGGAGGGGGAAAGTTTAATTACGGATTTGCATAGAAGGGATTTTACTATTAATGCGATCGCTTATAATCCCCATACTCAAGAAATTATTGATCCTCTCGAAGGTTATAAAGATATAGAATCTGGACTATTACGAATGATATCACCTGCAAATCTGCAAAATGATCCTTTGCGGTTAATGCGGGCTTATCGTCAAGCTGCCCAACTTGGTTTTACTATTGAACCAGCTACTCAAGAGACAATTCGCAGTTTAGCAAAAAGTATTAATCAAGTGGCAGCGGAACGAGTACGGGTAGAAATTGGTTATTTGTTGGCAAATTCTCAAGGGACATTTTGGCTAAATGCTGCTTGGAAAGATGGTGTTTTGACTAGTTTCTTTAAAAACGCGACTGAGGAAAGTTTTATTAAGTTAACTGCTGTTGATCAAGCTTATACTTTAATTAGTGAAAATTGGCAACAACTAGGAGAAGAATTAGCAAATTATGTACGGGAGACTGTGAAAACTTCTTGGTTAGCTACTGCTAAACTTGCTTGTCTGGTTGACTCAAAGCCAGAAATTGCCGAAATCGAATTACAGGAACTTACCTATAGTCGGGCAGAAATTCGGGCTGTGACAACGGGATTAAGACTATTTTCGGAAATAAAAGCGGTAAAGATGCCTTTGCGAAAACAGTATTTTCTGTTTCGGGAAATGGGAATTTTATTTCCGGCTGTGTTGGTATTAGCTTTAGCAAATGATATTGTAGCTAAGGGAATGTTTGAAGAAAGTATGTTTGTTACTTATGAACCTTTAATCAAGCGTTATCTTGACAAAAACGATGTAGTTGCTCATCCTATTCCTTTACTCAATGGTAAAGACATGATGATGGCGTTAAACATTCCCGCTTCACCATTGATAGGTGAATTATTAATGGAGGTTGGTGTTGCTCAAGCTGAGGGGAAAATTTCTACAGTAGAAGCAGCGATAGAATTTGCCAGGAATTTAGTTAAAAAGTAAACTTGCTAAATTTGGTTTTGAGTTATTTAATTTTTATGGAGTAGGGAATGAGTCTGATTTGGCAGGCTGATTTTTATCGTAGTCCGCTACAAAGTGTTGAAGGGCAGACGTTATGGGAACTATTAGTTTGTGATGCAACTCGCAGTTTTGAATTTACAGCCAGTTGTCCCCAATCCCAGGCTAATTCTACTTGGGTTGCCCAACAATTACAATTAGCTGGTCAGGAAAAGTTACCAGATGTAATTCAAGTATTTCGTCCTCAGTCTTTAAGTTTAATCACAACTGCGGGAAATAATTTAGGTATTAAGGTTGAAGCTACTCGGAGAACTTTGGCGTTAAAACAATGGTTAGCAGCAAAACAATATCCTGTAACTGTGGATAAACTACCTCCATTACCATTACCGGAAAATCTCTGGGGGGAAGAATGGCGGTTTGCGACGATTCCATCTGGTGATATTGTGGATGAGTTTACAGAACGACCAATTCCTTTTTTGCAAATACCAGATTTTCTCAAACCAATTAATCTGGGTTTAGCTTCAACAGTACCTATCCCTGGTGTAGTGATTTACGGTGGACGAAAATCTATGCGTTTAGCGCAGTGGTTAAAGGAAAATAATCCTGTATCATTAAACTATATCGCTGGTGCGCCTGATGGGTTGGTATTAGAAGCTGGTTTGGTAGATAGGTGGGTTTTGGCGACTTTTACAGATGAGGAAGTTACTGCTGCGGGGAAGTTATATCAAGAGCGAAAACAGCTAAGTCAGGGATTGCATTTTTTATTGGTGCAACCAGATGATTCGGGAATGACTTATAGTGGTTTATGGTTATTGCAAGATGAAAATAAATACTAATGCTTGTTATATTTTGTTACCGAGAACGAGCCTACTTAAGCATAAAAATTCATGTATGATAGGAGTCTTGGGTGTTAGTAATTATTTATATGGGAACTTGGCAAGTTAACCAAATGTCTACATAATTATTAAAGAAATCATAACTTAGTCAAGTTTTCTTGACCTTTTAAACGAAAATTAGACCAATCAAAGTTTAGTCGAAATATTCAGCTAATTCATTTAAGCTAGAAGCAAATGAGCGAAATTAGTCAACGCAGGGTTGTTATTGGTGATGTGCATGGACACTATGAATGTTTGATGTTGCTGTTGGCAAAAATAGCACCTACATCAGAGGATCAAGTATATTTTTTGGGAGACTTAATTGATCGTGGTCCAAAAAGCGCCCAAGTAGTTGAGTTTGTTAAAGAAAATGATTACCCTTGTTTGCTAGGTAATCATGAGCAGATGTTATTAAATATCATGACTGGTAAGAATACTTCGTCCACAAATATGCAAACGTGGTTATACAGTGGAGGACAGGCTACTATTGCTAGTTACCAATCTGCAACAATTCCTAAACAACATCTGGATTGGTTTGAGAGTTTGCCCACATATTTAGATTTGGGAGATTTTTGGTTAACTCATGCAGGTGTTGATCCAGAAAAGAGTGTCCAAGAACAGACGGCGGAAGAATTATGCTGGATTAGGGATGAGTTTCATCGGATAGAGAAACCATATTTTGCAGATAAGTTGATTATAGTTGGTCATACTATAACTTTTACTTTACCTGGTGTGGCTCCCGGTAATTTGGCACAGGGCCAGGGCTGGTTAGATATTGATACTGGCGCTTATCATCCCCGTAGTGGTTGGTTGACGGGGCTGGATATTACGAATAAGTTGGTTTATCAGGCCAATGTGTTCAGTAGGGTTGTGCGGACTGTGGCTTGGGAAGAGGTGATGACAATTGTTCAGCCACAGGAATTTGCAGGTAGCCGCCGTCATAGAAAACGAGCATAATTATGGCAAAAATGCTCTCATTTTGCTTTGATATACCGGATTATCTAAACCATGATTTTGACTACTTGGTTGACTTTTAATCTGATTTTGCAGGGAGATTACGCGATCGCTTGCCCCTGGATGTGTGCTTAAAAATGTAGGTACGGAGCTACTTCTTTGTAGCTTTTTCATGAAAGAAACCATTGCTGACTGAGCATAACCAGTGCGGGTGATGTTTGCTAATCCTCTTTTATCAGCATCAAATTCGTCCTGGCGACTACGGGGAAGATTCAGGGCGAGTTGCACACCAATTCCTACGGCTTTACTTCTATCTAAACCGGATACTGAAGCTACACCACTGGCTATAGCTCGTTGTCGCATTTGTTTAATTAAATGTTTGCCTTCGATATGTCCCATTTCATGAGCTAATACACTGGCGACTTCGGCTTCATTATCTGCTGTTTTTAACAAACCTGTATTCACATAAATAAAACCACCAGCGGTTGCAAAGGCATTAACAGCAGGATCTTCGACTACTTGAAAAGTATAAGCAATATTTGGACGAGTGCTATTAGCTGCTAAACGTCTACCGATTTGTTCAACATAGCTGTTTAGTTGTGAATTACGAGAAATTCTGACTTCTTGCTGTATTTCTTGATTTATTTGCTGCCCAAGATCAACTTCCTGGCGATCGGATATATTAGATAGGTTAAATATTTGGGTTACTTGTGGGAGTACACGGATCAGATCGCTAAAACCTATAGCTTTACTTGATAGTGGTGTACCTAAGCAAATAGTCACAGCAACGCTTACAGAAATGAACGGATACAAACAGCGACGCTGCCACAAACGATAATTTGTCCAAATTCCTTGCGAGTTAATCATAATCCAGTTATATGAGATGGGTGTAAGAACTTAAAATTGGAGGACGAATTTTCAGTTTACAAAGTTGCATTTTCAACTCCAGATAGTGCAAATAGTCAATTCAAATAACTTACTGCTACTATGACACTGAAGCTCCTGCAATCATGATAAACTGTCGCATAACCATAATGTCTAGTTTCTGTCAATTCTGATGCAGTGATCAAGATTGTGGATCACTTGAAAAAACTTGTCGGTACAATCAATTACTTAGCTGAAAACTCAACTGCAACTTATCCAAACCTGATTATGGCTATTTTAGATTCTAAAGGTCGCTTGTTCGGTAAAATTAACCTATTAGATTTAGGGGCTGCATTAGTAATTTTGCTAGTGATAGTGGGTATCTTTATTTTCCCTGGTACTTCTGGTTCTGTGGCTCAAGTGGGTGCGAAAACAGTACCCATTGAGGTAGATTTACTGGTACGTGGACTCAATGTTCGTAATCCTCAACAGTTAATTAAAGAAGGATTTACAAAAGGTGGTAAAACTAATGTGATTATCCGTAATCAACCTTATGGTCAGATTGGGATTAAATCGGTTGAGCAGTTAGAGAGAACACTGACAATTGGTCAACCAGATGGTTCTGTGAAAGAATTACCAGATCCTAGAAAAATTAACTTTAGTACAGATTTTCTCTTGACTTTAGAAGGACAAGCTACAGTCACTAAGGATGGGCCTGTTCTTGGTAATAGCAAAGTGAAAATTGGAATGCCTTTTGAATTAGAAGGTTTTAACTATAACTTTAATGCGTCTGTAGTTGATATTCGATTACAGGATAAATAGCATTTTGTTTAAGGATGAAATTATCCTGGTTTCATCCTTAAAATTAGTAAAAACTATCTATTTATAATTTTGTAATCAAGTAGGTAAATACTGTGGCACAGGCTTCGTCTTCTTGGCGACAATTGATGAATCAAGTTTCAGAAATTCAGATCAAGATTCCCAAACATCAGGTTTTTAAACATTTTTCTGAACCTGGTATTTTGCTGGGATTACTGACAATTATTGTAGCTATGCTGCTTTGGAGTTGGCAATTGCTGTTAGCTCTGGTGGTGGGTATTGGGATGATGGTATTTACTTACTCAGTGCAAAAATGGAATTGGCAATTGCGCTGGTTAGAAATACGTAAGTTGATGAGTAGCACTAATAGTAGGTTAGCTTATGCGATCGCCAGTGGTGGTATTGCGACTGTGATAACTTACATGGCTTCGGCAATTTGGATTGATGCTCCTAGTCATTGGTTGGCGGCTGGTGCTATTGTGCAAGGAATGGGAACGCTATTAACTTTAATTTTGCTGGTGTGGCAAATATTCAGTTTTCAAGGAAATCGAGAAGAAGATTATCTTGATCAATTGTTAAATAATTTAACGGAAAAGGATTCTTTAAAACGTTTACTTTCCATACGTCAACTCAATAAACTGATTACCCGTCAGCGAGTTGATACGGTAATACAACAAGATATCGGGGAATGTTTACAACTATTACTGAGTCAGGAACAAGAAGTCATGATTCGGGAAGCCGCTTTGGATTGTTTGCAAAATTTAACTGGGTTGCAAGTGCTAAAGCCTATTCAGGCAAAGGTATTTATGCCTATATCAGCCAAAGCGAAAAGCAAAATCCTTGTAGATTGATCTAATTTTCCTATTTTGTACTTTTGATTTCGGGATTTTGCTTTAATTCTTCCTTTAAGATTTGCTGATAAATTTTGGGTAAGGAACTACTAACAGAATTATTTTCTATCCCGTATCCTAAACTTGTCCATGTGGGGGAGAGTTTTCGGAGAACATCATTTAATTTTTGTTGCTGTAATAGCTTAGGAATATTTACACCCCAAACTTTTACATCATTTAACCAACGGTAAACGACGACATCTTGATACTCTGCTTCAAAACTATAATTAGTCCAAAGCATCATTTTGCTGGGTTTTGGATGATAACGAGGAGCAATTTGATCCCACGTAGTATTAATAATTTGATATCTACCTGCGGCTGTGGAACAGTTACCTGTATTCGGTCCTGTGACAATGGTGATACATTTTTGAGGATGATGACTGAGATCATTAACTTGTTCACCACCATACAAGAGAGAGTAGGGACGATTCCCACTGGCTTCACTGGCAGATATAGTTCGCATTAATGCCCGAATATAAGGATCTCCACCTTTCATGACTAGGGGAGGCTGTTTTCTGGTAAATATAGGTTCGGGAGATAATTGTATATCTCCAAAAATATACCACTGAAACAGGTACACAAAGCCCAAAAGTGAGGCTATGGGAGCGATGAGTTTTTCTACACCTTTCAGTTCAAAGTTTTTCAGAATTTAACTCCTTTTAGTTATTTCTTGGGACTAATAAGCAAAAATTAACTTTTTTATTTCGGAAGATTGCTCGGCTCAGTAATATTGCTATGATGAAGTTATTTTGGTATTTAGCTACAATATCAATTATTGAATGACTGTGAATTGGTTACACCTGAATTTACCATTTTTCTCGTTGTTGACTGACTCTACATAATCAGTTCATGCTGTTTGTGTAAAGTTAATGACAATTTTTTGAAATTTTCGTGAAAATTGGATTTTGATGCGAAAAAACTTCCCTGAAGTGGGAATGATGAATATAGACAACTTTCCAGATATAGAAAAAACAAATTTATGGTTACAAACAATAGTAAATATCAATCATGGGAAGTAGCAGATGAGACTGTATTACAGGAGGCTCATCTAAGCGCAACTAAATTTTATGGTAATTATCAAGATGGGATGGAAATGTATGCTCCTGTGGAGCAGGTAGAGAAGTATTTCAATACTCACTCTTCCTGGTTTGGTCGTTGTGCAGAACCGATGAAGGTAAGCCGGATAGGTGAAAATAGTTATGCTTTGGCGGTAGGTAAATTTGGTGCTTTTGGTTACGATGTAGAACCGAAGATTGGTTTAGAGTTGTTAAAACCTGAAGATAATGAATTCCAAATCCGAACTATTCCTGTACCTGATTATCAGTCACCTGGTTATGAGGTGGATTATAAATCATCAACACGATTGATAGGTGATTTAGATGGGGTTACGCGGGTGGAGTGGGAGTTGGATTTGGTTGTTGAGTTGCAGTTTCCCAGATTTATTCAGCGATTACCCTATTCGTTAATTCAGTCTACTGGCGATCGCATCCTTAATCAAATAGTCCGTAAAGTTTCCCATCGTCTCACACACAAGGTACAAAAAGATTTTCATCAATCTCTAAATATACCTTTTTCGCAAAAGAAACACAAATAATAACGGTCTAAGGCATTGTTATCAGTACGCAACCTCAAATCTATTGCGGGTAATATTCCCGTTGATGTTGAAACAACAATACCATTGCCTTGAGAACCGATACCATAACCTAAATCTACTTGCCATTATTTCCGTAATAGGATGCTTTTCTAGTGGTAGGTAGTTTAAGTCCATTCTTGAATATTTCAGAGTTCCAGAATCCAGAATCCAGGGAATAAATTCCCTGTCTTATAGCTAAAGTCGGTTTAAACCGACTACTTTTATCTCGTTTATCTCGTTCCCAGTCTCTGACTGGGAATGTTATCACAGAGGCTCTGCCTCTGCTAGTATTGAAGGCAGAGCCAAGAACTGCCAGATTGCCATAAATGTTGTTGGTGCTAATAATTCTGTTGTTGGTGCGACCCAGTACCGTTTGGTTAACGTTATTCTCAATTAATTTGAGTACGTTTTAACGTACTTGAGCTATTAGCCCGGAAATTGATTTCCGAGCGGTTGTAGCCGCTAACAGATAACATATAGGACTCCTATATTTTCGGTTAAGTTGACACCTATGAGCATTGCTAAACCCCTCCAAAAACGTGGTGCTAAAGAAGAATCTGAGGCGATCGCTAAATGAGTTAATATCATAGAAGCGAAAGTAACAGGCCAAAAAGCTATGGTTACGACATCTTATGAATATCAAAATCTGCCCACAGCAGAAGACTTACCCGACAGCGACGAAACCCCAGTGGATAATGAACTCCAAAATGATATTCCCAATCTATTGTTAAATTTATTGAAATGGATTTGGGGCGATCGCCAAGATTGGTTCTGGGGAGTAGATATGTGCGTTTACTATGAACCAAACACAGAAGAACCGGCAAAATCTAAATCAATTGTTCCCGATGGGTTTTTAGCTTTAGGAGTGGAGAGACTCAAAAATGAAGGGGGTAGATTAAGTTATTTATTATGGGAAGAAAAAGTATTACCAATTTTGGTATTGGAAGTAGTTTCTCACAAATATAATGGCGAATATGATAGCAAGTTGTTAGAGTACCAAGATTTAGGGATTTTATATTATGTGATTTACAATCCCTTGAGTGGAAGAAGAGGATTATATAAAAAACATCAGTCTTTAGAAGTTTATAAATTAGTAGATAGCAAGTATGAATTAGTCCCATCGGTTGCTCTGTTACCAGGAAATGGTAAAGTGTTCTGGATGCCGGAGATAGAGCTAGGAATTGGTTGTGAGCAGGGCAATCAGGGCGGTTGGCAACGGGAGTGGGTTTATTGGTACGATCGCTCTGGGGTGAGGTATCTCACTGCTGAAGAACGGGCAGATCAGATGCGTGCTGCTAAAGAAGAAGCTGAAGCGATCGCTCTTCAAGAACGACAACAAAAGGAAAAACTGGCAGCGTACCTGAAAACCTTGGGTATTAATCCTGACGAAATCCCATAGATGTCTTGAAAAAAAGCGCTCTCTACTTATTCATAAGATGCGATCTACTTGCAGCAGTGCTTACGCGATCGCTTTTTGTCACATCGTATAAATCTGCATTGAGAATCATGTTAAACTAGGAAAAATTAACTAAGGCGATGAAGTTGCTATGGTATTAACAAAACCAATCATTGCACCACCAACTACATCTGAAGACGATCAAATCACACTCCCTGACCACACACAACTGCCAGATTCAGATGGAGAATTTGTGAAAAATTTTCAGGAACTACCCCAAAGTATCATTCTCACAACTTCTATAGAAGCAATTTTACAAAAACTACATCCCGACGGACGTTATTGTATTGGACAAGATAGCGGTATTTATTGGCGAATTACAGAACCACTAGTAAAAGGAGCAGAAGCACCAGATTGGTTTTATGTTCCCCATGTTGCCCCTTTATTGGCAGGAGTATATCGCCGTTCTTATGTAATGTGGAAGGAAATTGTTGCCCCATTAATTGCCATTGAATTTGTCTCTGGTGATGGTTCAGAAGAAAGAGATACTACCTCATTACATGATATTGATGACCAAACTGGAGAACCAAAGAAAGCGGGTAAATTCTGGGTATATGAACAAGCAATTAGGATTCCCTTTTATGCTATTTATGAGGTAGAAAAATCATCGGTTGAGGTCTATCATTTGGTAGATGGCAAGTATGAGAAAATGCCAGCTAATGAACGAGGGCATTTTCCGATTCCACCAATGGGGGTAGAGTTGGGGATTCAACAAGATACGGAAATACCCTGGTTACGTTGGTGGACTGGAGATGGTGAGATGTTGTTAACTGGCAATGAACGAGCAGACCAACAACAACAAAGGGCAGACGAGCAACAGCAAAGGGCAGACCAGGAACGCCAACAAAAAGAAAAATTAGCGGCTTATCTGAAATCTATCGGTGTTAATCCTGATGAAATTCTGTAGAGGATGTTTAGAGAACTCCACAAAAAAATTATCCAATTTTGTGGGATGGGCATACTATGGCTAACGCCACGCTACGCTATCGACAAGCTCAGTACAAGTCTTACCCGTCCTTGTATTATTAGCGGGCAAGATGCCCGCACCACAAAAAATTTTGGGATATTTTTTTAATTGGAAGTCTCTTAGGGAATAACTGGTGCGTCAGATAGAGGGAATCTGTTTTTTACCAAGTTATCGAGTCTGACGCACCCTACAAATTGAGAATTGACAATCTATGCTTTAGTGAGGATTCTTTGGATAATTTCGACACCAGAGAAGGCTTGCCATGCAAAAAGCCCTAAAATAGCAAAATTTAACAATATATGAGTTATCCGCGCCCAATTTGCGCCTTTTTGCATAAAAGGAGATAGAGATGCGGAAAAAGCTATTAAACCTGTCATCCCTAATCCGGCTAATAGATGGGGTCCGACAAATAACTTACCATTATTAATGTAGGTGACAGCCATGCCACCAATTGAACCTGCCACCATCAGAGCTAACATAATAGAACCAATTTGGTGATGTTTGATGGTATAACGCCCTTTAACTAGTTCTTTCTTTTCTTCTCCCTGAGCATTTCTGGTACGCTGTACTTGTAATCCTAAATATGCAGCATACAAGGAAAGTGCTAATAGTACCCACATAGTAACTGGGTGAGCAAAGTTCAACCAGAATCTGATTGTTGGAGTTAGTTCAAAAGCCATATTTTTTACTTCCGATTATTAAATCTTCATAAAACTTAGCATACATTTATTTTTCTTACGTAGAAATTTTTCAATCTTGCCAAAGTGTAATCTGGAGTTGGAATCAGTCACATCTACCGAAACAGGATATAACCAAATGATAGAAAATCAAGATACTTCGTTGTTGAAGGCTGTGAAAACTGGGGATATGCAGGGAGTATTTACGCTGCTGTCCGACGGTGCTAATGTGGATATTAGCGATATAAATGGAACTACAGCATTGATGTTTGCGGCGAATTTAGGTTATACAGAAATTGTGCGATCGCTCTTGGATGCCGGTGCTAACATTAACTTAACCAGAAAAACCTATAATTTAACAGCACTAATGCTGGCTGCTAGTGCTAATCAAATAGATGTTGTCAAATTATTAGTCTCTAACGAGGCAAATGTCAATGCTACCAACGATGATGGTAGTACCGCATTAATGATAGCAGCACTGAAAGGTCATCTTGAGATTGTACAAATTTTATTAGCCGCCGGTGCTGACATAAGCATTACCGACAAAGATGATGATACCGCGTTCAAACTAGCCATAAAACACAAACATCCAACAGTAGTTAAAGCATTATCACAAAATAACCATATTGTCAATAGTCAAGATCCAGAGGGTGATACAGGATTAATAATTGCCGCAGATTTAGGCTATTTAGAAATAGTCCAAGCATTGTTATCATCTGGTGCTGATGTTAACATCAAAAACGTTGATCATGGAACAGCATTATTAGCAGCCACAGCAACGGGAAATACTGCTATTATCACCGCTTTATTAGATGCAGGTGCGGAAATTAATCATCAAGATAAAGAAGGTGAAACAGCCTTACATTTTGCCGTTGTCGAAGAATATATAGATGTAGTCAAAATATTAATCCAACGGGGCGCAGATGTGCAAATTAGAAACCATTTGGGAGATACACCCTTATTAATAGCCGCATTCCAGGGATATAGCGATATAGTAGCAGTTTTACTAGATGCAGGAGCAGATATGGAAAAGAAAAACTTTGGCGAAGTTGCGCTTACCTTAGCAGTATCCCAAGGACATTTCCCAACTGTCAAACTATTACTTTATTATGGAGCAGATATTAATAAATTAGCAGATGATGGTAAAACCGCTTTAGTCAAAGCCATAGCTGCCAACTATCCCGAAATATTCCAATTACTATTAGAAACAGGAGCAAATGTGAATCTGCAAAACTCCGCTGGCGCAACTGCTTTAATGTTAGCTGTAGCAGAAGGTTATAGTCAAGCAGTGGCAATGCTATTACAAGCTGGGGCAGATGTAAATTTAAAAAATCAAGGGGGTTATACAGCCTTAATGATTGCCGAATTTAATAATTATCGTGGTATTTGTAATATGTTAAGACAAGCTGGAGCGCAGGAGTGATAGACGTTGAATTATGTAAATATGAATTATTTTCACCCAAAGGTAAGAGTTTTGAAAATTAAATTCAGGGAAGTAAATTTATGCTTTCACCAGAATTCAACCAGCCAGATATGCGATTTTTAGAATACAAGCAAATAGAAGTGCAAGTTTCATCAATTCTGACTGCTGTTAACCCTGCTAATCCTGCTTGTTCTAATTTTTCATAAATCCAAGCAGCGATCGCCTCACTAGTTGGTGACTCTAAACCCAGAGATTCATTTAAATAATAGTGATCTAAATAATTCTCCAGCAAGGGTTGGAGATATTTTTTGATTTCTGAATAGTCCATAACCATACCCTGTTTAGCACCTTCTGTTACTAATCTATCACCAGCTACATAAACAACTCCACGCCAACTATGTCCATGCAGCCGAGAACATTTACCATCATGGTAAGGCAATTTATGTGCTGCTTCAAAGCGGAATTCCTTAGCTAGTAGCCACTGCTGATTAGTCATTGTACTCCGATATACTTGTGTGTTTGTAAAGATAGTCTATAGTCAGGTTTTTGTTGTAATATCTGGAAAATCAGCGGTAGTGATTTCGACGAACTGTTCCACTCAGGTTGTAAGTAGACAAGCAAATTAGGGTGAGTAGATAGATATTTTTCGTAAAAATCAAGTTCTCTACCAGTTTCTATGATTATCTTAACTTCATTAGCTCGACTCCAAAACTGACTTTGCACTGGATATTTAGCGTTAAGATGTTCCTTGGGAGATAGAGTAATCCAGGCTGCGGGGGAAACTTCTTGCCAAAAAGAGCCTGATGTTTCAATGCTAACCAACTTATCTGCAACTAACAAAGCTTGTACTAATTCCGGTAAATGCTTATGAATAAATGGTTCTCCACCAGTTATTACCACTCTGGGAGATTTTATTTCCCCTAGAAGTTCAGCAATAGGACGTTCGATTCGGGGTAAATTTACTCTTGGGTCAGCATAACCCGTATCACACCAAGGACAAGCAACTGGACAACCAGATAAGCGAATAAAGTCTACTAAGCAACCAGTCCAGTACCCTTCTCCCTGAACTGTACTTTGAAAAGTTTCATGAATTGGTAGCTTGATTTCTGAAAACGACATTTTTTAAATCCATAACCTCTTTGACTACCAGCTTGCCATAGAAAAAGTAAAAATCTGTAGGACTTACGCAAGAGTTGTAGGGTGCGTCAGATATCAACAATCTGTTTATTTGCAGAATTTACGCAGTCTGACGCACCCTACCAATGTGCCAATTGCGTAAGTCATGCTCTTTTTATTGTATGGGATTTTTATGTAAAATTTATACTTTACTTAAGTAAATATTGCTGGATTTAAGAATAATTAATCAGATAAGATTTTGATAAAAATCAACAATTTACAAATTATTAAAAAAGAGAAACATCAAGATGAAATTCTTACACGACAAGGGTAGAAAGAAGTAAATTCATCTTTCACCGTTACCTTGTTTCTGCCTTGATGTTTCCTACTGTGCTAGATTTGAACAATATACATTTTTTTATTTGAAGGGGAAGTATTGGAATTATCAATTTTTATGTAATAAAAACTACGTGGATTATAAATTAATCTATCTTAGGTGTGGTTTTCTGAGCATTTGTGGCACTTTCGAGTAATCATAAGGGACTTCCAAATAAAAAAATACTCAACCACCTAACGCAAAAATCTCTCAAACCCTTATTCCTCTGTGTCCTCTGCGCCTCTGTGGTTCGTTAATCAGGATAATTTATTTCTTGGAAGTCCCTAAAGAAAAAATTAATTTTTTTTGAACAATAAATAAATAAGATCCCCGACTTCTCTAAGAAGTCGGGGATCTGAGTTTTGCAATGTTCAAAAATCAAATATGATGACTATATATTTTAACAAAACAAAAAAATGCAAATTATACAGAGTCTTCATACTGGTATTCTAGTCACTGATTTAGAACAGGCTGAATATTTTTATAGTCAGGTATTAGGACTAAAAAAAGTAGAACGCCCTCTAAAATACCCCGGTGTCTGGTATCAAATCGGTAATTATCAACTTCATCTCATAGTTGCGCCTGCTGTACCAACCGATAAGCAACAGGAAAAATGGGGACAGAATCCTCATATTGCTTTTGCTGTGGTTGATTTGCAGGTTGTGAAAGATGAGTTAATCGCTAAAAATTATCCTTTTCAGGCTAGTGCTTCTGGTCGCGCGGCAATTTTTATTAAAGATCCAGATAGAAATATTATTGAACTTAGTCAACAATGAGATTATTCTCCATGACAAAAGTTAAAATGGGTAGATTGTGAAAAGATAAATAGCAAATGTTTTGGGCTGATAAAATCGCTGCTGATGCAGTAGGCTACCAGGTAGTTAATGATTCTAAGACTCCATCAGGACGGGTACACGTTGGGTCTTTGCGGGGTGTGGTTATCCATGATGTGATTTACCGGGCATTGAAACACGCAGGTAAACCTGTCAAGTTCTTGTATGGTGTGGATGACTATGACGCACTGGATACAGTTCCAAAATACTTAGATCAGGAAAAGTTTTCTCCTTATTTGGGCTTTCCGCTGTGTAATGTGCCTTCTCCTGGTGATGATGCTAGTGATTATGCTAAATATTTCATTGGTGAATTTTTTGAAGTTTTCGAGTATTTAGGAATTAAACCAGAAACTTATTTTCTCCGCGATTTATATCGTTCTGGAAAACTTAATTCCTATATTGACACTTTCTTAAAAAATGCCCATTTGGTGAGAGAAGCTTATAAGGAAGTAAGCAAAGCTGACCGTCCAAATAACTGGTATCCTTTTCAAGTTATTTGTGAAAATTGCGGTAAGATTGCCACAACTGTCACGACAGATTATAACGGTTCAGAAGTATTTTACACCTGCAAACCTGATGCAACTGACTATGTAAAAGGTTGTGGACATTCTGGTTGGGTTTCTCCTTTTAATGGTAATGGTAAATTACCTTGGAAAGTTGAATGGGTGGCTAAGTGGGATGTGTTGGGTGTAACTATTGAAATGGCTGGAAAGGATCATTCTCAAAAAGGTGGTTCTCGTGATGTTGCTAATGCGATTAGTCGCAAGGTTTTACAAAAGCAACCTCCTTTTCATTCTCCCTATGAATTTATTCTGGTAAATGGGACAAAGATGAGTTCTTCTAAGGGAGTTGGTTCGAGTGCTGAAGAAATTGCGGCTTTACTTCCACCGGAATTACTGCGCTTTTTAATGTTGCGAACTCAGCCAAGAACTGTCATTAATTTTGCGCCAAATTATGAAACTACTACTCGTTTATTTAGAGATTACGATACTTTAATTAACAAGTATTCTAAATCTCCTGAATTAACGGAGGAATTAATGCCGTTATTTTACGCCCAACTAGGGGATGAAGTTAAAACTTTCCAACCTTTTGATTTTAGTACGTTAATTTCTTTGTTGCAAGTTCCGCGTTTAAATATTCAAGATGAGGTTGTCCAACGTAGTCCACAGCCTTTAACTGAGTATGATCAGGAAATTATTAATCAAAGAATTGCTGCTGCACAATTGTGGTTACAAGATTATGCAGATGAGGAAGAAAAGTTAGTTCTGTATTTGGAACAAGTTCCTGATAAAGCTAATGATTTGAACTCTGAACAGGTTGCTTATTTGCAAAAGTTGATGGAGAATTTGCAAAATATTCCTAATTGGGAAGCTGAGGAATTACAAACTATAATTTTCTCGACTACTAAGGAGTTAGGGATTCAACAACCAATTGCTTTTAAGGCTTTGTATCTATCTTTTTTAAATAAAGAAAAGGGTCCAAAAGCTGGTGGTTTGTTGTCTTATTTGGAGAAATATTTTGTGATTTCGAGGTTACAAGATGTTGTGGCTTTGAATGCAGGTAAGGAAAAACTAGAAGTTTCTTAATTCCTTGTTCCCTGTCTCTGACAGGGAATACGGTTAATGAGGCTCTGCCTCATATTAATGTTAGCATAAGGCAGAGCCTTTTGATTGCATTCCCAGGTAGAACCTGGGAACGAGGGAACGAGGAATAATATAACAACTATTAAATCCCTCAACGAAATTCTTTGATTGCTTCTAAGGGGGAAGATAACAAAAGACAACGATTCAATAAAGATAAATCTAATTTTGGCAACAATTCACTATTATTAACTTTCTCATATTCTTCTTGTCGCAAACAGTAAATTTCCAGCATTCCATCTTCCCAAAACCAAACTTCGGGAACTTGCATTAATTTATATTTCTTCAGTTTGATAGGACTACCACTAGTAATAACAATTTCAATACATAAATCTGGTCTAGGTTTATCAGTTTGAAAACAATAAGATAAATCGGCTTGATACTCAACTATACCAGGAACAATTTGCGAATAGCTACCACTGGGGAAAAATTCAATTTCCTCTATTTCAAAGTGTTTGGTTAGTAGTGCAGCCATTAAACTACTAATTGCTTCATGTGGTTTACTGATAGTCACGATTTCTAAAACTCCTTCACAATAAAATAAACGCACTCCTGGTACATTTTCAAATGCTTTTTGAATTGCTTGGAACTTTTCCCAACTTACTCCAGGACGGTAGAATCGTTGTTCTTCTTCTACTAAATTAAGAGCATTTTCTAAAGTTTGAGTCATGATATCTCTCCCTTTTACTATTGATAAGGTTGATGTTATAGCGGTAATCACGCTTGGTGCAATATAATCGAGGGCGCAGGCCCTGCGCCCCTACAGGCTTTACGATTTGCTGACTGTATCTTAATTCAAGTGCATACTGCTATATTTTTAGCAATCAGCTATCAAAAAAAGACGGAAATATCAATCTATGATAGCTGAATAGTTTGGTGATTTCAGCGTTTGGCTAGTTGTGGAGTTTTTCCTTTTAAGCCAAGCATTAATTTCAGGGCGAATATTTTCACTATGGGAACTCTTTGCATAATCCACAAACCCAAACGGCGAATTATTACCACTGGTAAGAAGTTGTTAGAAAAAACTCGATCTAATAAGTCGGTGAAACCTAAAATTGCAAGGTTTTCTTTTTTTCTCCAGCTTTCATATTGCTTGAGTATGGAAATATTACCAATATCTTGACGCTTTTGATGGGCGGTTTGGATGATTTCGGCTAATGCGGCTGCGTCCCGAATTCCTAAGTTTAAACCTTGTCCACCAACGGGATGACAGTTATGGGCGGCATCACCTATTAATGCTAATCTGGGGAGAACATAGCGATCGCTCTGCATTAACTGTACCTGAAAAATAAATCTGTCTCCCAATAATTCCAATTTTCCCATTTGTTGACCATAGCGTTTCGTCAGTTCCGCTAAAAATTCCTCATCATTCAACGCACACAAGGCTTTTGCTTCTTCATGGGGTGCAGTCCAAACAATGCGACAACGGTTTCCCGGTAAGGGTAAAATTGCAAAGGGACCACTTGACCAAAACTTTTCATAAGCGGTGTTATTGTGAGATTTTTCTGGTTTGACAAAAGCCACAATACAGGATTGCCAATATTTCCACCCTTTGGTTTTAATGCCGGCGGCTTGACGAATGGGAGATTTTGAACCATCAGCAGCGACTAACAATTTACTGCGAATTATCCGATTTTCGTCGCCAATTTTGATATTAATAGTAACTATATCTCTTTCGTTTTGTGTACTTACTACTTCCGCTGGACACAAGATGGTTACATTCGCACAACTTTGAACAAATTCCTGTAAAGGTGCTAACAGCGCATAGTGTTCTGCTACATAGCCTAATTCTGGTGTCCCTAAATCATCGGTTTGGAAGTTCACCACATCAGGATAATCAGCATCGGAGAGACGCACTTGGTTATATTTAGCAATGTTGGGGAGAATTTTGTCCCATAAACCAATTCCTTGGAAAATTTGGGCGGACAGTAGATGTACAGCATAAGCCTGTCCTTTAGCCACTGCGGCTGATGCAACTCTAGCTTCAATGAGGAGAATTTTTAAACCAGAATCTTTTAAAGCTGCGGCTAGGGTTAAGCCGACAATACCACCACCGACTATGACCAAATCATAATCATATCCCCAGTAGGTTTCTGTGGGGGTGTGGGGGGATGAAAGGGTAGGAGTAAGCGGGGAGATGGACATTGTGAAGATAAATTACATAGTTTTAATTATTATTGTGACGCGATCGCCACTGATGATCAACATAAATAAAGGAAACGATCACAGATTAAGTAGGTGAACACAATAAAACCAAACTGTGTAAAGAAACGTAAAATCGCCCAAACCCTCTTCACTCTTGCCTCTTGCCTCTTGCCTTTTGCCTTGCCATAACGACAATTTTCAACGCCAACCTACTTACACAGATTACACAAATTGTTGCGTTTTGTTGGTTTTAAGTGTGAACAGTATTGGTTTACTACCTGATTGACTTTTTGAGTTGATCACTTTGTCCTGCTGTTACAGATTCGATAGTGAGATTGATGTTATTTTGTTTTTGCACAAATTCTTTTATCCCCATCGCCATACAAATTATGACACTCAATTTATATTTACTGCGGCATGGCGAAACTACTTTTAGTCAAAGTGGTAATTTCTGTGGTGAAACTGATGCAGATTTGACAAAAGAAGGGATGCAAATGGCATCTAGTTTTGCTGATGTATATCAAAAATTGGACTGGTCAGCGGTTTATGTTAGTCCAATGAAACGCGCTATTGCCACTGCCAAGCCATTTTGTGATGCTACTGGTATGAAGATGCAGGTGCGGGAAGGACTTAGAGAAGGTAGTTATGGACAATGGGAAACTAAGAGTAAATCGTTTGCTCAAGAAAATTACTCAGAAAACTATGTAAAATGGTTGACAGAACCGGCTTGGAATGCACCCATTGGTGGAGAAACTGCGGTAGAGATTGCTAACCGTTCTATGCCTGTAATTGCGGAAATTCAAGAAAAATATCCCCAAGGTAATGTTTTAGTCGTTTCCCATAAAGCCACGATTCGGATTATGCTTTGCAGTTTACTGGGGATTGATTTGGGACGCTATCGTTATCGGGTGAATATTTTGGTCGCTTCAGTAAGTATGGTTAAATTTGATGTGCATGGACCTTTGTTGGAAATATTAGGAGACCGACATCATCTACCTGATCATATTCGCTCTCGTGCCGGAACATAAACATAATATAGCAGGAGTCAGGAGTAAAAACCTGTTTTGGACGGAGTTTCACCTACGGTACGTTAACACGAACAATTCATGTCCTAACCACCTTGACCGTTGCTATAAATCAAAACTTTTTAAATTTTAAACACCTTCTTATTCACCCTTAAGCCAAAATATTTCCATTAACTCTACTTTAGGTAGTAGCAATATTTCTTGAGGCTGAGTAATCTTAAACTTATTAATGCCTGAAAAACGTGTAAGTACCCTGGAGATCATTTCAGGGTCTTTTTTTATGGCAAGCAGGAGGCAGGGGTAGAGAGTAGGGAAAAAGAATTATTCTTAGGAACGCAAATTTAATAACCTGCAATTCTGATGTAACCTGGAATGGTGCGTTACGCTGTCGCTAACACACCCTACTTTTGCACCTTATTTAATTCACATTCCTTATTACCTATTACCCATTACCCATTACCCATTACCTATTTTCGAGCAAAATGTTTTTCCATGATTTCTAAAATCATGGGTGCAGCGACACTACCACCACCACCACCGGAATGTTCAGCAAAGGCAACCACTAAAATTTCTGGCTTATCCGCAGGTGCATAAGCGCCAAACCAAGCGTGATTTTCTTTAACCCCTCCTCTCCAAGCTTCAGCAGTACCACTTTTGCCAGCTACCAGAGGAAGATTGGGGACATTTAGTACCTTACCTGTACCTTCACTAACTACCTTCCGCAATCCTTCCCGGAGAACTTTGACCGTTGTGGGTTTGAGATTTAATGATTCTCTCCAGCTTTTAGCTTCTTCATTATCCTTCAATAAATGGGGCTGAACTCGATAACCACCATTGGCAGGTACAGCAAACATCACAGCGATTTGTAAAGGAGTAGCTTGTAAAGCCCCTTGGCCAATGGACATATTTATAGTATCACCCACAGTCCAATCTCTTTTCCATACCTTGTGTTTCCAAGTTTCATCGGGAACTAAACCTTTAGATTCTTCTGTAGTAAATTCAAACCCGGTTCTTTGACCAAATCCATATTTACGAGTCCATTCAATCAATGTTGGTCCACCGACTCGCTTACCAATTTGATAAAAGAATGTATCACTGCTCCACTGTAATGCGCCGACAAAACCCAGAGGACCAAACCCAGCGTGATTCCATTCACCAAACCTAGTTCCACCAATAGTTAAAGAACCGTAGGTTTGTAATACTGTATCAGGAGAAAATTTACCTGATTCTAGTGCAGCGGTTGTGGTGACGATTTTAAATGTACTGGCTGGAGGAAAGGCGCTAATGGCACGATTGACCAAAGGATGTCCAGAACCTTGAACGGTTAACCAATCTTTTTGAGAAAGTTTTTGTTTAGAAAATATATTGGGGTCAAAAGTAGGATGAGACACCATTGCTAAGACAGCCCCATTTTTAGGGTCAATTGCAACTATTGCGCCATTACGATTACCTAAAGCTTTTTCTGCGGAAATTTGCATATCCAAATCTATGGTTAAGTGCAAATCATTGCCAGCTTTTGCTTGTTTGCTTCCCAATACTCGTAAAGGTCTACCGCTACCATCTACTTCTACCTGCTGACCGCCCCATTCACCTCTTAACAATTTTTCATAAGCTTTTTCTACTCCCATTTGACCCATGACATCTCCTAAGCGGTAGCCTTCAGCTTTCCTTTTTTGCAACTGTTCAGCAGTAACTTCACGGGTATATCCAAGTATATGAGCCAACTCTTGACCATGAGGGTAATAACGAACAGCTTCCGTATTTATTTCTACTCCTGGTAGTTCATTTTCATACTCTTTTAATCCTGTTACCTGTGCTTCGTTTAAATTTCGAGCAATGCGAATTAGTGATGAAGGATTGACAGCAGATTGTTCAAGTATTTTCTCGATATCTGTTTGGGGAGTGTCGAGAATTTTGGCTAAACGTGGACCAACTACCGACCAAGATGCTTTGGTATGTGCCATTGGCCATAAATATACAGATCGGGGATAACGGGTGCTGGCTAATAATTTACCATTTCTATCAAAAATATTACCTCTTTCTGGTTGTTTGGGAATAATCCGAATGCGGTTGGATTCTGCCCGGATGCGGTGGTTTTTTCCTTCGATAATTTGTAAATATATTAATCTAGCGCCAATTCCAGATAACATTAATAATGTGAATAGAATTACAAATGTAGATTGAACACCACGTCCAACTGTGCGTGTATTTTTTGTTATACTAAGTAATGATGGTAAAATAGCCATAGACCAAAATAATTTTTTGGGATAAATAGGTAACAGGTAACAGGTAACAGGTAACAACGGACAACGGACAACGGACAACTGACAACTGACAACGAACAAGATTAAATATCAGGGTATTCTACTGAAGATTATGGCTCGAACTGCGATGCAGAATCAAAGAGGTTTAAAACCACTACAGCCACTTGATGTTGAATTGCGTAATGTATTCAAGTTTTTCAACCAAGAACCCGCAGTACACGGAGTGGATTTGGATGTTAGACAGGGAGAGTTTTTTAGCATTTTAGGTCCCTCTGGTTGTGGAAAGACAACTACGCTCCGCTTGATTGCTGGATTTGAAAGGGTGGATGCTGGTAAGTTACTCATTCAAGGTCAGTTAATGACTGATGTTCCTCCTTATCGGCGACCTGTGAATACTGTATTTCAAAGTTATGCTTTATTTAACCACTTGAATGTGTGGGAAAATATTGCTTTTGGATTGCGATTGAAAAAAATATCCAAATCGGAAATTGCTAGTCGCGTTACAGATGCTTTAAAGCTAGTAAAAATGGAAAGTTTGCGATCGCGTCTTCCTAGTCAACTCTCCGGTGGTCAACAACAGCGGGTAGCCTTAGCCAGGGCTTTGGTTAATCGTCCCGCAGTTATTCTCCTCGATGAACCTTTGGGAGCATTAGACTTAAAACTTCGCAAGGAGATGCAGGTTGAGTTATCCAATCTTCACAAGGATTTAGGGTTAACTTTTGTGATGGTGACACATGATCAGGAAGAAGCATTATGTTTATCTGATCGCATTGCGGTGATGAATCAAGGCAAAATAGAACAAATTGGTACTCCTAGCGAGATTTACGAACGTCCTCAAACACCTTTTGTGGCTGACTTCATTGGTGATACTAATCTATTTAGCGGTGAAATTGTGGAAGTAGATGCAGAATCTATGAAAATTTCTACTAAAACCGGATTAACGATGATTGTTAGTCGTCACGAACAAACTCCCCTAGAAATAGCTCAAAGTGTTGTTGTTAGTGTCCGTCCTGAAAAAATTCAACTTTCCCTTTATCCCACTAATATACTCACAAATTGTTTTGAGGGACGGCTAATTAATGTCATGTATTTAGGGACTCATGTTAATTATGTTGTGGAATTAATCAATGGTGTTCACCTCAATGTTTTACAACCTAATACTTATGCTAGTTTACCAGATAGGAATACACCCATTTATGCTTGGTGGGAAAAATTTGACTGTTTAGCTATTAGTCAAGATGTAAATTAAATGACTAACAGACGTAATTTTCTCAAAAAAACGGCGGCATTTTCTACCTTATCTTTAGGTAGTTGTGGTTGGCGACTAGCTAATGTGGTGTCAAACTATATTAGCTCTAATCAAAGTGGCAAACTATATATTTATACCTGGACTCAATATACAGATAAAGAATTAATAACTACCTTCACGACCCAAACAGGTGTGAAAGTAATAGCAGATGTATATGAATCCAATGATGTCATGTTAGCTAAGTTGCAAGCCGGAGGTGGTGGTACTTATAGCATTATTTACCCCTCTGACTATATGGTACAAAAGATGGCGGAAAAAGGGTTATTGATGGAAATAGATCATAGCCGTTTAATTGGCTTAGATAATTTATTTTCCCAATTTCATAATCCCACTTATGACCCGAATAACCGTTATAGTATTCCTTTTAATTGGGGAACAACGGGTTTATTATACAACTCAGAAGAACTGGTAAATGCCCCAGAAGATTGGGAGTATCTTTGGCAAAATCAAGATAAACTCAATAAACGATTTACCTTACTCAATGACGTGCGAGAGGTAATGGGTGCAACATTACGGATGTTGGGCTATTCCTATAATTCCCAAAATGAAAATGAGGTTAAACAAGCATATCAGAAATTGCAGATATTAAAACCTGCGATCGCCGCTTTTGATACTGACGCTTGGCAAAATAAGATTCTGGCGGGAGATTTAGCGATAGCTATGTGTTATTCTGCTGATGCCGTCAAAATTTCTCAAGAAAACCCCAAGCTCAAATTTGTAATTCCTCGTAGTGGTTCTTCATTATGGACTGATACCATCGTCATTCCCAAATCTAATCCGAATATAGCTGGTGCTTATGCCTGGATTAACTTAATTTTGCAACCAGAAGTAGCAGCGAAAATTTCCGAACGTTTATATATTTCTACTCCTAATCGGGCAGGATTTGAAAATTTACCAAAAGCAATTCAAGAGAATACTAATTTATTTCCTCCTGAATCACTTTTAGCAAAGTGTGAACGTCTAACTCCTTTAGGAAAATTTGAAGAGATTTATGAACGTTATTGGACTCAATTACTAACTTAAAAAATGATTAAGGAAGTAGGGGCGCAGGGACTGCTCCCATTCAGGAGTCAGAAGAAAAAAGAAGGAGTAAACTATTTTGCCGTATAGCTTTTACCGTAAATCTTAATATCTCATTGAAGTGCATACCGCTATATAATCACTAATTCGCAAATGTAAATGGAATCTTCTAGCAACATCAAAAAAATCGAGAAATTACAACCTGATTGGAAAAATTGGCTACCGACCTGGGGATTACTAACACCATCTGGTATTTGGTTATTAATGTTGCTAGTTTTGCCAACATTAATAATTTTTGAATTAAGTTTAGTCCCAGATATTCGACCAGGTGATTTAGTAAATCCCAGTGGATTAGGTAACTATATTCGCATTTTTGAATCACTTTATTTAAAAGTAATATTTAATTCACTTTTTTTGGCATTTGGAACTACTATTATGACCTTGATTTTAGGCTTTCCCGTTGCTTATTGGATTGCTTTGACAGCACCAAAACGGTGGCAAAATTTGTTATTATTAGCCTTTGTTTTGCCTTTATGGACTTCTTCCTTATTGCGTTCTTACGCATGGATTACAATTTTACGTCCTACCGGATTATTAAATAGTATATTAGCCAGTTTTAGTTTACCTGCTGTGAATATTTTGAACAGTAACTCAGCAGTATTAATTGGCATGAGTTACAGCTTGTTACCTTATATGGTGTTAATTTTATATGCTTCTTTGGAAAAGTTAGATAAGCAGCTATTAGAAGCTGCTGCTGATTTGGGTGCAAATCCAGTGCAAACCTTTTGGAAAGTGACTGTACCTCAAGTTTTACCAGGAATCACTGCTGGTTCGCTGCTAGTTTTTATTACTGGGTTAGGGGATTTTATAGACCCAGAATTACTGGGTGGTGCTTCGAGTATGACCGCTGCGCGGTTAGTTTATAATCAGTTTCTGGGCGCTAGTCAAAATTGGGGTTTCGGTTCAGCATTGAGTATGGCATTAATTTTGATGGTGAGTATTGCCATTTCTTTTGTAATTAAATTTGATCAAACTAAATAATTGTTGACTTTACAAATTTTATGAAATTAAACCTAATAAACTAATAATTATGTTATTAAATAACCGCTATCGAATATTAAGAACTTTGGGGAGTGGTGGATTTGGCGAAACTTATTTAGCTGAAGATACCCAAATGCCATCTCAACGTCGTTGTGTAATAAAGCAGTTAAAACCGATTCAAAATAATACCCAAATTTATCAATTAGTCCAAGAGCGTTTCCAACGAGAAGCCGCAATTTTAGAACAACTTGGTTCTACATCTAATCAAATTCCTAGTTTATATGCTTATTTTCAATTTAATGATCAATTTTATTTAGCTGCTGCTAGAGATATGTTAGAAGCTTTGGAAACGCTCTCAAATCCCGTAGCACCTGCTTTTGTAGCAAAACCTACGGTTATTGCAGCACCATCTCCTTTATTACTTGAAAATACAATTGCAGTAAGTCCAGGTAATGACGTACAAAATTCTCATCAAACTAATCAAAATACCGCTAGAGGTGGAATAATTCTTGCTAGTGTAATTGCCAGTGGTTTAATTGGTGCTTCTATTATTGTTGGGTTTGCTATTAATAAATCACCCTTACCTATTGAATCATCAAATAATAAAAATACATCAGTATCTTCCTCTGCAAGTCAAGAAAATCAAAAAACATTATTATCTAAAAATCCCGAAAGTTCTTTACCTCAATTTTCTGCTAAAACAGAAACTAAAAATCAACAATTATCAGACTCATCTACACTAAATAATTCTATTTATTTTATTGCTGATTCTGCTTTTCCAGATTTACAAACTGCAACCAAGCAATCTGACAATTTACAAGTAAAGGGTTATTCTCAAGCTGGAATATTCTGGATACCAGATTATCCTAATCTATCAGGTAAACGTTTATATCAAGTATATGCTAATCGGTTTAGTGATATCACAAACTGTATCAACTTCTTAAAAACCTATGGGAAAGTTAATTCAGATTCTTATTGTGTACTTGCTAGTAAAGATGCAAATACATCACCTAATCGGGTATTTTTCAAAGAAATTTCTAATGTCTCCATCTCTAATACATCACCGAGAAATACCACGAATACAAATATCAAGAATTATTTTTGGATTTCTCAAAGACGAGTTACCGAAGCAGATTTAGTAGGTAAAGATGGTTATGAATTAGATATTATGCGAAATACAGTTTTTGCTGTTAAGGGTCGCAGGTTTGATACTCCTGGGTTACAAGAATATTTTAATCAACAGCCTTGGTATAATCCCCGATATTCACCAAAACAATTTCCCATTAATTTGCTATCAAAATTCCCATATTATCCTACTTAAGTAAGGTTTTTTGGTTCGATTTTAAATATCTATCTTGCGATAGATGCCAGAATTTTTGTATACTTGATAATGTTTACCCGTTATATACTTACTGGAAATCTCCATATCTAAAGGAAATTAAAATGCTAAAAGTTCTTTGTGTTGCTTTATTTACAAGTGTTTTAACCAGTGCTAACGTATTAATGCTTAGTTCTGTAACAATAAAACCTGCTTATAGTCAAAATAATGCTACTATCAATTACTTCAAACAAGGCTATCAAAGAGCTTATGCTGGCTGGTCAAACTTTAACAGTGAGGAGAGAGCAATGGATAAGAGAATTGAACTTGCTTTGACAAATGCAGGTATGAGAAGCATTCCTGTCACAGACCAAAATCTGATATGGATGATCCAGCAAATAAATGCCAGTCCTGATCTTTATACGGCAGGATTTATAGCAGGTCGGATGAGTGTGTTAGCCCAGGCAACCCAAACATTTGATCAGACAGATAGCTTATTATGTTCTATAGGGAACCAGTTCGGAATATCTGCCGGAAAAGCTTACTGTTAATCAATACCTTCACGAAAACCCTGAAACCCTATTGATGTGGTAACGATTTCATTGGGTTTCAGTCCTATTTTTAGAAAATTGTTATAAGCATTGTTATTGAATGAAATTAATTTCTAGCAATACTTACCCCAAAATCTCAGTTAACTTCTCCAGCAAATCTTCCGCCAAATCTAACAACTCAATCTCATCAATCGTTTCATTACTAGAACTGCGATCGCTCCCTACAACCCCAACACCACCTACTAACAAATCCTTAGCAGCAAAAATTCTCTTATTCTCTGTTAATTGACTCAAACAATATTCTAAACCTTCAATAATTTCTGAAACAGATTTATCCTGTAACTTTTCCCGTACCTTTACCGCAACCGCATCATCACTTTCTAAAAAAGTTGTCATCTTTTCTATATAAGTTGGTTCATCATTATCATCTCCCCAAGTATCTAACCAATCACCCTCAACATCATCACAATACAAATAGGTTGCATCTAGCCCATATTTCATGATATCATTCTCTAATTGACGGGCTGTTTCTATATGTTGTAAAAAATTATCT
Source organism: Anabaena sp. 54 (assembly GCF_017355725.1). Classification (NCBI taxonomy): domain Bacteria; kingdom Bacillati; phylum Cyanobacteriota; class Cyanophyceae; order Nostocales; family Nostocaceae; genus Anabaena; species Anabaena sp. 54. The sequence goes on from NZ_JAAVWA010000028.1 coordinate 62,014, forward strand.
AATTTCTCTTGACTGTTAATTGGTTCTTGGTTAACCATAATTACTCACTTCATTAAATTTCCTATTGATAAGAATAAACAATACTCATATTCCCCAAAAATAAAATAACAATTGTCAACACTGCAACCAGACTAGCAAAAAACTTAGTTCGTCGAGAATAAATAAATCCTTTGTAATTGATTTCTTTAATCCTGTTCATCCTTCAATCCTGGACATCCTGATTCTGACAATTACCAGTTGCAGAAAAATCATATTTCCTACAACTGGCATAACTTACCATTACCAATCCCTAACTTTATCTATGACTATCAAGTAAACCATGACGGGAAAAAATACCCTTCAATTTCAAATTAGTGAAGACATTTATAGAATTTACTAATTCTCGTTGTTCAGAACTTAAATCTAATGCTTCCAAAGCTTGATCAATATTATCACCATTGTGTAATTCGTGAGCAAGCAAATCACGTTGAGATAAATCTAAAATTGCCGCAATTTCTTTATTTCGACGCTGACGAATCCCTTGTAGTGCTTGATTTTCTTGGGGAGTAAAATCATATTCAGATAATTTGATATTATCGCTAATTTCTCCAGAGTTTGTGAATAAGTGACTAGCACGAGCCAAAGGAACTTCCCAGGAGAAAAAGGTAATGGCAAAAATAAGAGCCAAAGTCAATAACCGTTGTGTTAATTTATTAATCATGTTGATTTTGAGGTTAATAACAGCTTAAGTTAAATTCTAACTAGTAGTTCGTCAAATTTATTTTGACGGGTAATGATCGGAAAAAACTTCTGTTCTTCCCTCCCCCCCCTGCCTCTCTTCTCCCCCTGCTTGCCTTCACCCGTCATTTTCGGGTTGACAGACTACTAGGGAAAGAGTAGCCTAGACAATTTTCCTATTTCCGGGTGCGACTTGCCAAAGAGAAACAAGCATTAATCAGCACTTATTTAATAGAACAAACTTACTAGTCATTAAATGGCATAAATCCTGAGTTCAAGACAGTGACAAAGAAATCAGGCTGTTTCTATATTTAAGGTGAGCTAAAGTAGATAATGTTTTCTCTATGACTCAATTCAGAAATTGATCATCAGGATAATTATTTTGCTAATAGATTGTAAAAAAATGTAAAGCCTGTATATTTAAATTAGATGATACATATTTTTGTCTGTTCATTATAAATTAGAAGTTTCAAAATTAATATCATACACATAGAGTTTTAACTATTCATTCCGTCAACTTGTTATCAGCCATGACACTACCTGAGCCTCAAACCGATATTAAAGACATTTACCCGTCACCTCCCAAGTCAAATCGGTGGCTGCGCTTACTATTAGCTGCATTGTTATTAATTGGGGGTGTCAGCGGGATAGCATGGAAATTGCTACATCCTGAAAAACCAAATCCAGCAGCGGCTAATGCTCCACCTCCGGGGGTTAAGGTTAAACTATCCCCAGTGCAAACAGGTACAGTTGAAGATAGTACGGAATATATAGCCATTCTGGAATCGCGGCGTTCAGTCAACCTCCAACCGAGAATTCAAGGTCAGGTTTCGCAAATATTCGTGAAATCAGGAGATCCAGTTTCCTCCGGGACTGCGATTCTGCAAATAGATTCTCGACAACAACAAGCCGCAGTTAGTAGTTTATCCGCTGCTGGTCAAGGCTCGCAAGCGCAACTAGAAAATGTTCGCGCTACTCTGAAATCTTTGCAAGCAGAACGCCTAGCAAATATTGCTAATATGCGATTAAGTCAACAAGATTATAAGCGCTATTCTGAATTAGCTGCACAAGGGGCTGTATCTCGTCAGACTCAAGATTTATATGCTAACAAACTAGCGACGGCAAAAGCCCAACTAGGGGCGATAGATTCCCGTATTCAAGCTCAAATAGCTACCATATCCCAGGTAGAAAAATCCTTACAACAATCTGATGCCAATATTAAACAACAACAAGTTCAACTTCAGTATTATAAAATAACTGCTCCTTTTGCGGGAACTGTTGGTGATGTTCCCGTTAAAGTAGGGGATTTTGTGAATACTTCCACACCATTAGCAACTATTACCCAAAACCGACCTTTAGACGTTAAAATTCCGGTGCCATTGGAAAAAGGTACACAATTACGTCCAGGATTGCCAGTGGAATTAATTAACGCCCAAGGTAAAATTATTGGCAATAGTAGTATATTCTTTATTTCTCCCAATATTACTAATAACTCTCAATCAATATTAGTTAAAGCACTTTATAACAATGATAATGGGCAACTACGAGCAGATCAATTAATTCGGGCTAAAGTGATTTGGAATCAACGTTCTGGAGTGCTAATTCCCACAACAGCAATATCTCGAATCGCTGGAGAAACCTTTGTATTTGTAGCCGAAACTGGAAAATCTCCTCAAGATGGTTCTCAATTAATAGCTAAACAAAAACAGGTGAAGTTAGGCAATATTAAAGGGAATGATTATCAAGTAATTGAGGGATTACAACGGGATGAAAAATTGATAATTTCAGGAATACAAAACCTCAGAGATGGACTGCCAATAATTCCTGAAAATGAAGAAACAGGGAATAGTGAAAAGAAGTAATCACCAATTACCAATAGGACTCACGCAAAATATCTCTCAAACCCTCATTTCTCTGTGTCCTCTGTGCCTCTGTGGTTCGTTATTCCGTAAATCTTAATCAATCACCAATTACCAATTTATGTTTGTTAACTTCTTTATTAAGCGACCTGTATTTACCAGCGTCTGCGCTATTATCATCTTACTTGTTGGTGCAATCAGTATTCCCACATTGCCTACAGCCCAGTATCCAGAGATTAGTCCTACGCAGATTATCGTCAATTCTAATTATGTTGGCGCTAGTGCGGAAATTGTTGAAAGTACCGTCACGACGATTTTAGAACGGCAAATTAACGGTGTCGAAGGCATTAAATACATGACTTCGAGCAGTAGTAATGATGGTAGTAGTACGATTACTGTCACATTTGATGCTTCACGGGATAAGGATATTGCCGCCGTTGATGTGCAAAACCGCGTCACCTCGGCTGAACCCCAGTTACCAGAAGCGGTGAAGCAAACAGGAGTGACTGTGAGTAAACAGTCTAACAATATTCTGTTAGCGATCGGTTTGTTTAGTGATAATAAAGCCTTAAATAATGTCTTTTTAAGTAATTATGCAGATTTATATTTAGTAGATGCCCTGAAGCGGATTAAAGGTGTCAGTGAGGCGCGGATTTTTGGTGAACGTCGCTATGCAATGCGCCTATGGCTTGACCCGAATAAATTGGCTAGTCGGAATCTAACTACTGATGATGTGATTAATGCCCTGAAGGAACAAAATTTACAGGTAGGTGCGGGACAAATTGGACAACAGCCAGCCGTTGATGGTCAGATGTATCAAATTGACTTGAGGGCAGTTAGTAGGCTGACGGAAGTTGAGGAATTTGACAATGTGGTAATTAAAACTGCTGGTGACGGTAGTTTGATTAAGTTGAAAGATGTGGGAAGGGCGGAATTGGGAGCGCAAAACTATAGCTCATTTCTGCGGTTTAAGGGGAATGAGGGTGTGGGACTGGGGATATTTCCGGCACCGGGAAGTAATGTTTTGGACGTGGCTAATTTAATCAAAAAGGAAATGGCGCGATTGTCGCAAAGCTTTCCGCCGGGGATGAAATATCAAGTGGCATTTGACACCACGACTATTGTAGAAGAATCTTTGGCAGAAGTGATAAAAACTCTTTTAGAGGCGATCGCTCTGGTAATTCTCGTTATCTTTATTTTCCTACAAGATTGGCGGACTACGTTAATTCCTGTGATCACCATTCCTCTGTCCTTAGTGGGGACGTTTGCCTTCGTCAAAGCCTTTGGTTTTTCCGTCAACACCTTAACCATGTTTGGTTTAACCCTCGCAACCGGCATGGTAGTTGATGACGCGATTATTGTCGTGGAAAATATCTCCCGCTTAATTCAAGACCAAGGAATGTCACCCCGTCAAGCGGCTTCAGTCTCCATGGAAGAGCTATTTGGGGCAGTAATTGCTACTTCCCTAGTATTAATGGCGGTATTTGTCCCTGTCGCCTTTTTCCCCGGTGCAACTGGACAAATTTACAAACAATTTGCCCTGACAATTGCCTTTTCTATCGCCATTTCCACATTTTTGGCTCTCACCCTCACCCCTTCTCTTTCTGCCTTGTTGTTGCGGCAAAGACCCGCACCTAGAGGGATTTTGGGTTGGGTATTTGGTAGAATTAATTGGTTTTTAGAAGCCATGGGTTGGGGATATGAGCGCTCTTTAAAATTTTTGGTAAAAATAAAAGCGATTGTTCTCCTGTTATTTATCGGTTCATTAGGTTTCACTGCTTGGCTGTACATGACCGTACCCACAGCATTTCTCCCCGACGAAGACCAAGGTTATTTCATTACCATTATCCAAGGGCCAGAAGGTTCTTCACTCAAATACACCAGTAAAGTCATGAGTGAGGTAGAAGCAACAATCCTCAAATTACCAGAAGTTACAGGAACATTTGCAATTGGTGGTTTTGGTTTTAGTGGTAGCACCGCTAACAGTGGCATAATTTTCACAACTCTCAAATCCTGGGACGAACGTAAACAACCAAATCAATCAGTCCAAGCAATTATTGGTAATTTAAGAAAAAGCTTTTCAGGAATTACCGAAGCTAGAGTTTTCCCGGTTAATCCCCCCGCAATTCGCGGTTTAGGTAGTTTTAGTGGTTTCCAATTTCAGTTACAAGATATAGCGGGAACTAACAGCTTAAATTCCATGCTGCAAACCGTTGGTCAGTTCATGATGCAGGGAAATCAAACCCCCGGATTGCAAGCTGTATTTAGCACCTTTACCGCCAATACACCGCAAATCTTAATTGAAGTTGACCGGAATAAAGCGAAATCTCTGCAAGTTTCCATTGACGATATTTTTAAAACCCTGCAAACTTATTTGGGTTCACGATATGTCAATGATTTTAATTTTCTGTCTCGCACATATCGGGTATATGTTCAAGCAGATGCTCAGTTTCGTTCCAATCCTGATGATATCGGTTTATTAAATGTGCGTTCTCAGACTAATCAGATGATTCCTCTGAGTAGTTTAGTGAAATTAACGCCCACAACAGGAGCGCAAACCATTAATCATTATAACTTATTGCGTTCTATTGAAATTAACGGTTCTGCTGCTCCTGGTACTAGTTCTGGACAAGCAACTTTGGCTATGGAAAAACTAGCTAAAAAGATATTACCCACAAGCATGGGATATGAATGGTCGGGTATTGCGGCTCAGGAAAAAGAATCCGGTGGACAAGCACCAATCATTTTTGGTTTAGGTTTACTTTTCGTCTTTTTAGTATTAGCTGCTCAATATGAAAACTATGTTGACCCTTTGATTATTATGTTGTCAGTTCCCTTAGCTATTATGGGAGCTTTAGCATCACAATCATTAAGAGGTTTAAATAATGATGTATTTTGCCAAGTTGGGTTAGTCATGTTAATTGGTTTAGCCAGTAAAAATGCAATTTTAATTGTCGAATTTGCTAACCAGTTGCAAGAACAGCAAGGTTTATCAATTACCAAAGCAGCAGTAGAAGCAGCACAAGGTCGGTTACGTCCCATTCTCATGACTGCTTTTTCGACTTTGTTGGGAATTTTTCCCCTAGCAACTGCTACAGGTGCGGGTGCTGCGAGTCGTCAATCTTTAGGTACTGCTGTATTTGGGGGAATGTTTGTAGCGACTTTCTTGAGTTTGTTTATTGTGCCAATTCTCTATATCATCATTGGCAAAATTCGTCAACGTTTGCAACCTGTTCATCATGCTCCCCATTTAGAAGTGCGTGAAGAAGATCATGTTTCCATAAGATAGCATTCTCTCGTTCCTAGTCTAGAACACCGTAAGGGCGAAGCATTCGGGCGACTATGGTTCAAACCATTGATTTTCTGTCCGTAAGGGCGAAGCATTCGGGCGATAACCTATCGTTGAAACCATTGATTTTCTGTCCGTAAGGGCGAAGCATTCGGGCGATAACCTATCGTTGAAACCATTGATTTTCTGTCCGTAAGGGCGAAGCATTCGGGCGATAACCTATCGTTGAAACCATTGATTTTCTGTCCG
>NZ_JAAVWA010000029.1:0-68023 GCF_017355725.1 Anabaena sp. 54
TAGGGGGAGTAGGGGGAGTAGGGGGAGTAGGGGGAGTAGGGGAGTAGGGGGAGTAGGGGGAGTAGGGGGAGTAGGGGGAGTAGGGGGAGTAGGGAAGTAGGGGAGAAATTTCTTTCTTCCTCGTGAACTCGTGAACTCGTGAACTCGTGAACTCCTGAACTTCTGAACTTCTGAACTTCTGAACTTCTGAACTCGTGAACTCGTGAACTCCTGAACTTCTGAACTCCTGAACTCGTGAACTCCTGATAGCGCAGCGTGGCGTTAGCCATACTCCTGAACTCGTGAACTCCTGATAGCGCAGCGTGGGGTTAGCCATACTCCTGAATGGGCGCAGGCCCTGCGCCCCTACCTGCTGAACTCCTCGATTTAAAATCTAAAATCAAAAATTATGATTACAGATCAAGCAATTCGTGAACAAGGCTATGCCTATTTTTTGGGCGAAGCACCGGAATTATTGCAAACTATTGAACAGGATTTATATACTTTAGTTGAAAATTCTAGCACAGCTAAAATACATAATCTAATGCGGGCAACCCATACAATTAAGGGTGGGGCAGCAAATGTTGGACTCGATACCATCATGACAATTGCCCATTCTTTAGAAGATATATTTAAGGCTTTATATAATCCTAATGTTGTTATTGATAGTGAATTACAAACTTTACTTGTTGAAGGTTATGAATGTCTACAATTAGCAGTGACGGCAGAAGTTACTAGCAGTAACATCAATGCTGATGAACTTTTGAACCGAGCTACTACAGTATTTATTCAAATCCAAGAAAAGTTAGGTGATGCTTTCGGAGCAGAAACTCATGTGCCGACATCGGAAGAGTTAGGATTTGATATTGTTAAATCTATTTTTGAAGTAGGAGTAAAACAACGTCTAGATATTCTGAATCAGGCTCTTACTAATCCACCAGATAATACTGAATTTTGTGAATTACTCCACTCTCAAAGTGAAGTATTTATTGGCTTGGCAGAATCTTTGAATCTACCAGGATTGGAAAAATTGGCACGCACAATTATGGCGGTTTTAGATGCAAATCCCCAAAAGGTGCGAGAAATTGCTAAAATCGCTTTCACTGATTTAAAAGCAGCACAAATAGCTGTTTTAGGGGGCGATCGCACTTCTGGAGGTTCAGCATCTTTAGAATTGCAAGCGCTGGTAAATACGACAAATGATGATTTATTTCCTGTAATCACAACCAGTTCTTTGGCAACAATCCCAAAATCTGAGTCATATCTGGGATCTATTCACCAATCTTTTGCTGATACATTTTTTAATAATACAACAGAATTTTATCACTTTTTAACTACTCTTAGCAATGGGAATAATCAACCTTTAAAACCAGTTCACGCCAAGGTTTATTTAAAAACTATTCGCTATATTTTTGGCTGGTTTAATCAGTACAGAGAAATACCAGAATCAGAGTTAAATCTATCTTTATTAATTCCTTCATCTAGTCAGAAATATCCCGTCAATTATTTAGAACATTGGCTAGAACAATTTCTTTACTTTATAGAAAAAGTAGGGGATAGCAAATCTTTATGTCTCCATCGTCGTGGTGTAATTTTAATTATTATTTTAGCCATTGCTAAATTCCAATATACTGTTGAGCAAAATAATAGTGCCATTCCCATTATCAAAAAATTAAGGCAGCAAATTCGTGAATTAGGCAAAGAATATAAAAATTATCCACCAGTCACAGAAGCCGAAAAAAACTGGCTAGATCATCCTAAATTACAAGATTTGCTAGTAATCAAAGAAATAGTTCCTTCTTCATTACTCGAAGAAAATAATAGCCTTCTGGAATCAATATGGGGAGGAGAATCTATTTTAGAGCCAGATAATATACTCGCAATGCCAATCATAGAAACAACAGAAGGCGTTCAAGATGATATTTATTTAGAAAGTGTGACATCATCAGCAGTTAGTGAAGAGGTAGTCACAAACTATGATACAAAAATTAATCAGCAATTAGAAGAAAAAACTACTGATGCAGTTACTAGAAACTCTCGACAATCTTCCTTTGTCCGTGTTGATGTGGAAGGACTACAACGCCTGAATTACATAACAGGTGAATTACTAATTTCTCAAAAAAGACGGACTTTATATGATGACCAAGTTATAGAATTAATTGATAGATTAAGTCAGCAACTTCACCAACACCAATTAACTTTATATCAATTACGAGATTTGCCATTACAAGGAAATAATGTCTCATCTCATCATACCCAGTCCCTGAGTTCAGTAAATTTTGATTCCTTAGAAATGGATGTATATTCAGAGTTTCAGTTAACACTGCATTCAGCAATGGAAGAAACCTTGCAAATACAAGAAACTTCCGAATCCCTAGAATTACTGATGAAACAAGCTGCTCAAATTGGGGAGAAACAACAAACCTTAACCTTAAATATTATAGATAACTTGGTAGAAGCGAGAATGTTACCTTTAGGAACTATCCTCAGTCGCTTTCCGCAAATGGTGCAGAATCTAGCCAATGTTTATGGAAAACAGGTAGAATTAAAACTAACTGGTACAGATGTTCTAGTTGATAAAGCGATCGCCGAAAAACTCTATGATCCCCTTTTGCAACTGGCACGCAACTCTTTTGATCATGGGATTGAATCTCCAGAAATTCGCCGAGAAAGAGGCAAATCAGCACAGGGTATCATTGAGATTTTTGCCTATAATCAAGGTAGTCAAACTGTTATTGAAATCCATGATGATGGACAAGGATTAAACTTAGAAAAAGTTCGTAGCAGAGCCATAGAACTTAATCTAATTCCCCATGATAATAGTGGAGATTATGTTCATCGCCTCACCGAATCTGAATTAATAGAGATGATGTTTGCTCCGGGATTTTCTACAGCCGGGAAAGTTAGTGAAATCTCTGGACGCGGGATGGGTTTAGATATTGTTCGTACCCAAATACAATTACTTAACGGCTCAATTTCTGTGCAATCATCACCTCAGCAGGGAACAACATTTATTCTTAAAATTCCTTTCTCTATGACTACAGATAAACTCATGTTAGTTCAAGCAGGTGGTGTTATTTACGCTTTACTACAAGATAGTATTGAAAAAATAGTTATTCCCTCTGCTCAACAAATCAAAGAATTTGAAGGCAAACAGTTTTTACATTGGCGGACAGATGAAGATGAATTGATGGTCAATATCCAAAAACTGGCGGGGTTAATGTACTATAATGGCGCAGTTTTGAGTACAAATAATCTGCAAAATTTCCCAGATAATTCAGAAGCAGGAATGGTGAAAAATCCCATCATTTTATTGCGTCGCCATCATGGTATGGTAGGCATAGAAGTTGATCAAATTATTGGAGAACAAGAATTAGTAATTAGGCCGTTAGGAAGTTCCATTACCCCACCAAAATATGTTTATGGTTGCAGTAGTTTGGCTAATGGTAACTTGATCTTAATTATTGATGGGACGCTGCTTATTGATACTAAAGAAATGCAAGCTACATTGGATGTCATGTCGCTCCCGATGGCACCCGCAGCAAATCAACAAGCTTTACCAGAGACAGTTGCCACTCACACCCACAAACAGTTAACCGCTAATGTGTCAGGAAATAGCCAATCACCAAAAGTAATTTTAGTGGTAGATGATGCTATTAGTCTGCGGCAAACTCTCTGTCTCACTTTACAAAAATCAGGATATCAAGTATTACAAGCTCAAAATGGTATGGAGGCTTTAGAACAACTACATCTACATCCAGAAATTGAAGTAATTATCTCTGATTTAGAAATGCCAAGAATGAACGGATTTGAATTGTTAAGCCATATCCGTCAAAACCCAGATTTTGCTAAAAAACCAGTTATTGTTCTCACCTCTCGTAGCGCAGATAAACATCGTCAGTTAGCTTATGAATTGGGGGCAAATTCTTATTTAACTAAGCCTTACTTGGAGCATGAATTTCTCGCTACCGTTGAGATTTTAGCTAATGGGAATAACGAGGATTCAAGCCAGGGATTAATAGCAGCAGGTAAATAAGTAATGGGACAGAATTAATTACACAATTGATTTTTCTGTTCCCTGTTCCCTGCGATGCACTGAGCTTGTCGAAGTGTTCCCTGTTCCCTCTCTCAACGAGTGAATTTAATTTTGTCCGACTACTTATGGAGAATTTTCTGCAATTTTGTATTTTGAATAAGGATAACAGCTAGTGAAGCTATGGTATATTTAGGGGTGGTGCAGCCCTGAATATGGCTAAAATTAGGTCTACTACTATAAAATCTGATAGGGTATGGCATAAGCCGGAGAATTTGTTTAGACACACTCACTAACTCGATGACAGGCAAAAACGCAAGACAGAATGCATTTCTGCGGTTGGTGTCCAGTAAGGTCGAAGTTTCCGAGTCAGCATCTCGCTACTTGTTGCTTCCTGGTAAAGAAATGGTAATTGGACGTGACCCCATCTGCCAAATTGTCTTGGATGCCGTAATATACCGAATGGTATCTCGTCGTCATGCGGTAGTTCGTCCCGTTTCTTTAACGACCTATAGCGGCTATAGCTGGGTAATTTGTGATTTAAATAGTGCCAATGGCACTTTTTTAAATGGAGAACCCTTGAAAGGATGTCAAGAATTACATTTGGGCGATCGCATTTCCCTGGGTGCTGATGGACCACAATTTATTTTTGAGTACGAAGTTGTTGCTCAAAAAACAATGATCAATGTCAGTAAAGCGACAGTATTATCATCTGTTAATTATCAACATCTGTCATCAAAGCAAGATTCTGTAAGCTTCACACAATTATTTCCTATTATCTCTACTGGTAAGGATCTCACTCGCAAAGCCTACCTGATTCCAGGAATCTTAACAGTAGTTTTCGTGGTATTAATGTTTGCTACGGTAGGTCATCCCCAAGCCAATCAAGTAATTGTGGGGTCTTACATCGCTTTTGCTGCTTACTATTTTGTTTATCAATTGTGTGGTAAATCTAAGCCTTGGTGGGTACTCATGGCTACGGCACTGAGTACAATCTTAATTTTATTGAGTCCTCTCTTAGATTTATTTATCAAAGTCTTCCGAAATATCTTACCTGGGACGTTGGATGCGACATCTCCAGATGGGATTACCTTCACCGAATTATTAGTACGGATGTTTTTTGGTGCAGGGTTAATGGAGGAACTCCTGAAAATACTACCAGTATTAGGAGCATATTGGATTGGCAAGTCCCTCCGATCGCCCTGGCGAGAACGGATTGGGGTTTGGGAACCGCTGGATGGTATTCTCTTGGGTACAGCTTCCGCTGTGGGGTTTACTTTACTAGAAACTCTTGGTCAATATGTACCCTTAATTTCCCAAAATTCTGGTCAATCAGTCGGTTTACAGCTACTTATTCCCCGCATTTTAGGTTCTGTGGCCGGACACATGGCTTACAGTGGCTATTTAGGCTATTTTGTGGGTTTAGCGGTGTTAAAACCCCTCAAAGGCAAGCAAATTCTCACGGTGGGTTATTTGAGCGCTTCTGCACTCCACGCTTTATGGAATGCGACGGGTTCTATTAATGCTTTGTTTTTGGTAGTAGTTGGCGTTTTATCTTATGCCTTTCTGATGGCGGCAATTCTGAAAGCACGGGTATTGTCACCTACAAGATCAGAGAACTTTGCTACTCGGTTTCTTGATCCAAAGTAAGTAAGAGGCAGGGAGTAGGGGAGTAGGGGAGTAGGGGAGTAGGGGGAGTAGGGGGAGTGGGGGAGTAGGGGGAGTGGGGGAGTGGGGGAGTAGGGGAGTAGGGGGCGAGAGGTGATAAATTAGCTAATCTCTGGACTTGAGGCAGAGTAAAAATTAGGGTTGAGAATCGGGTTTTGAGCGATGTTGGAGGGCATAATCAGCGATCGCTAAGGTAATTTTTGCTTGTTCTATTTCTGATAAATTTGCCCAATCCCGCTCTTCAAAATCTCTAATTAGTGATGTCAATGTATGTGGTTCACTACTTCGCATTGCGTAAGCAAAAGGACGAGCTAAAACCAGCAGATCATCTACTTCCCAACTAGGTAGTAAAGCTTGGACACATTCCACTAATTTCTCACTAGCTGATTGTTCAAGAATAGAAACTTCAGTAGCTTTTTGAGCGATTGCAGTGAGTAAACCTCTAGGAATAACTGAAAAAGCGTTCTGCAAAACTTCCTGAAGATAATTAACGGTATTTTTGCTACTGTTATTTTCAAGAACAGCAACTTGATCCCAAATTGTATCTAGATTTTGATAAAAATTATCGGTACTTGTACTCAGTTCTAAATCTGAAAAATCTTGCAACCCAAACTGTAGTTCTAGGTTATGAAAATAAGCTTCTGAAGATTCATCAGCTAAATTCCAGGGATAAGCAGCATCTTCAGTTTCTAACAGTGCTTCTATAAATTCTAAATCTACATTTGATGGGGCAATATTTAAGATATTTAAATCATTAATGTGGTTTTTCATTTTCTTCTCACTATTAATTTATAGGTTCTATTGACAGCTACAATCTCAAAAATTGAATTTCCGCAAAATACAGCAGTCATGATCAACTGGTTTTTACTCCTGACTTTTGGGCGCAGGCCCTGCGCCCCTACTGATGGAATCCTCCCGAATAAATTCCCAAATTTCACCTTTAGAACTCCCAAACATTAACTGCATTCCTGATGTTAAAGGTACTTCTTCCCGGAGGATTTGTTGCCAACCATTAGGGCTTAAATACCAGGTTGTCCCATAGGTAGACAAATCCTGTAGGTAATAAGTGGTCATGGATGTATTTTCTTTGAGAGTCTTCCGACATAAAATTTCTGCGTGGTGTCTGGAAATATAAATTTCGGGGATGATAATATCATTCTCTTTTGTGCGACCGATGCGGGTAACTCCAGAACGTAATAACCAAATTTTGCCTCCTGGTGTGAGCGATCGCAAATAAGCTGTATTAATGGGGGTAACTAGGTCAGAAATCGCCGTATTGGGTAGTTCTGTGACTCCTTCGTCTACATTTTTAATCAGTTCTCCATCAAAATCAGGATGGAGGTAGAGAACTGGTAATGTCCAAGCTGGTTGATTAAATTTATACAGTGTCAATAGTTCTTGTCTAGCAGTTGCCACTGCTTCATCAATTAATTTACGCGATCGCAAACTGGAAGCAAAAGTTTGAATAAAACTATGACTTTCTACATCAGCAATTTCATCACGCATCCCCAATACTGCTGGCACACCATGACGAATCAACACCTCAGCCAAACTACTAGCCGGAATAGCCTGGTGATTAACTGCTGCTGGTTGCGCTCCCCAACAGGCGTTAAAAACTGCCAACTTTATGCCTGTTCGCGTTAAAATCTGAGCTAATTCTATGCCATTAATTTTGAGTTCATTTCCTAAAAATAATGAGCCTCCATCTGGATCTGGTAATCCGTGACCAGCATAAAAAAACACATTATGAACTTTAGTTTCTAACTCCTGAATTAATTCTGCCTTTGTCGGTTGAATCAGGGTTTTTACTGTACAAGGTGCGTATCCAGCGGCAGTTTTGCCCCCAGGATGACCTTCTAACAATGTCTTTTTTAGTAAAGACGCTTCCTGATCTAGTTGTAATTTATGATTATGTCCTAACACCAGCAGAATATTTACCGCCCGGTCAGTCCGCAATTCTGGTAATGGTTCAACTGCGCTGATGGTACGACTAAATAAAACATCTTGGGAAAGAGATATGGCGGATTGTCCAACTTCCCGCTGCATAATTTCCCAGGGGAGGGCAATTAGATCAGGATCACGAATTTCTAACCGAAAGCGTAATTGAGTCTTTTGACCCATAGCCATACCCCGACTCCGTTCCCAACTATTCAGAATCGCCCCATCAAATATCCATCCCCAGAGATTGATACCCAAGGATTGCATCAGACGACTACTATAGGGACTTGTCCTTTGACCTTCAGCGGGTGAAATTACAGTTAATGGCAAGGTATTAACTGATGAAGAAATTGAATAGGAAGGAATATCTAGGGGACTATGACTAGCAAACATTTGTTGCCATTCTTGCCAAACTTGATTAAGTTCAGGGGAGAAAACACAATCACGGAGAACATAGCCACTGGGATATGGTGCTTTGACTACCCAAATAGCGAAGTGATCTGTGCTAGTATTTACTAGGCGGGCGATCGCTATACTCGCCGAAAGCATTGCCAAATTCGGGCTGGACATGGATTGGTAGAAACTAAACGTTCAAAACACAGATACAGATATTTTAGGCAGAAGTAGCGAATTTAGTCAGTTGTCAGTTGTTATTTTTCCCCCGACTCCCTCCACTCCCTCCACTCCCTCCACTCCCCCCACTCCCTCCACTCCCCCCACTCCCCCCACTCCCCCCACTCCCCCTACTCCCCCTACTTCCCGCTCCCTGTTCCCTATTCACAAATACTAGATTGATCTGATTGTAAAATAGAGATGTCTTTAGCTAAAGCTTGCAGTTCGGAAAAGTTAAGTTGGACTCTTTTAAGCGTTTCTGGTGCAGGATTAGATTTTTGACAAACACGCAAACTTACATCTGGATTATTTCCATCATTAGGATTAGGTTTTTTATCTATAACTTGGAAAAAACTTTTAGCAGGGAAAGTTTGCTTATTTAAGGTTATGGGACTATTAGCTTGAATCACCCAATTAGGAGAGAGATTTTGTAAAGTTCTTTGTGCCGTCAAAGTTGGTTGTTGACTAGAAAATGGAGACGGAGAAGAAATTATTATTGTTGGTGACTTAATTTGGAGTTTAAACCAATATCCCAGCAAACCAGATGATAACGTTAACCCTAAGAGAATAAACAACTGTAATGGTAATTGGGAAAGTTTAGCAGTCTTGCGTTCAGAAATAACTTGAGTTTTTGGATTATTAATAAAACTCTGCCCATTGGCTGTATCATCACCGGCTGAGTATAATTCTGTGTCAGGTAAAAGATGAGAAATATCCGCTGTAATTATCGTCTCTGGTTCAGAGTATTCAACATGATAATGTACTAAGGCAATAGTGGCATTATCATGTCCATTTTTAGTATTAGCAATTTCTATTAATCTTTGGGCAACATCTTCTATACTTGTTTTTCCAGAGAGAAGAGGTAATATTTCAGTTTCCCAAGATTCTTCCACTCTATCAAAATCACTCAGACCATCGGAAGTGAGTAAGAAAACAGCATCTTCATCAACAATAAAGCGTTGAGATGTGGGGTGTAGCGAGGTACTTTTACTCATTCCCAATGCCTGAACCAATGAACCAGAACCCCTGTGTTCTAAAGCTTCCCTGTAAAGAGCATAGCCTAAACGGACCTCGCGGGACGCGACATCATCATCTAAGGTAACTTGATGACAACCATGATGAGTAATCCAATAGGCACGACTATCACCGACATGGGCAATATATATTTCATGGGCAATAGGTAAAGCCATGACAATAGTTGTTCCCATGCGTTGTCGCCCTTGACGATGTTCGTTATCGTTACGCTGGCTGATTTTGTCATTAGCTTTGGCTACTGTCCGTTCTAGGTCCAAAAGTAGTAAGGATGGATCTATGTTGTCGGTGGGAACTGAAGTCAGTTCTTTGACTTGTTTATAAATAGTTTCAATTGCGAGGTTGGAAGCCACGTTACCGCCTTCATGTCCACCAATACCATCACAAACAATAGCTAGGGTGTTCTCCTGCGGTGATTTAGTGATTAAAGTGTCCCCAGCGGGGTAACAAGCATCTTCGTTACGGGGGCGGCTCGGTCCTGGGTCTGTTTTAGTGTAGATTTTAATTGTAGCTGTTTGAGATTTTGCTAATTGGCTCAATCCCTGATCTAAAATTTTAATTAATTGACTCGATGAGTTAATTTCTCCTTTAATTAACCAATCACATACTTGCTGCACAAATGGAGCAATATTTGGTTTAGTAGTTGGGATCAGTTGCTGCCAAAATTCTCCTAATTGGCATAATGTCGGCGAGTTTTTGTCATCGAACCGTAATTCTAATAAGCGAATTAGTACCCCTTCTACTCTTAATACAGAATTATCTAAGAGGCTAGATGCTACGCCTTCAATGACTAGGGGCTGCCACAGATTAGCTAATTGCCACAGCCAATGAATTTGACGCATTGATGAGGCTTGACTCCAAGAATCGTCTAAGCTTTGACATAGACTGACTTGAGTAATGCTTGCATTAACTATTAATGGTGGTTTTTCTAATAGTAGTATTTCTGTTTTGGTCTGCCCATTACTTAAATTGAGGACTCCATAAACTTGTGGGATGTGGAGACGATGGGTAATTAGTTTGAGGTAGGGTCTAATTTTTTCTAAATTATCTAATTCAGGTATTTCGGGCAATAAACCAGGTTTGATATCTAAAAGTATGGATTTATTAATGACTAAATAGCGAGCGCCCGCATCGCTTAAAATAGAGCCAGGATGACAGTGGCTAAAATCACTGCCCACAGCCCAGAGATAACGCTTCGGCAAGGGAGTGGAACACTGCTGGCAAAATTTGTGGGTGAGGGGATTAGCCGATTGACAATATTCATTTGGGCAGCAGAGCGTTACCGCATCATTTTCCATAGTTTTCCCACCGATTCTGCAATTAGCATTTTCTTCAACAGTATTTGGTAGCTATAGTTACTACCGCGCATATTTTTAGCAACCCACAGATTCATCATAACTTTTATTGTTATGAGAATATGTAGCGATAGCAGAACTAATTCTCAATCTGTCACTGAAACTTGACATAGCCGGCGAATTATCTTCGCCAGGACTAAGTAAGTATGTACTATATTTATTGATTGCTACTGGTTACTACTTGGGGTAGTCCCATACTGTAGTTAGTAACCCGACTGGAGAGATTATAGCTAATTTCACCTTTTTGGAGGAGCGATCGCAGATAATGCTCCAAATCTGAACCAATCCGGCGTAAGTTATAATCTGTCAGATCCTCGCCACTAGATGCTTCTACCAGTTGATCAAACTGGCGATAAACTTTTTGCAAAGCATCTTCGTTCCAGTTGAACTCGTTGTCTGGATCAATATCTAGTGTCAACACTTGATTACTCGGAATCAGTTCATCTTTGTCCATTTCTGCCGCAAAAATGCGAACATGACGGGTTGTGGACTTGAGCAGTATCAGGTTATCCATAAATTTGGGTGTAAGAATTTAGCTAAATTACACTGCAATTATTTTAACTGCTATGTTCGAGCTTACAGCAGAAATGAATGAGAAATTGACATACTCACCGACCTGAAGGTGCGGTGATTCTTGACGCTTCACTGACTGACGCTAACCGTTGCTAGTCTTACTCTGTCTCTGCGCCCGTTTAGAGTCGTGGCAATGCCCTATCCCGACACTTCGGCTTGGCTCAGTGCAAGCTTTATTTATATTTTTTGCGGCGTTCTCGTCTCGGTCGTGTTCAGTCCCACAATTCAGGCACTTAACCGACCGAATTTTTAGATCAAGTTTCCCCCATTTGTAGCCACATTCAGAGCAAATTTGGCTGGTCGGTTCCCATCTATTAATGACGTGAAATGTCCTGCCAAACTTCTGTGATTTAGCTTCACATAACGTCCGAAACTCTCTCCATCCCTGAAGACTAATCGCCCTAGCAAGTTTGCGATTTTTAACCATGCCCGATACATTCAAATCTTCTAAAACGATAACTTCATTTTCGCCAACTATTTTGGAGGATAATTTGTGCAAAAAGTCTTTTCTGGTATCAGCTATTTCGTTATGTAGTTTTGCAATTTGAATTCGGGTCTTATTTCTTCGTTGTGAGTCTTTTGGTTGCCGTGCTAATTTCTTCTGAAGTTTGCGAATCTTCCTGTCTAATTTTGAGTAATCGGGGCTTTGGGCTTTTTCTCCATTGCTCATGACAGCAAAAGTTTTTATCCCCAAATCAATACCGATACTTTGGTTTTTAGCATCAATATTAACGGGTTCAACTTCTACTACAAAACTGAGAAAATAACGGTTAGCACAATCCTTTATTACTGTTACAGAGCTAGGAGCGGAGGGTAAATCTCTTGACCAAATCGGGCTAACGTTACCAATTTTGGCTAGATAAACCTCATCCCCTTTGATTGAAAACCCACCGATTCTAAATCGTGCTGACTGCTGATTAGTCTTCTTTTTGAACTTAGGACGACCTAATTTTTTACCTTTGCGTTTCCCTTTTAGCGAATCAAAAAAGTTTTTATAGGCAACTCCCAAATCTGCAACCGATTGTTGCAAAGGAATATTAGAAACATCAGACAACCATTGCCGCTCAATAGTTTTTTTTGCTTGAGTAATAACCAACTTTTGCAAGTCGTTGTTACTTGGTAGTTTTTCTGCTTGTTTACAAATAGCCAGTGCATCATTCCAAACCACGCGAACACAACCAAACAATTGAGCTAAAAGCTTTTGCTGTTGGTCTGTAGGGTAGAAACGGAATTGATATCTGGCTTTCATGGTTAATGCTATCATTGGGCTGTAAATTAATTATATATTGGTCTGCACTGGACAAGCCGGATATAAAAAACCCCACAAAGAATCTCTATGGAGTCCCAGCTATTTTGCCACTTCAGTCGGTGGTGCGCCACTAGAAATATTAAAAGAGTATATTAAGAATCAAGAAAAGCCGTCCTAGAAGGACGGGGCTTGTGTCCCGTCATTTCGGTCACTCTCATCAGGATGTAGGGGCGCAGGGACTGCGGGACTGCGCCCAGGAGTCACTGAGTCAGGAAAAAAGGAATGGAAGGAGAAAGAGGCAAGAGGCAAGAGGCAAGAGTAAAGAGGTTTTCAGCGATTTTACGTTTCTTTACACAGTTTGGTTTTATTGTGTTCACCTAGTAGTTCGTCAAATTTATTTTGACGGGTAATGATCGGAAAAAACTTCTGTTCTTCCCTCCCCTACCCCCCCTACCTCCCCTACCCCCCCTACCTCCCCCACCTCCCCTACCTCCCCCACCTCCCCTACCTCCCCTACCCCCCTACCCCTCTTCTCCCCCTACCTCCCCTGCTTGCCTTCACCCGCCATTTTCGGGTTGAAAACCAGTTACTTGCCCTCTGTTGCAATTGAGAAGTTAACTTGGCCTCATGGATGTGATTATTCACAAAAAATTTTCTAATTTTTTTACTGATTCTGGTTTTTTCTCATGTAAATATACTCAACTTCTAGCGACTTTAGTGAATTTTCCTACAATTATGAATTGCATTTATCAAAGGAGTATCTTCAGTAAAAATGCTTAAGTATTATCAGGTAATAAAAGTAAAAAAAATAATATTTCTTGACGTTTTTAACAAGTTGATGTAAAAACCTTTATCAAGGGCTAATCAACTATTTACAAAAACTTCATGGTATGACATCTTGAAAATCGAATAATAGTTTATGGCTAAGATATGCCATAACTAGTAAAGAAACATCGAAAAATAGTAAAATCTAACTGAAAAAAGACAGGGGGAGTAAAATAGAATGCCAGTTTTGGAGATTTCAGAGTTTAAAGCCTCTCCACAAATGCGCCGTCAACTGATGCGGTTACGCAATTTCGCTGATACCGTACAATAGTATTCAGCTTAGTTATTTGTGATAGCCTGTCTAATTTAGGGGTTTCAGGATTAAGTGTTAAAAGTCTGCCTCTACCTATTTTCCCAAATAGTAAGCTTGCTTGTAAACGTAAAAATACGTCTACAATATTTGTGTCTTCGTACTAGCAAGCTATGAAAATTAGTAGTAAAATATGCAACATTATGTTACTATTTCGGCAGCAAATTTATCTAGGTGCATTTTACCATTTTCTTACCAAGTAACTCTCATCACTAAAGGATTAGTTCACTTAGCTAGACCATGTTCT
Organism: Anabaena sp. 54; assembly: GCF_017355725.1. Lineage (NCBI taxonomy): Bacteria > Bacillati > Cyanobacteriota > Cyanophyceae > Nostocales > Nostocaceae > Anabaena > Anabaena sp. 54. The sequence continues at coordinate 13,822 of NZ_JAAVWA010000029.1, forward strand.
AGCGCAAAACGAACTAACTCCGTGCGGCTATTAGTACCAGTTTTACTAAATAAACGGCTGACATATTTTTCGACATTGCGGACGCTTGTTTCTAGGCGACGGGCAATTTCTTTATTCATTAATCCTTCCGCTACCAAATTTAAAACACTTTGCTCTCTAGGAGTCAAATCTATTTTAAACGGGGCTGGCGTTTGGGATATGGCACTCCGATGAGTTAATAGTATTCTAATTTGAGCGATTTGATTAGCCAAATCGGCAAGATTTGGGGTGTCGCCGTCTTCTCCGGTAGTGGGAGATTGGGCGCTGCGACGCGCTAGTAAGTTTTCAACTATGGCAACTAATTCATCAGGATCGAATGGTTTAGGTAAATACGCATCAACACCTGCATGATAGCCTTGAATGCGATCGCCTGTCATCCCCTTAGCCGTTAAAAATACCACTGGTAAGGCTTGGAAACGGGGGTCATCTCGCATTTGCTTGAGGAACTGATAGCCATCCACCTGGGGCATCATAATATCAGAAATGACCAAATCAGCGGTGTTCTCTTGCATCCAGTTCCAACCTTCACAGGCATTACTGGCAGTTTGAACCCTAAAACCGCTTTCTTGTAAATATTCTTTGACGGCTTCCCGTAATCCCGGTTCGTCATCTACCAGTAACAATTGTGCTGACATTGAAAATTCCTATAAGTGTACCTGGATCTAATCTAGCGAAATTTGGTGAGTCTTGACTACTAGGGCAGAGGAAATCCATTAATTCATCCGTCTTTATCTGCGTTTATCTGCGTTTATCTGCGGTCAATAATTCTTAAAATCTGATTCTATTCTCATCCTAAATTGGTATTATATATCGCATCAAAACCCAATGGTAAATTATTAAAAGTCAACAATAAATATGATTAAAGAAATAGGTAAAGTTTACCTTGTTGGTGCAGGTCCTGGAGATGTAGAATACTTAACCGTTAAAGCCTATCGGCTGTTAGCATCTGCTCAGGTGTTGGTGTACGATGCTTTAGTTGATAGTCAATTATTAGATTGTGTCCCTGTTGATTGCTTAAAAATAGATGTTGGTAAACGTGGAGGTAAACCCAGCACTTCCCAAAATGAAATCAACGATTTATTAGTAAAACATTGTTTAGAAAAGAAACAAGTTATTAGACTAAAATCGGGAGATCCTTTGATATTTGGACGCTGTATTTTAGAAATTGCAGCTTTAAAAAATGCAGGTTGTGAATTTGAAATCATTCCGGGAATTTCTTCCGCATTAGCAGCACCATTATTAGCCGGAATTCCGCTTACAGATAACGTTCTTAGTCGTTGTTTTGCAGTTTGTACAGCCCATGAACCAGAAACTTTAAACTGGGAAGTATTAGCAAGCTTAGAAACCTTAGTAATTTTGATGGGGGGAAAAAATTTACCAGAAATAATCCATCAACTGATAAAATATAGAAAATCTCATTCTACACCGATTGCTATTATCCGTTGGGCTGGAACACCTCGTCAAGAAGTATGGACAGGAGAACTGGGAAATATCCTCGAACAAACCGCCGACTTATCTCTCTCTCCCGCAGTTATAGTTATTGGTGAAGTTGTCCGATTACGCGATTACCTGTAAGGGATTTCCATTTGTAAAATTATAGGTTGGATAGAACAAAGTGAACCCCAACTGAGTCTAGGAAATGTTGGGTTTCATTCTTCAACCCAACCTACAGATACTTCTTGACGCGAAACCTAAAATTATTACTGCAACAAATTGAATGTCAACCGTGAATTACAATCTTTCTCCCCTTGCTGGGAAAACCATTTTAGTTACCCGTTCTGTGGGACAATCGCATCAATTTAGCGATCGCTTAACCTCCGCAGGTGCTAATGTGATAGAAATGCCAGCTTTAGAAATTGGACCCCCTAGCAGTTGGTCAGCTTTAGATCAGGCAATTTTGCATTTATCAACTTTTAATTGGCTAATTCTCACTTCTAGTAATGGTGTAGAATACTTTTTTGAGCGATTAGAAAAATCCGGTCAAGATAAAAATGCTTTATCAGGTGTGAAAATTGCCGTTGTTGGGGAAAAAACCGCCCAAAGTTTACAAAAACAAAATATCCAAGCTGACTTTATTCCTCCTAACTTTGTGGCTGATTCCTTAGTGGAAAACTTTCCCGAATCACTAATAGGTAAAAAGATATTATTTCCCAGAGTTGAAAGTGGTGGAAGAGAAGTATTAGTGAAAGAATTAACAGCCAAAGGTGCAGAAGTAATTGAAGTTCCCGCTTATGAATCTTGCTGTCCTCAAAGTATCCCTCCTGCGGCTGAATATGCCTTAGTTAATAATACTGTAGATATTATTACCTTTGCCAGTTCTAAAACAGTCCTATTTTTCTCGCAATTAACAGCGCATATATTTACCTACAATCCCGAAAATTTAGCCAGAGTTTGCATAGCTTCCATTGGTCCCCAAACTTCAAAAACCTGTCAAACTGTATTTGGGAGAGTAGATATTGAAGCAGAAGAATATACCTTAGAAGGTTTAACAAATGCCATAATTAAATGGACAAATCATAGCTGAATTTTCTAATGACTAATACCAACCTTATGTGAGGTGGCACAGAATCATGAAATCCATTAATTCATCCCTCTTTGTCTGCGTTTATTTGCGTTTATCTGCGTTCAATAAATCTTAAAATCTGATTCTATGAAGATTCATCTTAATTTAGTATTATAACCAATGACTAAAAACTTAATTGGTTTAACTGGTGGAATTGCGACAGGTAAAAGTACAGTTGCTAATTACTTAGCTAAAACTTACAATTTACCGATTTTAGATGCAGATATTTATGCGAGAGATGCAGTATCTGTCGGTTCTCCTATTTTGTCACAAATTGCTGAAAAATATGGTAGAGAAATCATATTAAGTGATGGTAATTTAAATAGAGCCAAATTAGGAGAAATTATTTTTCATCAACCGGAAGAACGTTATTGGGTAGAAAGGGTAATTCATCCTTATGTGAGAAATTGTTTTGATAAAGCTATTAATGAATCATCTGCAAATACTTTAATTTTAGTGATTCCCCTATTATTTGAAGCTAATTTAGAAAATCTAGTTAATCAAATTTGGGTGGTATCTTGTTCTCCACAACAGCAACAACAGCGGTTAATAGAACGGAATAATTTAACAGCGGAACAAGCAGCAGCGAGAATTAATAGTCAATTACCTATTGCGGAAAAAATCGCTCGTGCTGATGTGGTTTTAGATAATTCTGGTAATTTAGAATCACTTTTAAAACAAATAGATAAAGTTTTGTTGCAAAATTCAACATTTTTATAAATAAAATAATTGATATATTCTTGCTTATTGATTGATATTCCATCAATCTCTTTTTTCGCTTGTGTGATATCATTGCACTATTCAATTGTCCTTCAAAATCACCTCTATATTTTCACTGATTATCTTCTCTATAGATACAAAGTCATTTTTAATAAAATCCTCCCAAAAATCCTGAATTTTTTTGAATATATTTTCAATATCACCATCCTCATAATCAATCTTATTTAAAATTTGTCTATTATAAATAGTCATATACTTTCGATTTAGTTTTGTTTTTTTTAAAATTTTTGAATGGTCTTGCTCTTGTAATAAATCAAATATTTTCTGACGAATTTCTTTATCTTCAATGGATCTAAGTTGCACTATCATTATAAGAGAACCAGGAAGATTTTCAATTACAAAACAAATCATTTCTCGACTTCCTGATTTATTTTCCCAGTCTTTAGCTCCAAAACTTATCCATCCCTTGTTCCAAAAATCTGCAAATATTTCGTTAGATTCAATAAGTGGATTTAGTAGTTTCTTAATTTCCACAGCTATTTCTGATTGTAAGTCGGGACGATGCTCAATAATTAAATCAAGAGCTTGTCTATGTTTAAAATAAATTTTGCGGCAAAGTTCTGCAATTTCTGAATCACTCACAATATGTCTCCTAATTAATGTAGAATAATGTGTCATTAATGTGTAAATATCTGCACCAATAGTAGATTTATAACTTTTACAAATACTATCAATTATTTCTACTACTTGAGAATAGCTGTATATTCTCCAATTATTTTCAGATGATAAACTTCCTTCTGGGGTTAAATAAATTAAAATCTTTCTATAATTTTTGTATTCAATATCAATAATGTTCTGATATCTTTCTAACTGGTTTGAATGTTCTCCCGAATCAATTTTATTTTCTATAGCACATATTAATTTATTACGCGGTGAACGGATAAGAATATCAATATTTTGCCACTCACGTCTAATCTCTGAGTCTGTTAAATCAGCTATATCTATATCAACAGGACTAATTTTTGCATTATTTGTATCTGTAGGGTTATCAGTTTCTAAAAGCACTCGCTTCAGAAATCGCTTAAGAAAAATATCATCAAGTCTATGATTTTGAGATGGGTCTAAAAGAAATGCTAAAAAATTTGAATGTCTAATTTCTTGTCTAACTACACCAATAGCTTCAAAAATATTGAATTCAGCTAGTTTTGCTTCTAGTTCTTCTAAATCTTCATTATCAACTATAAAATTTTCTAGTAGTTCTCGTCGTTTGTCTAAAATCAAATTTCACCCCACCCAAATGCTAAAATTTTACCTAAACAGAGATTTATATTATTTTATATCATCCGGTTGCTATTCTCCTGCAACTAATAAAACTTCTGCATACAACTGTTCACGAATCCAGAAGCCATTAGCAATCAAATCATCTAATATCGGTTTTACCAGTGGAATAATCCCTTGTTGTTTAGCTGCTAATACAATACCTAAGATTCCAGTAACCTGTAAACCGGACTTTATTGCTTCATTTCTACCTTTTCGCTCATCAATAATCAGTCTATCAGCATTTAACTCAACAGCAAGAGCGATCGCTTCTGCTTCACCTGGATCTAAAATTGTTTGTAGAGTCTGAACTAGGATAACATTTGTAACTGGCATAACTTCAATCCAATCGAGAGTTTCAAGTGCTAGTGTACCCGGATCTGTACTACCAGAAGCAAGAATTTCCTGATAGACTGCTGGCGGAATAATGACCTTACCATAAAGTTGCTGCAACAAAGTTAATTGTCCAATCGCAGCGAGGTTACTGATAGGTGATGTATTGCTAATAATAATCATCGCCAATTATTAGCTTCTAAACTCTTTACATCTTCCCTAAATTCAGCAATATCATAGTGAATGGGAATTTTTCGACTAGCAAGTAATCGTTGAAATTCAAGTTGATTCATTCCTACAAAATTACTCGCTTGTCCTAAAGTAAACCGTTCTTGTTCAAAGAGCAAAATTGCTATTTCTTGAACTAATTCTTTGTCAGACATTTGAATTGTCTGCAAGACTTCATCTGTAATCACAATACTCATATCTCTATTCTCCTGCTGGGATTTGGCGTTGCTGAATTGATATTCTTTTACATAGTCATACTAACATCGCATTGATGTGAGTGAAAATTCTATCTAACTCTCCAATAGCTTCCAATTCTATAACTTCGTCTGAAGTCAGCAAATCAGCTTTTTTTCTCTCCAAAAGTTCTTCCATTCGCTTCTGGAGTTCATCAGTAAATTTAAATAAATTGAATTTATCTACTTTTTCAACTTTAATTCGACCAAGTAATGTTGAAGGTCTACTAATAGCTGGTATCATAGTTTAACTCCAGTATTGATTTTAATTTCCCTTCTTTCTAAAAAGTAGAGTTTATCGTAAACAACGAATTGCTTCTAATAAACCTCTAGCCTTATTCAGAGTTTCTTCATATTCCTTTTCTGGGTCAGAATCAGCCACCAAACCTGCACCAGCTTGGACTGTAACCGTCTGATTATGTAATACCATAGTTCTGATGGCGATCGCACTATTCAATTGTCCTTCAAAATCATAATATCCATAGACACCAGAATACACACCTCGGCGACTGGGTTCTAACTCATTAATAATTTCCATCGCCCTGATTTTAGGCGCGCCACTAACCGTCCCAGCAGGAAAGCACGCTTTGAGTAAATCCCATGCAGTTTTACCCGGTGCTAACTTACCCACCACATTACTCACAATGTGCATAACATGAGAGTAGCGTTCAACAATCATTAATTCATCAACCTTCACACTACCGCTGCTGCACACCCGCCCTAAATCATTGCGTCCTAAATCAACTAACATGACGTGTTCGGCGATTTCTTTGGGGTCTTGAAGTAAATCAGCGGCTAAAGCTGCATCTTCCTTTGTTGTCTTCCCTCTTGGTCGAGTTCCCGCAATGGGACGGACTGTGGCGATAATTTCCCCTTCATCATTGCATTCGGCTTTCACCATGACTTCGGGACTAGAACCGATAATTTGCCAGTCTTGGAAGTTAAAATAAGCCATGTAAGGCGAAGGATTGATTTGCCGCAGAGAACGGTACAAAGCGAAGGGATTGCCTGTATATTCTGTGGATAAGCGTTGTGAGATGACGACTTGGAAAATATCACCAGCTTTAATATGTGCTTTGGCTTTTTCCACACTGGCGCAAAATTCTGTCCGGGTAAAGTTGCTGGTATAGTCCTCTATGCCCGCTTTAGGCTTGTTTCCAGGGGCTGTCCAAGCTAATTTGGTGTTTTCTGGTGATAGGGGCAAAGATAGCTTCCTGACCATTTCCTGAATGCGATCGCTCGCCTTTTTATATGCTACCTCTAACCCGGCTGGATCACGTAAATCTGCGTAGGCGATCGCCCAAATCTTCCGTTTTACCTGGTCAAAAATCAATAACTGGTCTACCTGCATCCATAATCCATCGGGTATATTGCGTTCATCTTGAGCATGAATTGGTACACGCGGCTCAATCCAATTAATTAATTCATAGCCCCAAAACCCAAATAAACCGCCAATACCTGAAGGTAATTCCGGTAATTTTACTGGGTGATATGGTGCTAAACATTCAGATAAAACTGTAAACGGATCACCTGTAAAAACCTGTTGATCACCATTTCGATGGGTTTGGGTTGTTTTATCACCTCTTGCTTCCAAAATCCATAAAGGATCACAACCTAAGAAACTATAACGGCCTACGGTTTCGCCACCTTCCACCGATTCCAGCAAAAAGCTATAAGGTTGATCTGCACAAACTTTATACCAAGCAGATACAGGTGTATCCAGGTCGGCTATCCATTCCTGATACACTGGCACGAAATTACCTTGGACAGCAAGCTTTTGAAACTGGTCGAAATCGGGGAAAATCATAAATAATTAGAAATTAACAATTAAAAATTTAAAAAGAGTTTTTTGTCATGGGTAAGGGGGCAAAATTTTTTTCTTCCCCATTACCCATTACCTATCACCCATTACCTAGGGATTAAGCATCGTGAGTAGCTTTACCGCTGAATTTGATTTGTGCAGGGTTGGGGTTTTGACCGATTCTGCGGGGTACGTGACGCACCATAGAACGTCCAGCATTTACTTTTTCAGGGAAAACGCCATCAGCAGGGTGAATCATGGTAGTTTCGCCGCCGGGGAGAATGCGGTAAACTTTGTAGTCGGTGATTTTGAATTTGCGAAGTTGCGCGCCTAAAGCAATACCGTACTCTTTGCGAGCAATGTAAAGTAGGTTTTCGCCTTTTACCATTTTAGCAGCGCCACCAGTGGGCATTTCAAACACTTGCTCTTTGGGACTAGTCCAGGTGATAGCGTACTTTTCTTCTACATCAGCTTTTGTGAGTAGCCCGCCAGTGCTGCCACCAAAGATTGGGGTTTTTCCAGTCAAAGTTGCCATAAACTGTCTCTTGTAGGTTTTTACGGCATACTAACATTGGAACTCGACTTATGTTGCGATCGCGTTATAGACTGTAACAGTTTTTAGTGATTGGTTGGTTGTCAGTTGTCAATTATTTTCCTGACTACCATACACAATGGGAATAGTAAAATGGAACTGACTGCCTTGGTCTTTACCTGTGGAATCTGCCCAAATTTTTCCATGCCAGCCATTGACAATTTGCCGACAAATGGCTAAACCTAAGCCAGTTCCCCCGGTAGTTCGGCGCAATGCCCCTTCCTCTTGATAAAAGCGGTCAAAAACGATTTCTAGGCGGTTGGGTTCAATTCCTCGCCCTGTGTCAGCTACGGTGACTTCTAGCATCTCCTGACTATTGCTAATGGCTTTAATAATAATTTGCCCAGAAGAGGGAGTAAATTTACAAGCATTATCTACAAGTTTGGCGATTACCTCCACTAACCAATCACCGTCAGCCCTGACTAAAGGTAGGTTGTCGGAAATTTGAGTTGTGATTTTGGGTATTTTTTCTTGGCTAGAGCGTGTCCGTAAGCGACTGAGGGCTAAATCTATACATTCTTGAATGGTTAATGATTCAGGATGCCATTCTACCCGACCGCTTTCTAAGTTAGAAAGGGTTAAAAAGTCTTGTACCAGTTTCCGCATTCTTTCGGAGTCGGCAAGGGCTGTACTCAACATTATTTGTTGCAATTCCCAAGGCATATCCGGTTCAGTAGCCAAGCTTTCTAAACAAACTTGAATGGTGGATAATGGAGTGCGGAGTTCGTGTCCAGTAATGGCAATTAAATTACTCCGGGTGCGGTCTAAAGCTTCTAGTTGTTGGTTGAGTTCTTCTAAATTGGCAAAAGATTCGGCTTGAATCAGGGCTGTACCAATTTGGGTGGCGATCGCTTTCACTAAGTCTAACTCCCCTGGTTGCCATTCATGGGGAGGAAAATGGCAATCATGTAACTCCACAATTCCCAATAGTCGCCCTTGATATAATACGGGTTCGATCAACCAAGAACGCACGCCAAACTGCCTGACAATTGAGGATAAGGCTGGTGATTTCTTGACTTGAAAGTCCCCCAGGGTATCAGCCACACATACCCCCTCAAGCTGTTGTAGCACCTGCTGAAATAGGGGATTATGTTCTAACTCCCAACTTTGACCCAGTACCGATGTGATATTAGAGTTCAAAAATTCATGTTCAATTATAGCTTTGGCATCTGTAGCTTGGGCGCGATAAATTAGACAACGACAGGCTCCTAAATGTTGTCCTAATTCTTGCGCTGCCACTTGGAGAATTTCCCGTGGATCAAGCGATCGCCTAATTGCTGTACTAATCGAATTTACCAGCCGTTCTTTCTGAGCTTGAGCCGCAATCGAACGGTAAGCTTTATGCAGCTTATACTGACTAGCTTGCAGATATGTCACCAACCTCTGCACAAACGGGTCAGTATCAAGATCACAAGCATACTCATGATCAGAATTGATCACTGACCTACCTGTTAATTTCCCAATTCCCAACCGACTGGACACTTCATCCACTTTTTCCGCTAAATCTGGACGATACGCCTGAATTCTATCTAATAACAATTGGGCAGCTTTTAAACACACTCCTTTTTCCGATGTCCAAATCCCCTCAAATCTTTGCGCTGTATCCATATCCAAGTTAGGGAGCATCTCTGAGGTATGTTGATTTTTAGCCAGAGAACCCAAGCTTTCTCTACAGATTAAACAAGTAGCATAATTATCAGCAACTACTAGCAAATGCCATTCTTGAGCTAAAGCATCATCATGCTCAAAAGCGATCTTTTCATAATATTCTGAGCTATTAGCAAACTCCGTTTCCGGTGCAGATAATACATATATTTGATTACTTTTTTCTGCCAGTTTTTGATAACGATGGGCTTCTTGACGGTAAAATCGCTCTTTCTGAAAACTAGCAATAATCAGAGGACGATCCAAATTAGCGGCTAAAACCTGATCCTCCATAGCATGGGAGAGCGCAGTTAGTGAAGCCTTAAAATATAACTGAGGTCGTAGATGGGGGAGTGAGTCTAGTAAATCACTCAGTACAGAAGTAGAAATACTCATTAGTCATTAGTCGTTAGTCAGTGGTCACTGGTCATTAAACACATACAGCAATAGGCAATAGGCAATAGGCAAGAGTAAAGAAGTTTTCAGAGATTTGAGTGAGATAGAATTAATTACACAATGTCATTGCGTAAGCCAGTCCCTTTGGGGCTGGGTTACTGACGATTCCAATATAGCTTTGTTGGCAACTAACGCCAAAACACTATAACAGGGGCTAATGTATGATTCTAACAAACTCGCCCAAAAAATTGGTATTCTTAGAAATTAATATACTTAGTTTAGACTAGCCTAAAAAGATTGTTTATATTTGTTTTTGTCAATATAGTAATTCAGCTATTGGTAATTTTACTGAAAACATTAAATACAGGAATCCGGCTGGTAGTGATTTTACTGGAAAATATTAAATTTTAATTAAAAACAAAAAAATGGTATCAAAATAAGATAATTAAATACATAGCATATAATTCTTGCACAAAAATTCCTGTACAATTCCTGTAAATATTTATCATTGAGATAAAAATTTTATTAATCCCAGGATTAGTCACTGGTTTGATTTAAAAAAATTAATCAATCCAGATATTACCAGAAATTAATTCACCAGGTCAATAAAATGATAGATGCTCTTATTCCCCAACTCAATGATTGTAGTTCAACAATCCTACTTAACTATTTTGAAAATTCCTGGGAAATGGAAGAAACCTTAATGAAAAGTGTAATTAAGGAAGAAACCTTCTATCTAAATCCCGATCCTTTAAGAAATAAATTAATTTTCTACCTTGGACATTCGGCTGTTTTTTATATCAATAAATTAATGCAGGTGGGATTAATCAAACATCGGATTAACTCCCAATATGAAACCCTATTTGAAATTGGCGTTGATCCAGAAACACCGACAGAATTAGAAGTAGCCATTCAAGGAGTTAATTGGCCTGATCTTCAAAAAGTTTGGGAATATCGAGACAAAGCTAGAGCAGAAATTACCGCAATTATTCATCAAACTCCTTTAAATTTACCCATTCATCAACAGCATCCTATCTGGGCTTTATTAATGGGAATAGAACATAGTCGCATTCACCTAGAAACCTCATCTATGCTGCTGCGTCAATTACCTATTGAGAACTTAACCCGTCCCCAAGGATGGAATTATGCACCTACTAATCGAGAAATTCCCCATAATCAAATGCGAGAAATTCCTGGTGGTATAGTGAAATTAGGAAAACGCCAAGATGATTTAACTTTTGCTTGGGATAGTGAATATGGTGATTTAGAAGGAGAAGTCCCACCATTTTTAGCAAGTCAATATCTGATTACCAATGGAGAATTTTTAGAATTTGTCCAAGCCGGTGGGTACAATAATATCAATTATTGGCATACTGAATCTTGGGCATGGAAACAACTCTACAATATCCAACATCCCAAATTCTGGATATACCAAGAAAATAACTATCGCTATCGTGCCACATTTGATGAACTAGATTTACCTTTAGATTGGCCAGTGGAAGTTAACCATTATGAAGCAATAGCTTATTGTCGCTGGAAAGGTAAAAACACTCGGTTAATGACAGAAGCAGAATGGAATCAAGCATTAACAATATCTGAAGATTCTAGTTTAGTAAATAATTATAATCTCAACTTACAATTCATTTCCCCAACTCCTGTGGGAATGTTTTCAGGAAATCATCAATCTGGACTTTCTGACTTACGGGGTAATGTCTGGGAATGGTTAGGCGAAACATTTAAACCCTTACCAGGATTTCAAACTCATCATCTTTATGCAGATCAATCTGCACCCTTTTTTGATAATAAACATTTTATGATGTTGGGCGGTTCTTGGGCAACGAATGGTACAATGGCTTTACCTTGTTATCGTAACTGGTTTCGTCCTTATTTTTATCAGCACGTCGGTTTTAGAGTGGCTGAAAGTTTGGATTAAATATAAAATCGAGATCCCCGACTTCTGAATATTAATTGGTAATTTATTTACAAAAATACAAAAGAAGTCGGGGATCTTATAGCCACCTTAGAGGATTTAGAAAATGATTACACAACCTTTAACCGTTTTAGATCATCATTATCAAGAGTTAAGTATTGATGGTAAAGATGTCATTAAGGGGTTAACTGAAAAACCGAAAAGTTTACCACCTAAATATTTTTACGATGATCCTGGTTCTCAATTATTTGAACAAATTTGTGAGTTACCAGAATATTATCCGACTCGCACAGAAGCCTGGATTTTACAGCAGTACGCTGATGAAATTGCCGAAATTACAAATTGTTGTGAGTTAATAGAATTAGGTAGTGGCAGTTCTACTAAAACTCAAGCTTTATTAACTGCTTATCAGAAAATTTCTGGTAATTGTAGATATCTGCCTATTGATGTCAGCGGAGGGATTCTCAAAACTAGTGTTTTACAGTTACAAGAAAAGTATCCTGATATTGCTATTCATGGATTATTGGGAACTTATGAACAAGCTTTAGTTCATCTAGAATCGAATTATTTACAATCGCGGATGTTGTTTTTTCTGGGAAGTTCTTTAGGAAATTTTAACGCAGAAGAATGTGATGGTTTCTTAAATCAAGTTTCTCAAACTTTACAACCAGGAGATTACTTTCTACTGGGTATTGATTTACAAAAACCTACAGATATTCTAGAAGCAGCTTATAACGACAGTCAAGAAGTAACTGCTGCTTTTAATTTGAATATGCTTTCTCATTTGAATTGGCGTTTTCAAGGTAACTTTGATATCAGTTTATTTAGACATCAAGCAGTTTATAATCAAGTTGATCATCAAATTGAGATGTATTTACATTGCCAAAAAAGTCATTGGGTTAACTTGGAAATTTTGGATTTAAAGGTGCATTTTCTAGAGGGAGAAAGTATATTAACAGAAATTTCTCGCAAGTTTGATTTAAGAACAATGGAAAAACAATTACAAAGTAAAGGATTAAATACTGTGAAAACTTGGACAGATGAAAAAGTATGGTTTGGTTTGATTCTTTGTCAAGTTGAATAAGTTTTGTGTCAGCATTCAGGATTTAGAAATCAGAGGGTGTTTGAAAAGTCATGATTGCTGTATCAAATGTTTTACCCCTCCCTAACCCTCCCCTTATAAAGGGGAGGGAACTGGATTTTTATTGTTTCCCCCCTTTACAAGGCTACGGTGTACACACAAGTTATCGAATCACCATTATTCCTCAAATTACCCCACCCTAACCCTCCCCGATGCTTTGGGGAGGGAACTAATTTTTCCGGTTTCCCCTCAAAGCATCGAGGGGATTAAGGGAAAAATGCACCTATTTTGAGACACCATCAGCCAAAACCTTGCACTTTTTTTGAGATAAAAATCTGTAAAACCTTTATTAATAAACGGTTTTAGCTTTATATGGCTAACGCCACGCTACGCTATCAGCAAGCCCTAACTATAATGATCCAAAATCATCCATTAAATAACCATGAAACCAAATCCTATACCTCCAAAACTCGGACAAGAATCTGTTTGGGACTATCCCCGTCCTGCTATTTTAGAAGATACCGACAAACATCTCAAAGTTATTTGTAATGGGATTGTTTTAGCAGAAACCACTAAGGGAAAAAGAGTTTTAGAAACTAGTCATCCTCCAGGTTATTATATTCCTGCTGAAGATATTAAGTTAGAACATTTAATAGAGACACCTAGAAAAACTTGGTGTGAATGGAAAGGGTGGTGTCAATATTATGATGTTTCCGTAGGAGATAAATACATAAATAATGCTGCTTGGCGATATATTCAGCCCAGTCCTAATTTTATCTCAATTCAAGAATATTACAGTTTTTATGTCAGTTTAATGGATGCTTGCTATGTGAATGATGAATTAGTTAAAGCGCAAACAGGTGATTTTTACGGAGGGTGGATTACTTCTGATATTGTTGGACCATTTAAAGGTGAACCAGGAACTATGTGGTGGTAAATAAGGAAAATTTCAGTTGTCAAAATTGATAGTTTGACAACTCATGAACATCATGGAGAAATTAAGTAGGTTGGCGTTGAAAATTGTCGTTATGGCAAGGCAAAAGGCAAGAGGCAAGAGTGAAGAGGGTTTAGGCGATTTTACATTTCTTTACACAGTTTGGTTTTATTGTGTTCACCTACTTATCTACGGTTAATTCTTTCTTCGGTATAAGTAATTGGACAAAAATATTTACAGTCATTGCGAGGGAAGGGAAGCAATCACAACCCTTGGAATTGCTTCATTTCACTTCGTTCCATATGGCTAACGCCACGCTTACGCAATGAACAAATCACAGCTTAACTTGATATTACAAGAAGTTAAACAAGCTTTGCAAAAACTTTATCAAAACCAACTGGAAGCAATTATTTTATATGGTTCTCAAGCGAGGGAAGACGCTCAAGAATTTTCTGATATTGATATTCTGGTTGTTCTGAAATCAGAGATTAACCCCTATCATGAAATTGATAGAACAAGTCAAATAATCTCAAATATTTGTCTAAATAACGATGTTGTTATTTCTCGTCACTTCATCTCTTCAGCAAAGTTTGAAAATGAAAATACTCCCTTTAATTATAATGTCAAAAAAGAAGGTATTTTTCTATGACATCGGAGGAGCAGAAATTTATAAGAAAAGCTAAAGAAAATTTTATATTTTTGAGAATCAAATATCTGAAAATCATAATTTTTGAGATTTTAACCACTCACTGACAACTTTTTCCACGGGTTGAGATTGATTATCTACTTGATAATTCATTTTTTGGATTGCAGTTGTAGAAATTTTACCTCCTAATTGATTAATGGTATTTGTTAACTCTGGATATTTTTGGAGAATTTCTTGATTAAAAATAGGTATAGCTTGATATGGTGGAAAGTATTTTTTATCATCTTCCAAAATCACTAAGTTTAACACTGGAATTAAACCATCTGTAGAATTTGCAGCAATAAAATCTACTTGTTTTTCTTTTAATGCTTGATACATTAATCCTAATTCCATTTGTTTGATATTGGCAAATTTTAAGTTGTAGGTTTTAGATAATCCTGGATAACCATCTGCACGTTCTAAAAATTCATATCCAAATCCTGCTTTCATTTGTGGACTATATTTACCAGTTTCCGAAAGGCTTTTAATTTGCCATTTCTTAGCATCTTCTCCGCGGATAATCATGGCAAAGGTATTCTCAAATCCTAAAGGCTTCATCACTGCTAATTTCAATTTTTGATCATAGTATTCCTTGACTTTTTTATAAACAGTCTCAGGATTACTAATTGGTTTTTCTTTTAAAATAGTCGTAAATGAAGTTCCTGTATATTCCACGTACCCGGCAATTTTTCCGGCTTTTACTGCTTCATGAGCAATAAATGTTCCTCCTAAATTAAAACGACGATCTACTTTTAATCTCGCATGATTTTCTATGTGTTGTGCTAATATTTCTCCTAAAATTACTTGTTCTGTGAAATTCTTTGAGCCGATGATAATTGTTGCGGGTTTTTGTTGATAGTTAAAGGCAATTAATCCAGCTATGATTAAAGAAACAATTCCTAAAACAATGGCAATTTTACGATTAAATTTACCCTTTTTTTCTATTTGGTTGGTGAGTCTTTTTTCTAATAATCCTAAACCGAAATCTGCACTCAAAGCAATCAAAGCTGCGGGGACTGCTCCGGCTAAAATTAATTCATTATTAACTGTGGAAATACCGCGAAAAATAAATACTCCTAAACCACCACCACCAATAGCAGCAGCAATTGTGGCAATTCCTACGGATATAACTGTGGCTACTCTTACCCCTGCTAAAATGACTGGTAAAGCCAGGGGAATTTCTACTTGCAATAGTAATTGTTGATCTGTCATTCCCATGCCTATACCTGCTTCTTTAATGGCGGAATTGATGCTATTAATGCCAATATAGGTATTGCGAATTATGGGAAGTAAGGCATAAAGAGTTAAGGCAACTATGGCGGGGATTTTGCCAATTCCTCCCAGAAAAGGTACGGAAATTAAAAAGCCGAAGATGGCTAAACTAGGGATGGTTTGAATGGCATTTGCTAAACCAAGAATGGGGGAAGCTAATTTTGATTGACGAGTGATCAGAATGCCTACAGGAAGACCAATGGAAATTGCTATTACTAGGGAGATAATGACTAATATTAAATGTTCTCCACTGTGGATAATTATTTCTGTGCCGTATTGAAATAAAAACATAATTTTTGGATTTCTTTATCTACTTTTAATGGATCTACTGTTTCCTTTATTTAAAACAAAATTTATTGTAGGTTGGGTTAAGGAAGGTTCACGTAGTGTGCCGGAAGCATAACCCAATACTCCTTGCTATCTTGCCGATAATGTTGGGTTTCACTTCGTTCAACCCAACCTACAAAAATTAAATTAATATTCATTCTAATTAAGTTGTTCCCAATTATTACTAGTATTTAAACAAGCTAAAAATGCTTTTGCTTCTGGATGTTGAGATTGGAGAAATTCTCTTCTAGTTCCTAATACAACTAAATTCCCTTCATCCATTAAACCAATTCTTGTAGCTAAAAAGAAGGCCTCTTGAATATCATGGGTGACGAATATCACGGTTTTTCCTAATTGTTGTTGTAAATATTGAAATTGTTGTTGTAATTCTAAACGGGTAATTGGGTCAAGTGCGCCAAAAGGTTCATCCATTAATAGGATAGGTGGATCTGCGGCTAAAGCTCTAGCAACTCCCACTCGCTGACGTTGACCTCCTGATAATTGATGGGGATAACGTTGAGCAAATTTTTCTGGTTCTAATCCCACTAAGTTTAACATTTCATAGACTCTATTTTGAATTTTCTGTGGTGACCATTTTTCTAAAGATGGTACAAGTCCGACATTTTCAGCGATGGTAAAATGGGGAAATAAACCTGTTTCTTGGATGACGTAACCTATCCGTCTTCTCAGTTTAATGGCATCCCAGTTAGTTGTGGGACGATTTTGGACTAAAACTTGTCCTTGGGTGGGGACAAGTAAATGATTAATTAATTTTAAAGTTGTAGTTTTCCCGCTACCACTACGTCCTAATAAAATTAAGGCTTCCCCTTGATGAATGCTCAAATTTAAGTTAGATAACAAAGGACGGTGATTAATGGCAAAACTGGTATTTTGAAACTCAACGGCAATTTCTGATGTTGTTGACATAATGGTTTCGTTAAACAAAATTAAGGTGGTCAGATCCCCGACTTCTTAGAGAAGTCGGGGATCTTATTGGTTCTGTATGAAAAGAAACAAAGGTGGTGAGTATTTCTTATTCACCTCTTTCTACTTTTATGAGATTTTATGCCTGAGTAAGTATTCTCTACCCCTAGCACCTCTCAATGTTGAGGAAGGAATAAACTATTGGAAAACAGCCAGTTTTCAGGCTTGACTTCTAATTAATAAGGTATACATTTATAGAAATTCATTGTCTTTGATTTAATTACTTTTCTCTTTTAACAGTATTGATTTGAGCAAATTTACACCTGTATAGGTAACTCTGGCTAATGACACCGGATACATTGATGACTCCAGAAACAATTGTCCTCGACAACAGAACTTTTACTCCCGCAGACCAAAAAGAGATTTCCGAATGGCCTTGTGTTGTCAGTCAAAGACCACAGCCAACCATTACAGTTAAAGATGATGATTTATTCCTGGTGACAGATACGATGGGGAATATTTCCGATTGTTACCTTTATGGTAGCACTCCTAGTATGGGGATGTTTTGCCGTGATACAAGGTTTTTGAGTCGTTTGGAGTTACAGATTGAGGGGCGATCGCCTATACTACTGAGTAGTAACGCTGACAAGGGATTTGCCCTCTCGGTTTTATGCACCAATCCTGATTTAGACAATCTTTTTAAGGCTGATACTGTGGGTATTCGTCGAGAACTGGTTCTGAATGGGGCATTATTTGAAGAAATAGAAGTTGCTAATTACAACACTACCAGCATTGTTTTTGAATTGAGTCTGAGTTTTGAAGCTGATTTTGTGGATTTATTTGAAGTTAGAGGTCATCACCGCCAAAAACGGGGAAGACTTTTACACTTAAACAACCCAACATCTGATCATGTTGCACCTGTGTCTTCTCAATCATACAAAGAAGAATCCCTTACCCTAGCATATCAGGGCTTAGATGGTTCGATCATGGAGTCTCTAATTCAATTTCAGCATTTGCAACCAAATCGGTTTCACGGTTATACGGCGGTTTGGCGGATAGAATTGGCGGCTCATGAAACTAAGAAGTTAGGTTATCGGCTGAAGATGTTCACTGATAACAAACCTAGTTCTACTATCAGTTCTGCCTCTACTTTGTCACAGGCAAAAGCTGCTGAATTAATGGAGGAGCAAAATTGGTTGCAGCAAATTACCCGGATTAGCTCCGATAAAAGTCTTTTCAATCGCGTCATATCGCGGGCTGAACAAGATATATATTTGTTGCTTCAGTCCTTTGGCAAACATAAAACTGTTTCTGCTGGTGTCCCTTGGTTTTCTACTCTATTTGGTCGAGATTCCATCATTACTGCGTCCCAAACCTTGATGTTGAATCCCAAAATTGCCAAAGAAACCTTGCTACTATTGGCAGAATATCAAGGTCAAACGGATAATATTTGGCGGGAAGAAGAACCGGGTAAGATATTACACGAACTGCGGTTGGGAGAAATGGCGAGATGTCAAGAAATTCCCCATACACCCTACTACGGGACTGTGGATGCTACGCCGCTGTGGTTAATGTTGTATGCTGAATATTACAGTTGGACTCATGATCAAGAAACCCTAGAAGCACTGTGGCCAAATGCTTTAGCGGCTATGGGTTGGATTGATCGTCAAATCCAGGAAACTGGTTATCTCAGCTATGCTCGCAAATCTAAAGGTGGTTTAATTAACCAAGGTTGGAAAGATTCGGGTGATTGTATTGTCAACCGCAAAGGGGAATTAGCCATTGGTCCAATTTCTCTGTGTGAGGTGCAAGCTTATGTCTATTCAGCGAAAAACCGCCTTGCAGAAATTGCCAAAATCCAACAACGTCCAGATTTAGAAGAACTTTGGCAAAAAGAAGCTAGACAACTCAGGGCTAAATTTAACCAGGATTTTTGGTTAGAAGATGAAGATTTTTGTGCTTTGGCTTTAGATGGAGAAGGTAAACCAGTAGATAGTATTAGTTCTAATCCTGGTCATTGTTTAAATTTGGGGATATTTACGTCTGCAAAAGCCTATAGTGTGGCGGAAAGACTGCGGGCGGCGGATATGTTTAATGGTTGGGGAATTAGAACTTTAAGTAGTTTGTCCCCTGCTTATAATCCAATGGGTTATCATACTGGTTCAGTTTGGCCTCATGATAATTCTATGATTGCAATGGGATTGCGATCGCTCGGTTTAATTGATCAATCGCTGGAACTATTTCAAGGGTTATTCAACATGACCTCCCAGCAACCCTATCAACGCCCCCCAGAACTATTTTGCGGCTATGAAATGAACGGTGATAATTCTCCCGTCCAGTATCCCGTTGCTTGTACTCCCCAAGCCTGGGCTACAGGTAGCATTTTTCAACTATTGCAAATGATGGTGAATTTAGTCCCAGACGCACAGAATAATTGTTTGCGAATTATTGACCCAGCCTTACCAGAATCAATTAACAACTTATCTTTTCATAACTTGCGTATTGGTGGCACAATTTTAGATTTAGAATTTGAACGAGTTGGTAGCACTACCGCTTGTCGAGTTGCTAAAAAACGCGGTAACTTGCGCGTCGTCATTGAAGCTTAAATTAGAGGATGTTCATCTGATTCCCAGTCTCTGACTGGGAATGAATTCCAGAAGGCTCTGCCTTCAATGATATTAGAGGCAGAGCCTCATCAACCGCATTCCTAGTCTCTGACTAGGAACGAGGTGTGGTAGGGATTTGAGCTTACAATAAGATCCCCGACTTCTCTGAGAAGTCGGGGATCTGACTCTGACACCAATCAAATAGGATGGCTATATTCTGTAGGGGTTTATCAAAAATGCCCACAGATAGCAAAAGTTAATTAAACTTTCATCTGTACTTGATGTTAGCTTTATTTTTCCTATGTTAGACTTGCCTAAGTTCTAGAAACTCACCACCCAGTATTTTTTAGGGTGATCACATAGAGCAGGTTGTCAGGGATTTTGATGAATTTTATCCATCTAGGATAACTCAATCTTCAAGCAGATCATCAGTAATCATTTGTCTGTCGCCATCAAGCACAACAATTACAAAAATAATCCGGGATGTCAATTTACTTGGCTCAATAAATTTGAATTGGGCTAACTTTATATAGCTTTATTGTAGTTTTGCTGATGAATATTTGTAGCATCCTAAGAGGTTGTTTGAAAAGTATTAGATGAAACCGACAATCTCCGAAACCTAACCCCCCTTCCCCCATTCCCTTGTAGGGAAGGGGGGTTTCAAAGCCTCTCCCCGCGTCGGGGAGAGGTTTGGAGAGGGGTTTATTGATACATTAAAAACTTTTCAAACATCCTCTAACTGAGTACGTCTTTTATCCAACATATCAAAAACATCTTTTCCCAACTATTGAGGTTGATTAATTCATGGTTAATAGTATTAGACAAACCGTTCGGGGGATAGTTTTTACAAATCGCCACTTAGCAAGACTTTACTATTTTTTAAGTTTTTCTCGCCCAGTTTTACCACAATGGGTTGGCGCTGATTACTACCGCGAAAAATCATCTTGGGGATTACAACCAGAACGTTGTCCATGTGATCTTGAATTAGTTGAATATTTACAAAATCATAATATCCAAGATCAAACTATCTTTCATTTTGGAACAGGTTCTCATCATATTCTAGGATTGGCAAATCAGAAATTTTCTCAACCCAATGAAATTATTGGGATTACCGCTTCTGCACCCGAACATCAAGAATATATCCGATTATCTCTTAAAGATCGTCTATTGTTCAAGTATTACAAAGTTCTCTGTACAGATATATACACTTTGACAGACCGTTCTTTACCGATGCTCGATGTAATTTCTCTGTTTCATCTCGGCGAATTTTATATGCCTGAAGAAGCACCTTTTTTGCATCATAATGAAGAATCTCTTCTAGGGATGTTTCTGAGTAAACTCAATCCCAATGGCAAAATTCTCTTCTATACAAAATCAATTGGTTGGGGTCATGCTCAACCAATAATTGAATCATTTGTAAAACAGGGAAAAATGCACAAAATTGAAGAATACAAGAACTTATTGGTGTATGCCAAATGTAGTCTAAACTGATCCAGATAGCAATAAGCAGTGAACACTGTTCACTGTTTACTGTTCCCTGTTCCCTGTTCCCTGTTCCCTGTTCCCTGTTCCCTGTTCCCTGTTCCCTGTTCCCTGTTCCCTGTTCCCTGTTCACTGTTCACTGTTTTACATGAAAGGTGCTGGAAAAGCCTTGAGTTTAAACATCTTCAACAAACTCCGTTAAGAACCTAAACGCCTTCAAAATATAATTGGCACAATCTTGGGGAGAGCTATTATAAAATGATGGCCATGCACTGGCTTTATCTTCATCATAGCGATCGCTCCTATGGGGATGATTTTCCAACCACGCTAACCGGACTGCGTGACCGATTAACACATCTAAAACTATATATTCCTCAATTTGCAACTTAGGGTTATTAGCCACGATTGCAGCCAATTCCATCAAGGCTTCTACATTAACTTGGCGATATTCTGGAGCTTCAATTTTATTCAGCAAATGTTCAACTAATAAAGCAAAATTTCTTTCTCCTGCTGTCATTTCCGAAAGCATAATTTCACTTTCTAACCGATTCCGTCGTTCCAATTTATCGCCAATAACTAAACCTTTGCAATGCTGCATTAATAGCCAAACTTGTTTAAAAAAGTCTTTAGGTACGCGATTTAATGCCCCTTCTGCTTGACGAAATCTCCGCCAACCATCAGGAGGAACTTCTGCTTCTTCACTAATTACAGGTAGGACAACCCAAGCAATGTCACTTTCTTTTTGTTTAACGTGCAATGATTCCTGTTGACGTAATAAACTACTCACCCCACTATATCCAGTTAACACTTGACGCAACCGCATTTTTACTTCAAAAGGTGATAGCTGCATTAATCTTTCATAAGCTTCATCTTGGGTGAGGATGAATTCTCTGGCTATGTCGCTAGTAATTAAAAGAATCAAATAACCAACCCTTAATGTGAGAAATCCACGAAATAATTCTGGTTCTGACTTGATTAACACACCAAGATAAATGAGAATTTCTTGTGTTAAAACTCTATCTCGTATATCCTCACGACAGAAGTTATTAATTTTCTCAGTAATCTCACTTCCAGATATAGGAACAACTATCAAAGAAGCCTGACTATAAGCCCTCCCAACTGCAATTTGCTTACCTTGAACCAAAATACTCGTTATCGCGTCTGATAAGCCAATATCGAGCATTTGGCGTAAACCCGCAGCCCGTCGTACCACCGCCCACAAACCTAAATCCCCGGCTTTAATATAAACTTCATCAAGTAAATCGGCTACAGTGACAGCATGGGTAGGACCCGCATAGCCCGTATCAAATTCTAAACCCTGTAACCGAGTTAAAGTTTGCAGTAATTCAATTTGCTCATAAATATTTTCTGATGAGCGCAAATATTTTAATAATAAATCTAAGTTAGTTTCACATTCCATTTGGAATTCTTGGGTATGTCCCAAAGACCAACTTTTTTCTAAATGAGAAGTCAGGTAATAACAACGGATTCCCCGATTTGCAACTGATGATTGAGAGAATTGTGCATCTGACAAAAAATCAATTCTTTGAATTGCTGCTGTCAGCATTAATTGATTGAGTTTTCCTAATTTTACATGGACTCCGTTACAAATACCATCTTTGAGTTCTTGCATTAATTCTAATAATGCTTCAGAACCAGTTTCTAGCATAGTTCGAGTAATCATTAAAGTCAAAGTCGGACGACCTAAATCACTCCAGTATTTTTGAATATAAGCCAATTCACCTCTAATTTGATCTACTAAAAAATGATAATCAAGAGTTAAATAAAACTGTTGAGAATCTAGGAATGATGGTAAAAAGACAACTGTTTGCTCTCGAATCCGAAAGAACCTTGATATCGTTAAACTTCTCAGTCTTCGCAAAGGACGACCCGTTAAACCCAATTGATCATTTCTGCCAATTTGCGTATAAATTTGGGAAAGTTCTTCGGATTTTCTAATTTGAATTGGTGCAACTTGGGTAGGAGTTTGAGTTTCAATTCCATATACTTCTAATTGCGTTTGTAGAGCTTCATCTTCTGCTATTAAAGCAATTTGAACTAAAGCACTGCGCTGTTTTCCGACATTTAAATGTCTTCCCAAAGGATCAATATCTCCCAATGAGATTAAGCCTTCGCTTAACATTTCACCCAAATAATATAAGCTTTGCGCCCAAACTAAAGGAATATTTTCATTTGGTAATCTTAACTGAGACTGAGGATTTAATTTCTCAGCTTCTATACTTTCTTCAGGAACATAATAAATTTCTGGTAATAGCTGTAACCCATTTTGTTCTACCAACAATAATTGTAGAAGTTGCTGATATTTCTCAACTTGTGCTTGTTCACCCCGAAATAAACCATCAAGAACTAAATAAGTAAAAAACAATGGCCATTCACATTCAATATGTTCAAATTGTTTAAGTTCACCAGGTTCATAGTGGAGGCGTTCGGTGTCTTCTAAAACGGTTTGATGTCCATCTCGCAAAAACCTTTTACAACCATATTTTCCCTCAAGTTTACTAATAATTTCATTCAAGGTGCGTTCTCGTAACTGCTCATCTTTCACCGCAAAAGCAGGATAACTAATAATACTTAATAACGCCGCATCAATTTCTTTAGAACCTGATTCTCTAGGTAATAATGATTCTAAAGTAATTCTGGCTCTAGCAATTTCATCTGGTAAAACATGAATTACTGATGCTTGACTACCATGAACACCAAATAAGTTTAATCCATTTATAGATTCTAAAGCTGCTTTAGCCATTCCCAAGGAACTAGCGTTTAATTCTGCACTACCATGATTAATTTTATTCCCCCGTTCCCAAATACCAAAATCCGGTGTTCTGTAAGCTCGACCAATATAATAAACTAGGTTTTGGACAAAGTTCACTTCATCTAATGTAAAAATAATTGATAATCCACTGGCGGTCATTTGTGCCAACATTAATAAAAATATAGATGTCGCGTCAAGTTGCAAATGTCCCCATTCATCATCACCGACGACTATATCACCTGTAGCTGTATTGTATTTGGCATGAAGTCCATCTAATAAAGATTGTGTATGTTTAAATGTTTCGACTTTATGGGATTGTCGCATCATAGAAAACAACAACCCTCGCATTAATTTAACCACACTATGCTCTAGCTCATAGGTTCGCCCATCATCATGATCTAATTTACGATAGGCTAAAGCTAAACCCCAAACGGCTAAAATACTATACACATTATCTCGCACCCACGCATCCGTATAATCGCCATGAGCAGTAATAGCGGTACTTGCTGGTAATAAACCAGTAATCGGGTTTTGACGCGCTAAAATAATTGTCTTGATTTGCTGGTAGTAAAAATCTAAGCGTGTTAATGGTGTGGTTGATGTGTTCATTATGGTGATGAGAAAATTTAACTTTGTTGCTGTGAGGTTGATAAATAAAAAAGTTGTATAATTCCCTCTTTTGGTGTATGTAACAATTATCGAGAGGAGAATTTATTTTGGGTAGGATTAATCTAGAATCATAATATGCGACGTGACTCTATTTTCTATTATTTATTTCAAACATATCCAACCATACTGTTTGAGTTATTGCCAAATCCCCCCGCAAATGCGGCTAATTATCGCTTTGATTCGGTAGCGGTGAAAGAACCAAAGTTTGAAATTGACGGGGTGTTTTTACCACCGGAAACCGAAACTCCTGGGATTGTTTATTTCTGTGAAGTGCAATTTCAAAAAGATGAACGACTGTATGAGCGGTTATTTGGGGAGTTATTTCTCTATTTTTACAGAAATAGGGAGCGTTTTCAAGATTGGCAAGCGGTATTAATTTATCCAACTCGGAGTATGGAACAAGGGGACATTCACCCCTATCGCGCACTTTTGAGTTCGGAACAAGTCCATCGAGTATATTTGGATGAGTTGGGAGAATTTGAGCAATTACCCCTTGATGTCAGTTTGTTGGTATTGACAACTCTAAAACAAAACAAAGCCCCAGCAGCAGCACGATATTTAATCAATCGTTGTCAGCAGGAGTTACAAGAACCAACAGCTAGACGTGGCATAATGGAAATAATTACCACGATTATTTCTTATCGGTTTACTCGTTTAAGTCGTGTGGAGATAGAAGCAATGTTAGGCATAAGTTTTCAGCAAACTCGCTTGTATGAAGAACTCAGAGAAGAAGCGACCGAATTAGGTATGCAACAAGGTATGCAACAAGGTATGCAGCAAGGTATGCAGCAAGGTATGCAGCAAGGTATGCAGCAAGGTATGCAACAAGGTATGCAGCAAGGTATGCAGCAAGGTATGCAGCAAGGTATGCAGCAAGGTAAACAGGAGGGAGAAGTAAAACTGATTTTGCGGTTGTTATCGAAAAGATTTGGGGAAGTTCCTAGTCAGCTAAAAATGCAGATTGAGAAGTTATCTCTGGAACAATTGGAAGCTTTAACTGAAGTGTTTTTAGATTTTGCAAGTTTTGATAATTTAGTTGTTTGGTTGCAAAATTTAGAAGTTTCCCAGAAGTAAGTAGGTTAGCATTGAAAATCGTCGTTATGGCAAGGCAAGGGGCACTCATGCAAGAGGCAAGAGTGAAGAGGGTTTGGGCGATTTTACTTTTCTTTACACAGATTGGTTTTATTGTGTTCACCTACTTAAAAGCCAGAGATTAAGTAGGTTGGCGTTGAAAATTGTCGTTATAGCAA
Source organism: Anabaena sp. 54 (assembly GCF_017355725.1). NCBI lineage: Bacteria > Bacillati > Cyanobacteriota > Cyanophyceae > Nostocales > Nostocaceae > Anabaena > Anabaena sp. 54. The sequence continues at coordinate 39,621 of NZ_JAAVWA010000029.1, forward strand.
GGCAAGAGGCAAGAGGCACTCATGCAAGAGTGAAGAGGGTTTGGGCGATTTTACTTTTCTTTACACAGATTGGTTTTATTGTGTTCACCTACTTACCCGCGAAATCTGTAGCAGTTGAATAATTTGTAATTTGTAGGGGTTTAGCACAATGCTAAACCCTATTCTTTTGGCAGCGGGGAAAACTAATCAAGAAATTGCCCTTGCACTTTATATTACACCAGGAACGGTTAGGGTACACGTCCATGCTATCTTACAAAATTTAGAAGTGAGCGATCGCTCTCAAGCTGTTGTTGCGGCTTTGCAAAAACGGTTGATTAAAAATGATTTAATTTAATTCCTCTTGTAACCAATCTTCCAATTGCAATTCTTTTATTCTTAATAAATCAGAATCATGGGAAACTACAATTAAATTGTGAATAATAGCCGTAGCTGCTATAAATATATCTGCATCTTGAATTGGTAAACCTCTTTGTTTTAAATCAGCATAGATTTCTGACGCTTTCTGAAAAATTGCCATATCGTCCAAGAGTAAAACTTGGTATTTCTTCAAAAATTTTTCAAAGTCTGATAATTTCTTTACCGCTTTAACTGCTAAGAGTCCTCGCTCAATTTCATAGTAAGTAATCCCACTAATGAAAACTTCCTCGTTTTGACGATTTAAACTTTCTAGCTGATTGGTTACTTTTGGATTTTCCTTGAGAATTTAGTATCTAGTAGATATCCCATTGAATTATTTCCGTTTCACTGATTCATCAAATATTGCCATTTCTTCTGGTGTAAAATCATTTAACAAACCACTGATTGCTTCTACAGCTAACATTTTACTAATTCTTTCTGTTAAGTCATCTTCAGCAATTGTATCTATATCATCACCAGAATTTGGTTTAGTAAAAAGTTCGTACATTTTCTGAATCATTTTATCTTGTTCCAATCTTTCTTGATACACACTGTCATTAGCGATCAAATATTTTACGATTGCTGAAATGCGGTTAAAGGCAGTTTTTTCTTTTAGAGATGTGTTGTTCATATTTTTGTGAGATATTTTTGACAGTATACGTTATTATAGCATAGCCTCTTAACTCAACCGAGAAAATAAATAATCGCACTTAAAGAGATGTTTTTAATTTTAAACAGATGAATGGTGCGTTACATTTCATTAACTTCCCCTAAAATATCAGCGAAATGTAATAATTTCGTCATCAAATGAACCAATACAACAAGTTATTAGAGATAATGAGTAGTTTTATTTAATTTTTTCTCATAATCTTGGGTTCTGTTATCTAAGGGACTTCCAAGAAATCAAATCCCCAAAAATTTCTTGTGGTGCGGGACGAAAAGCCCGCTAATCATCAAGGACGGGCAGGATGCCTATCCCACAAAATTGGGTAATTTATTTTTTGGTGTTCCCTAAGATTAACCGATAATATCGCACTATTTAAGTTTTTTAATTGATGTAAATGATATAATAGTACGATAGTAACTTATGCGAAAGCATCGGGAGCGATCGCAATTTTAGGAAATTTCAGAAATGCCAAAGTTATTTATCAAGTAGGGTATGTTAGCGATAGTGTAACGCACCGAATATGGTGATAGTGGGTTAAGATTCCCATTTTTAAACAAATACCCCATCAATAGGGTGCGTTACATTTCATTAACGCACCCTACAAGATCAGCTAATAACGTCAAAAAGATGATTGATATATAGTTATTAAATATCCTCCCAGGTAATTGTCATCATCATTTCCTTATTAACATCGGTTATTTTAACTAATCTATTAGCTTGTCTTTCAATCGTTTTTTCAAAAATATTCCTGACAAGTCTACCATTTCCAAAACTTTTGTTTTTTTCAAAATATAACTTTGTGAAGTGTTTCAGAAGTTTTTCTTTACCTCTTGGGGTTATTCTATAATGTTGTTGCTTACATATTCCCTCAAAAATATTTAATAGTTCTTCTGGTTTATAATCTTCAAAATAAAAATATCTATTAAATCTCGACTGTAACCCTGGATTAGCATTAATAAATATTGACATCTCATCACTATAACCAGCGACAATCACAACCACCCTATCTCGATAGTCTTCCATTCTTTTGAGTAAAGTATCTATCGCTTCTTGTCCAAAATCTTTTCCTGAATCTGCTGGTGCTAGTGTATAAGCTTCATCAATAAATAATACTCCATCTAATGCTGAATTTACAACTTCATCTACTTTTAAAGCTGTTTGTCCAACATAACCTGCAACCAAACCTGATCTATCAGTTTCTACAACATGGCCTTTAGCAAGTATACCTAGTTCTCTATATATTTCACCCATTAAACGTGCAACTGTGGTTTTACCAGTTCCCGGAGGTCCACAAAATACTGAATGTAGGGAAATAGAAATATTTGGTAAACCTTGTTCCTGACGCATTTTCTGAACTTTGAGAAAATTGATAAAAGTGTTAATATCATTTTTGACATTTTCCATTCCCACAAGGTGATTTAACTTAGTGATAACATCATCTAAACATTGAGATTGAGAATTACTTTGACTGTTATTCTTTCCAGATATATTTAACTCACTCTTTAGGCGTAATAGTTCAATTTCAATTTCAGGATCTCGATAAGTCATAATTGATATTGATTGGGTGTTAATACAGGTGATTAACTTTAAATTATACTGTAAAACCTTGTATAACTGTCAACTATCTTGCCCAAAAACTTCCCGCACCTCCACCCCATGACAATCATTTAACTTTGATAAATCAAAGATTATAGCTATTGAGTACAACATTAATATTGATATATCCAGAAGATTTACTATTTGCTATAATCAAAATATTGGCTAAAAGTCAGAATAATTCATGAGTAATAATTGATAATTAATAAAACTGTAGAAAATATCACAAATTAACTTCCTGACTTTAGCTGTTTTCAATGCTTATCTTTTTGGTTTCTCTGCATAGATTAGTAAGGTGCGTCAGACGTTAAATCATACTTAAATTCGACTATTTATCAATCTGACGCACCCTACGGAAAAATTGAAACAAACAGAAAAGAGACACACAGAAGGAAAATCATGCCCAAATCTTATGCCACAATTGATGGTAACGAAGCTGTTGCCCGTGTAGCTTACAAATTGAATGAAGTAATTGCTATTTATCCGATTACCCCATCTTCAAATATGGGTGAATGGGCTGATGCTTGGATGTCAGAAAATAAACCAAATCTTTGGGGAACTGTTCCCAGTGTTACCCAAATGCAAAGCGAAGGAGGGGCTGCTGCTGCTGTCCATGGGGCATTACAAACGGGGGCATTAAGTACAACTTTCACCGCTTCTCAGGGATTATTATTAATGATTCCTAACTTGTACAAAATTGCGGGAGAATTAACCAGTTTTGTCATTCATGTTTCTGCCCGTTCTTTAGCTACTCATGCTTTATCTATTTTCGGTGATCATAGTGATGTTATGGCTGCAAGGGCGACTGGCTTCGCTTTTTTGTGTTCAGCTTCTGTGCAGGAAAGTCATGATTTTGCTTTAATTTCTCATGCGGCAACTTTAGCAGCAAGAGTGTCATTTATGCACTTTTTTGATGGGTTTAGAACTTCCCATGAAGTGCAGAAAGTTGAGTTGTTATCTGATGAGGATTTACAAGCTTTCATTCCCCAATATTTAGTATTTGCACATCGTCAACGGTGCTTAACTCCAGATAAACCAGTATTACGAGGAACAGCACAAAATCCTGATGTTTATTTTCAATCTCGTGAAGGTGCAAACCCTTATTATGATGGTTGTGCTGATATTGTTCAAACAATAATGGATAAATTTGGAGAACGCACAGGCAGATATTACAAACTCTATGAATATCATGGCGCACCCAAGGCAGAAAGAGTAATTGTAATTATGGGTTCTGGTTGTGAAACTGTCCATGAAACTGTGGATTATCTCAACAATCAAGGGGAAAAAGTTGGAGTTATCAAAGTGCGGCTTTTCCGTCCTTTTGATGTAGCCAGATTTATAGAAGCATTACCAAATAGTGTTAAATCTATTGCTGTCCTTGATAGAACTAAAGAAGCTGGAAGTGCAGGAGAACCTTTATATTTAGATGTGGTGACAGCTATTTATGAAGGGTGGAAAAAAACTACATTCCCGAAAATTGTTGGGGGCAGATATGGACTGTCTTCTAAGGAATTTACTCCGGCAATGGTGAAGAGTATTTTCGATAATCTGACTCAACTTAAACCCAAAAATCATTTCACAATTGGGATTAATGATGATGTCACTTTCACTTCTTTGAATTTTGATGCCAATTTCTCTACAGAACCAGATCATGTGGTTCGGGCAATGTTCTATGGTTTAGGTTCAGATGGTACAGTAGGGGCAAATAAAAACTCCATCAAAATCATCGGGGAAGGTACAGAAAATAACGCCCAAGGTTACTTTGTTTATGATTCTAAAAAGTCCGGTTCTATGACAGTTTCTCATTTACGGTTTGGAACTGGAACAATTCGCTCAACTTACCTGATAGACAAGGCTAATTTTATCGGTTGTCATCATTGGGGATTTGTGGAAACTATTGATATTTTAAAAGCTGCTGCACCGGGAGCGACTTTGTTGTTAAATAGTCCTTATGATGCTGATCAGGTTTGGGAAAATCTACCTTCAAAAGTTCAACAGCAAATTATTGACAAGAACCTGAAAGTTTATACTATTAATGCTAGTCAAGTGGCAAAAGATAGTGGTATGGGACACAGAATTAACACTATCATGCAGGTGTGTTTCTTTGCTTTAGCGGGGGTATTGCCAGAAAGAGAAGCGATCGCTAAAATCAAACAAGCCATAGAAAAAACCTATGGTAAAAAAGGCGCAGAAGTTGTCAAGATGAATTTGAAAGCCGTAGACAACACTCTAGAAAATCTCCATGAAGTCGGTAATAGGTCATTGGTAAGAGGTAATAGGGAAGAAACGCAATTAGCAATTACCAAACCCAAATTTATCGAGAATGTTCTCAGCAAAATCATGGTCTGGGAAGGTGATGATTTACCTGTAAGTGCGTTACCTGCTGACGGAACTTTCCCCAGTGGAACTGCAAAATGGGAAAAACGCAACGTTGCGGAGGAAATCCCCGTTTGGGAGGCTGATGTCTGCGTTCAATGTGGTAAATGTGTGATGGTTTGTCCTCATGCTGCTATTCGCGCCAAAGCTTATCAATCCAGTGAGTTAGTCAACGCACCCATATCTTTTAAGTCCACTAATGCCAAAGATAAGAGCTTTGCTAACCAGAAATTCACCATTCAGGTAGCGCCAGAAGACTGTACAGGCTGTGAAATTTGTGTTAGCGTCTGTCCTGCCAAAAACAAGGCAGAACCCACCCGCAAGGCGATTAATATGAGTCCGCAATTACCGTTGCGGGAACAAGAACGGGAAAATTGGAACTTCTTTTTGAATTTACCAAATCCTGACCGGAAAACTTTGAAAGTAAACCAAATTCGTCAGCAGCAATTACAAGAACCGTTGTTTGAATTTTCCGGTGCTTGTGCTGGTTGTGGAGAAACGCCCTACCTTAAATTATTAACACAATTGTTTGGCGATCGCTCACTCGTTGCCAACGCCACCGGCTGTTCTTCCATTTACGGTGGAAATCTCCCCACAACTCCTTGGAGTCAAAACGCTGACGGTAGAGGTCCTGCATGGTCTAATAGTTTATTTGAAGATAACGCCGAATTTGGTTTTGGTTATCGTTTATCTATAGACAAACAAGCGGAATTTGCAGGAGAATTATTGTCACAATTAAGTAGTGAAATTGGCGATAATTTAGTTAATGCCATTCTCAAAGCTGAACAAAAAACCGAAGCTGATATTTGGGACCAACGGGAAAGAATTGTCATTCTCAACCACAAATTAGCTGAGATTGCGGAAACTATAAAAGACGCAAATCTCAAATCCAAAATCCAAAATCTCAAATCCCTCGCTGATTATTTAGTCAAGAAAAGTGTGTGGATAGTTGGGGGTGATGGTTGGGCGTATGATATAGACTTTGGTGGAATTGATCATGTGATTTCCACAGGACGCAATGTGAACATTTTGGTAATGGATACAGAAGTTTATTCTAACACTGGAGGACAATCTTCTAAAGCCACACCAAAAGCCGCAGTTGCTAAATATGCAACTGGCGGAAAACCAGCACCAAAGAAAGATTTGGGTTTAATGGCGATGACTTATGGTAATGTTTATGTGGCGAGTGTAGCGTTAGGTGCGCGTGATGAACATACACTCAAAGCATTTTTAGAAGCGGAAGCTTTTGACGGTCCATCAATCATTATTGCTTACAGTCATTGTATTGCTCACGGGATTGATATGACCAAAGGTTTACATCAGCAAAAGGCTCTAGTAGACTCAGGAAGATGGTTGTTATATCGCTATAATCCAGCATTACAAGAACAGGGTAAAAATCCCTTACAATTGGATATGAAAGCACCTTCTGAATCCGTGGAGAAGTCAATGTATCAAGAGAACCGATTTAAGATGTTGACGAAAAGTAAACCGGAGGTTGCCAAGTTGTTGCTAGAACAAGCGCAAATGGAAGTTAATGCTAGATGGGAAATGTATCAATATTTAGCGAATAGGTAAAGGTCTTCCTAAGTAGGGTGTTTGAAAAGTATTAGATGAAACCGATAATCTTCAGAAACCTAACCCCCCTTCCCTACCTCTCCCTAACCCTCTCCTCTTAGGAGAGGGAAAAGGAATAACAGGCGTTGCTGAATCGAGGTATGAAATTTCCAAATTGAACCTTTAAAAATCTTACCTCAGTGCGTCTACTCTTCGAGATCACGAAGCGTGATTGCGCCTTTGCGTGAGACTAAAATTCATACCCTTAATCAGCAACGCCGAATAACATTTAATACTGGAGAGGTTTACCAGAGGGGTTTATTTTGCCAAAGATTATCAATTTACTTCTGTGGAAGTGAAAGAAAAAACATTTCGGTCCGAGAGAAATGAAGTTAATCCTCTTCTGTCAGATTGGGAAAATTCAATACCTGGGAGGTTTATGGAGCTTTGGTTTTGACATTTTATGCAGCAATTTTATTTTTTAATACATAAAAAAAGTGCCAACCCTTGATGAAATAAGAGTTACAAAAAATGGATTCAATTATTGTTTTCCGAGAGTGACATAACAGGGTTAACTAGTTAAACTAGAATTTACAACCTGAATACAGGAAAACCCATCATGATTATTGCTACCCAAGCATACCAAATCACTTGGGAAAAACTACCCGATGATTACATTCTCCCAGATGATCCAGTGGACAACATCTACCAACCAGCCCAAGCCGCTGCCCTGACTGAAAGCCTCCAACTAGCCGGTAAACTTCCCCCAAATTGCCTCACACCGACTAACTACGGTATCTGTGCCACCGTCAATAGCAAAATTGTCATTAAAGCTCCTGATTGGGCTTATATACCCGAAATTCGCGTCACGAAGCAAGAAGTCTTTCGTAGTTATACACCCCAAGTACAGGGAGATATTCCCGTAATAGTGATGGAATTTATTTCTGATACAGACGGAACAGAATATTCCAGTAAACCTACTTATCCCCCTGGAAAATGGTTTTTCTATGAAAAAATCTTAAAAGTACCTAATTACGCCATTTTTGAACCAGATAGCGGTAGTTTAGAATTTTATCAGCTAAACTCTAATACAGGTTTGTACACCTTACAAAATCCTCATGAAAACCAACGTTACTGGATAGAGGAAATGAACCTTTACTTGGGAGTGTGGGAAGGGACAAGGGAAAACCTCACTAGTAAATGGTTAAGATGGTGGGACGAACAGGGAAATTTGCTGTTGTGGAGTTCAGAATTAGTAGAACAAAAACAACAAGAGATAGAACAACAAAAACAACGTGCTGACAAATTAGCTGCCCAATTAAAAGCATTAGGTATCGAACCAGAAAAATAAAAGTAGAGTGGGCATTGCCCACAGGATATACTGCAAACGGTTCATAGTTTAACCAAATATGAAACCCCTCTCCAAACCTCTCCCCGCAACGGGGAGAGGCTTTGAAGCTTGTTCTTTGTATGATAAAAAAGTCCAGTTTCTAGCCGTTTTGAGTATAATTAACCACCAATAACAGCAATACAATCAATTTCTACCAACACATTTTTAGGCAAACGGGAAACCTCCACACAAGCACGCGCTGGGGCGGTATCTTCGGAAAAATATTTTGCATAAACCGCATTGACAGCGGCAAAATCATTCATATCAGCTAAAAATACACCAGTTTTTACCACATCTGCAAATGTAGCTCCTGCTTCTGTCAGGATAGCTTCAATATTTTTCATTACCTGTTCAGTTTGCTTAACTACATCTTCGGTGTAGTCAACATCACCTAAACGGGGATCTATGGCAATTTGTCCAGCTACAAACAACATTTGCCCAGAAGCGAGAATTGCTTGATTGTATGGTCCAACTGGTGCAGGTGCTTTATCGGTACGGATTACTTTACGAGTCATAATATATATGTCTTTTGGCTCTTTTGTTAATGGTGTTTCTGGTTTACCGAATTCTAAATCTGTAGATGTTTGGTAAACTTCTCCATCTGGCATTATCGCACCTGTGAGGTCTGCATTTTTAAAGGTTGCACCGTAAATATTCGCGCCGGTTAAATCTGCTTTTTTCAGATTTGCACTATCTAGATTTGCTCTCATTAAATCTGCATTTTGTAAATCTGCTCTTTCTAAATTTGCCCCTTGTAAACAAGCTTTTTGGAGATTTGCACTATTGAGGTTTGCTTTTATCAAGTTGGCATTATCCAAGTGAGCATTACTGAAATTTGCACTTTCTAGCTTTGCTTTACTCAAATTAGCACCACTCAAGTTAGCCCAACTCAAATTCAAATTAGAAGCGCATACTAACTCACTCAAGTTAGCATTTTCTAAAGATGCCCTCGTGAGATTTGTACGGTCAAGATCCGCTTTACTCAGGTTAGCATCATTCAAATCTGCCCGCGACAAATCTGCACCTGTGAAGTCGATTTCACTCAAATCCGCACCTTCAAGGTCTACCGTTTTCAGATTTTCCGAACGAAAATTCCGTTCCCCAGCAGCGTATTTCTCTAAAAGTTCTTCAGCGTCCATAATGCACCATTGAATACCATGAAAACAGTATAAAACAAAGAAGCAACATGACTACAGAGTTAAACGCCTTGGGTTTAGCATTGCTAAACCCCTACATTTTTCTTCTTTCTTCTTCTCTTCCTTCGTGTCCTTCGCTTCTTCGTGGTTTATTTCTCTTACCCCAACCTCGGACGAATCCCATAATTTCTATATTGCCAATAATCCCGCAAAATCCGGTCATGATCAAAACACAAATTACCAGGAACACACCAAGGCGAGAAAATACCCAAACTCTTAGCATCATCACCCGCCAAAGGTTCACCCGTAGCAGTTGCTAAAAACACAATACTAATCGTATGCTGACGGCGATCGCGCTTAGGATCAGAATACACTAATAACTGTTCGACTAATTCTACTTTTAAACCTATTTCTTCCTCTGCTTCCCTAATTGCCGCCTTTTCCAGCGATTCACCATAATCAACAAAACCACCGGGTAACGCCCAACCTAATGGTTCATTATGTCTTTCAATCAGGATAATGGGGCGATGAGGTCTATCAATTAATTCAATAATGATATCAACGGTGGGTGCAGGATTTCTGTAAGTCATAAGATTTTAGATTTTGGATTTTGGATTATGTATTAATTATTTACTCTTGTTTCTATTTCTTCATGAATCAGAACAGTCAACGCTGGCTATGGCATGATAAATTCGATGCGTGATTTATAAAAAATTACGTTTTCCTATATTTCAGGTTAAATATGCCTTTTCCTAGATCAAGTGGTATTTTACTACATCCTACTTCTTTCCCCAGTCGGTTTGGTATTGGGGATTTGGGTTTGGAAGCTTATCGGTTTATTGATTTTCTCAAAAATAGTCAGCAGCAATATTGGCAAGTTTTACCGCTAGGACCGACTGGTTACGGTAATTCTCCCTATATGTGCTACTCCGCAATGGCTGGAAATTACTTTTTGATTAGTCCAGAGAAGTTGTTAGAGGAGGGTTTGTTAATTGCCGAAGATTTGGCTGATTTACCAGATTTTACCGTAGATAAGGTAGATTTTAATGAGGTGATCCCTGTCAAGGTCAATCTGCTCATTAAAGCTTGTGAGGATTTTAAAATTAAAGCAAATTCAACTCAAAAACAGGCTTTTGCTAAGTTTTGTGCTGATAAAGGCTATTGGTTAAATAATTATGCGCTATTTATGGCTCTTAAAGATATCCAAAATGGTGCAAGCTGGTACAATTGGGAACCGGAATTGGCAAAGCGTGAACCAGCAGCTTTAGCTCAGATGGAAAAAGAATTAGCAGAGGAGATTTTTTATTACAAGTTTGTTCAATATGAGTTTTTCCGGCAGTGGTCAGAACTGAAAAACTATGCTAATGACAATGGGATAGAGATTATTGGTGATATCCCTATTTATGTAGCCCATGATAGTGCTGATGTGTGGGCTAATCCTGAGATTTTTGCTTTAGATGCAGAAACGGGAGAAGTGGCTTTAATGGCGGGAGTTCCACCCGACTACTTTAGCGCTACTGGTCAATTATGGGGAAATCCGGTTTATAACTGGGAAGAATTGCAAAAACAAGATTTCAAATGGTGGATATTACGCTTTGAGGCGATGCTGGATTATGTGGATATAATTCGCATTGATCATTTCCGGGGTTTTGAGGCTTATTGGGCTGTTCCCCAGGGAGAAACGACTGCCATGAATGGCGAATGGATTGAAGCACCTGGAGTGGCTTTATTTGAGGCAATTAGAAAGCATTTGGGTAAGTTACCTGTTTTGGCGGAGGATTTGGGAATTATTACGCCAGAAGTGGAAGCACTGCGAGATCAGTTTGAGTTTCCAGGGATGAAAGTATTGCAGTTTGCCTTTGGTTCTGATCCCGGTAATCCTTTTTTACCCTTTAACTACACACGAAATGCTGTAGTTTATACTGGTACTCATGATAATGATACGACTGTAGGCTGGTTTAATGCTGCAAATGATTACGAAAAGCAAAATCTATTGTTGTATTTGGGTTGTATCAGTCCAGATGGTATAAACTGGGATTTAATTAGGTTAGCTTTGAGTTCTATTGCCAATCAAGCAATTATACCTTTGCAGGATGTATTAGGTTTGGGGACTCAAGCCCGGATGAATTTTCCCAGTACGGCGGTGGGAAATTGGGAGTGGCGTTACCAATCGGGGGTATTAACGCCAGATTTAAGCGATCGCCTAAAAACTCTCACTTTCCGTTGCGGACGCGCTTATAGGGAAGCAGGTGACAGGTGACAGGGAGTAGGGGGAGTTGGGGGAGTAGGGGGAGTTGGGGGAGTTGGGGGAGTTGGGGGAGTTGGGGGAGTTGGGGGAGTTGGGGGAGTTGGGGGAGTTGGGGGAGTAGGGGGAGTAGGGGAAGTAGGGGGGGGAGAAAGAATTTTCCCACTGACTACTGACTACTGACCACTGACCACTATAAGTTTGGTTTAGCAGCAATGTTGATTTCTTGAGCTTTGCCGATTTCTCCCATTTCCTTTGCTTCTTGCTGATTCACACTCATTAACACACCACCAGCATTATCAGTTTTTACTGTCAGTTGCTCGGTGGCGTTCCAGGTGCGGCTAGAACCTTGTGGTAAAACTCCCTCAAAGGCTGTTTTACCATCTGTAACCACGCTAATCCAAGATGAAGCTTTTAATGTGACACCAATTTGTACGGATTGATCCCCTTGCTTGTTGATAAATGTATTATTAGCAGCTTCTTCCCCTGCCAATTGGGTTACAGTTTTTGGTTGAATTTGGCGATTGTTTGCTTGCAAAGTGGAATTATTCAACAACTGGGATAAACCGTTAACAGAGCAGAAAATCAGCCCAATATAAAGCAGGTAAAGATGAATAGGACGTAATTGAGGAACAGCTTGTACTTTCCAATTGGATTGAACACTTACTGATTGAGAACCAATGGGGAAATGACTAGCAAATTCCCCACCCCGAATTCCTAAAGCGTCTGCAAACTGTCTAATTAAGCCTTGAACATAGATGGGTTCTGGTAAGTCGCTTAAATTACCTTCTTCAATGGCTTGTAAAAGTCTTCGAGGAATTCTGGTGAATACGACTAACTCATCTAGAGTTAAACCCTGTTCCTGCCGTAGCGAACCTAGTTGAGAGCCAAGTTGCCCTAACTTTTCGGCTTGATGTTCCTTGATAGAAGGTTTGATTGACTGTTTACCCTTCTTTCTGAACCATTTCATGTTTTTCTTTTACTCCTTAACTCGGCTTTGTCTTAATAGGTGTGCGAATTATCTGCTTATTTAAAAAACTAATTTCATCCTGACTAAGATGACGGTATTTACCAGATGGCAAGGATGCTGTTGTTGATGTTTTTAATTGAATTGAACCAATAGCCGTGCGATGTAGCTTAATGACTGGATATCCCAACTGTTCGGCTATACGACGAATTTGACGGTTTCTTCCTTCCTGTAAAACTATCTCTAAACAGCTTTGATCAATATAATTTTCAATCAAACGCACTTGAGCAGGTCTTGTGATTCTTCCTTCCAGAACTATACCCTGACTCCAATTTTCGAGAACTTTTGCTGGAGGGTGTCCTTGAACTACAACGCGGTAGGTCTTGGGAATACTATGACTAGGATGGGTAAGTCCATAGGTCAATTCTCCATCATTGGTTAAAATCAATGCTCCTGTCGAGTCTACATCCAAACGGCCAACCGGGTGAATACCCCATCCGGTTCTTAATGCTAACGGGAGGAGATCCAAAACCGTTGGTCTTCCTTGGGGATCATGACAAGTGGAGACAATTCCTGCTGGTTTATGCAGTAATAGATACATTTTGGATGGACGCTGTTCTCCCAGTACAGGTTGACCATCTATAGAGATTTTATCTTGGTGAGGATCGACTTTTTGTCCTAAATGTGCTAATACCCCATTCACACATACTCGTGATTGCCTAATCATTTCTTCAGCTTCACGTCGTGAGGCTATACCCCATTGAGCTAGAATTTTTTGTAGCCGTGCCTCCATGTTTAAACTGTGATTTTCTCGCTGAATATTTTTATACTGCTAATGTTTGCATTTTGTTGTTAACAAACTTCCATGTTAAATTTAAGGTTTGTTTAAGATACTCAAGTTTTGAGCATATTTACATTGATATAACCGTCGAAAAATGACAGAACCAAGTTCCCCAAATACAAATAACAGCAAAGTCAGGATCATTACAAAAGTTTTAACATCAGCGATTAAGCTTTGGTTAAGAAGCCAATTAAATCAAGTATCTCATTTAGAGGTACAGATTACAGCAAGCGATCGCCAATTGCTGTCTGGTTGCATTCCTGGAGTATCAATTTCTGCTAGTAATGCTGTGTATCAAGGTCTTCATGCTACACAAATTGAACTTCAGGCAGAACAGATCCAACTGAATGTGGCTTCAATTTTGAAAGGACAACCTTTGCAATTATCAGCAATAGTACCTGTAGTTGGTAAGCTGATAATCGCTGAACAGGATCTTAATAATTCTCTGTCATCTCCATTATTATTAACAGCTATAAATGATGTACTGATTCCACTACTAGCAGAATATAGCCTAAATTTCAAGGACATTACTTGGCGAAGAATCACCCTTGACAATCAGGTATTGATCCTGAATGGTATCCCAGTCTCTGAGATAGAAGGGGCATTTTTCAATATTTATTTAGGCTTAGAACTACTCAATGGTCAAGAACTACAATTAACACAAGTTAAAATCAAGACTGATCGGGAGGTGCTTTGGGAAAGGAATTCTCCTTATATTATAAATCTGGGAACAGATGTTGATATCGCCAAAGTTTCTCTGATACCGGAACAACTCAGTTGTTGTGGACGTATTAACATTAACCCATAATCATTGAAAAATCAAAACTCAATATCCCCTGAATTTACTTTAAATTATATGGCTATTGTGAGTGATGTGGGCAAGTAGAGATTAAATCTTATCTTAGTTCCTGTTACAGCGTTTTTTCTAATAAAGGTAAAAGTAAGGTGATGAAATAGTACACTAGAGGAGCAGTAAAAATATAGCTATCAGTGCGATCTAAAATCCCTCCATGACCAGGGATCAATTGTCCTGAATCCTTGACACCAGCATCACGCTTGAGCAAAGATTCTGTTAAGTCACCTAACAAACTAGCAATACCAATAATTAGACCCAATGTGAAACCAGTGATTAACCAGTCGGGAAAATTGAGAAAGTAAGCCCCTGTGATCGCAACAGCTACACTAGCACTAATACCAAAAACTGCACCTTCTACAGTTTTTTTTGGACTAATATCTGATAACCGAGTTTTCCCGAAGAATTTACCAAAAGTATAAGCGCCAATATCCGCAGCCCAAATACATAAGAACGTGAGGATAGTAGCAGTTAAACCTGTGGGAAAGGCAGTCAAATTGCCTTGTCCGATATCTTGCCAATTAGATGGCCAATAACCACCTAAAGGTAAATTACTGCTAATAGCATGATCAATTCCCCGTAACCTGACCCAGTAACTTGGTAAGTAACCTACATAAAACAAACCCATAATAGAAGCGGAAATATCCGCAATGGTGGCTAATTTGGGTTGAAAAAGTAGGTAAAAACAAATAAGTGTTCCGGCTATTGGCATAATTGCATCAGCTAAACTACCATTAAGGGTACAAATTGCCAGTAGAACTTGACTAACGATCATCGTAGTTTTAACTGAGGGTGTTATGCCTCTAGAGCGAACCAAATTAAAATATTCTTGTTGACCTAAAAATACGACAATAGCGATCGCTATCGTAAAATACCAACCCCCCAATAGGGTTGCAGATAGCGCCATGATAATTGCAACAATTCCACTAATAATTCGAGACCAGGGCATAGGATAATATTTGGGATTTTAGATTTTGGATTTTGGATGCAACCCAAAACCGAAAACCGAAGGAATTTAACAATTTGTGGAAGTCCCCAGCTTCAATGTACTCCTAATATGGGGATTGTGAGCAGGGGATGACGAATCGCCAGGATTTTTTGGTAAGATATTGTGTATCTTGACCACCAATGCCGTAAGCGAAAACCAAGCTGATAGTTCACGGGCAGAAGCAACAGGGAACAGAAAAAACTCATGTTTAAAAACATGAGATTGAAATAATGACACTGTTTTTTTTCGTGCTACGCATCTTTTAAAAACATCTTTTTCTTGACTGAATCTCTAAACTGGTGAAACTTTTGTTTCTTATCTGTTCCCTGTTCCCAGTTAAGATTTCCCTGTTCCCTTTTTTTGTAAGTGTCGCCAGAGAACCCTTCGGCATAGCTCAGGGTAAAAGATTTGGGTCTTGGGAATCAGGACTCCTGCCCTTGGAGGGAATGTCAGACCCATAGAACTATGGAGTTCTAGCGGCTATTCCCGATGAATTGGGAAGCTCCGTCCGTTTTACGGCGGAGTAGTTCACTCTAGTTTCTCACCACTGAGAATGAAAATGGGATCGGCTGCTACAAAGGTTTGAGAATAGCCCCGTGTTTCTAAGCGATTCACCGCTGACTGGACAACTTCAATATTCCTAACTCTTAACTGAGAAAAGCTTTGAGAAATGGTATACAGATTTTCTAGATTAGCAGCAGTGGCAACCACTCGACCAGATGTTGGTAAATACTGCCATGCAGCTTGGACAATATCCTGTATGGCTTTTCCTCCCTCAATGCAGATGCGATCAGGTACTGACTTGATTTGGTTTAAGCATTCTGGGGCGCTACCCTCAATAACTTCGACGTTTTTAACTTCAAAGCGATCGCAGTTGCGTCTAATTAGATTAGCAACATCCTCGTCCCTTTCGATAGCAATTACCCGTCCTTGGGGACACAATAAACCTACCTCTATAGGAATTGTACCTGTTCCTGCACCAATATCCCACAATACCGAATCAGCTTGTAGTCGTAATTGGGAAATCAACAACAATCTTAATTCTCGCTGACTCAGAGGAATACCTGGTAAATTCTCAAATAATTCGTCGGGAATACCTGGGGTGATGTAAGGCCAAAGTGGGGAAGGCATAAGCAATTAACAATTAACAATTAACAATTAAAATTTAACAATTGGAAATAGGGACGATAATTTTGGTATTAAGGAATGAGGATTAAATAAAGTGCAAATCTTGTTAGATGTAATCTAACTAATGTTAGACGGTCGTTATCAAGAATTGTAAGTTAATAAATCCACGTTCCTAAGTAGAGTTTGCTGAAAAAGTTATCTGTGAGGGCTAGAAGTATGACCAACGCCACGCTGCGCTATCAGAAGTATGGCTAACACCACGCTGCGCTATCAGGAGGTAGGGGCGCAGGGCCTGCGCCCATTCACGCTACGCTACCAGCAAACCCTAAGTAGGTGAACACAATAAAACCAAACTGTGTAAAGAAACGTAAAATCGCTGAAAACTTCCTTACTCTTGCCTCTTGCCTTGCTATAACGACAATTTTCAACGCCAACCTACCTAATACTGACAAGTGACATCAGGAAACGCTCTTTCTGCACCTTTTCCCGGTAATATACCCTTTGCGTTGTTCTCCCTACCTTTTTGGGGTGTAGGTTTTTCGATGATTTACGGTATAGTATACGGCTTATTTGGCGGTGTCAGCATACATATAGATCAGCAACAAATTTCTCTTAATCACCAGTTAGGGAAATGGGAAATCCCCCGTTGTCGTTCAGTTTCCAGAGAAAGTATTAATAAACTGGTTTATGCA
Organism: Anabaena sp. 54; assembly: GCF_017355725.1. Lineage (NCBI taxonomy): Bacteria > Bacillati > Cyanobacteriota > Cyanophyceae > Nostocales > Nostocaceae > Anabaena > Anabaena sp. 54. Next base: position 56,450 of record NZ_JAAVWA010000029.1, read on the forward strand.
CCCCAATATTTTACTAAAGACTCAGACGGGAATAAAACTCAAGTACCTGCAAAATTGGTAATTTGGGCAGGGGTAGAAAAATTTGAGTTTAGTGTTAATAATTTTCCGATTAAATCGGTAGGAGAACTGGAATGGTTAGCCAGGGAATTAAGTCATTGGTTAAATATACTATTTATTAACTCCCGGTTCGCCCATTTTTTAGGGAGTTAGGAAAAATGTGCAGATAAAAGTATAATCAGAGACAGGTTATACAAAATAAGCTAAGTAAGTATATGTTCGACGTTATGGCAACTGAATCCATAATTACAAACGAACGAGTAGATGACATACCCGTACTACTCACACAGATAGAACGGATGGGTGTACAAAAGCTAATAGATAAAAACTTCCCCACCCATGGAAATTGGCGAGGACAAAGCTTGGGGAATGTAGCAGTGATCTGGTTAACACATATCTTATCGCAAGCAGACCACCGTTTAAATCAAGTTCAAGCCTGGGCTGGTAAACGGTTAGAAACATTGAAAAAATTGATTGGTGAAAGCTTAAACGAACTTGACCTAACCGATGACCGATTAGAAGCAGTATTGCGTTACCTTAACTGTGACGAGAACTGGTATGCGTTTGAGGAAGAACTGGGAAGTAATTTGTTGCAAGTGTATGATATCAAACCAGAACGGGTAAGACTGGATAGTACAACAGCTTCAAGTTATTGCGGGGTGAATACTGAAGGGCTATTTCAATGGGGTCATAGCAAAGACCATCGTCCAGATTTGGCACAAGTCAAAATCATGCTATCAACATTAGACCCATTAGGAATGCCAATAGCAACAGAAATATTATCGGGAGAAAAAGCAGATGACCCTTTATATATCCCCGCAATTGAGAGAGTCCGTTCGACGCTAAAACAGCCAGGATTACTGTATATTGGGGACTGTAAAATGGCATCAATGGGGACAAGAATCCATATTGTATCAGGGGGAGATTTTTATCTATGTCCTTTAAATGCCAAGCAAACACCGACAGAAAAATTAAGAGAATATCTGCAACCAGTTTGGGATGAAAAACAAGAATTGACAACTATCAATTATGATTATGCAGATGGAAAAACGAGAGAGATTGCTGAAGGATTTGAACTAAAATTGCTCCAAAAAGAAAAGATTAACGAGCAAGAAATATCTTGGGAAGAGCGACAATTAGTAGTCCGTTCTTATGCCATTGCCCAGACAGAGGAAAAATATCTACGTGAACGCATACAGAAAACCGTTCATGCTCTTGAACAACTAAAAATCCCCAAACGCGGCAAGAAAAAGCTGACATCATTTCCAGAGTGGGAGTTATCTGTAGCTGAGATTCTCAAGCGTTATCGGACTGGGGGATTATTTGAAATTGATATTCAAACTCAGCGAGTTGAAAAAGTTAAAAGACAATATGGCGAACGTCAATCTCAAATAATAGAAGAAGTTTCCTTTAATTTAGATTTTAAAATTAATGAAGACGCGGTAAAACAACAAGTTCAACTGTTAGGCTGGCGAGTTTATGTCACTAATGAAACTGAAGCTAACCTGAGTTTGAAACAAGCAGTTCGTGCTTATAGAGATGAGTATTTGACAGAACGAGGATTTGCTCGACTTAAAGGCTTTCCTCTTTCTTTAACTCCAATTTATTTACAACGTGAAGACCATATTACTGGTTTGATCCGACTACTTTCAATTGGTTTGCGAGTTTTGACTCTTTTAGAGTTTCAGGTTCGTCGCCATCTTGACAAAAATCAAGAAAAATTGGCTGGACTTTATGCTGGTAATCCTCAGCGTAAAACGGCACGTCCTACTGCTGAAATGCTTCTTGTTGCATTTAAAGAAATCACATTGATATTAATTGAGGTTAACAATGAAGTCTACACTCATTTAACTACTCTTTCCCCTTTACAGCAGCGTATTCTTGTTTTACTTGGGTTTCCCCCTACTATTTATACTCAGCTTAGTGGTCAATCTTTTACTCCTGAGTAGAATTCTTCTAACTCTCGCAAAAATGGGCGAACCGGGAGTTATAACAGAATAAATTCTATAGTTATACTCAAAACGGCTTGACTGTTTGATTCTAAACGTAGGGGTAAAGCAAGAGCTTCATTGGTGTCAACTTAAGCTCAAATCCCTACCACATCTCGTTCCTAGTCTCTGACTAGGAATGCAGTTGATGAGGCTCTGCCTCTAATATTATTGAAGGCAGAGCCTTCTAGAATTCATTCCCAGTCTCTGACTGGGAATGAGACGACTTGAGTTCTTTGCGGGATTTGCGGGATAGATGTTTTACGTTAAGTTGACACCAATAAGCTTTTGCTTTACCCCTACACATCTGGGTTATTTGTCATTTGGCAAAAGTTTAAATCTCACCCGTTTTTAGTATAATTACAGTGACTCAAGAGGAAAATCATCATGTTTGGATTAGGCTGGCCGGAAGTAGCGATTATTGCCATAGTTGCTATTTTGATTTTTGGACCGAAGAAAATTCCTGAGTTGGGAGGAGTCTTGGGAAAAAGTCTCAGAAATTTACAAGAAGGAATGAAAAAATCTAATGAAGATGATCATTCAGACAAAGAAAACTTCGATTAAGAAAAACAAATTATTTCCCAGAATAAATATCTTTAACTAGTACCGTGCAGCTTAAGTAAATGAACCATTTTCAAGCCTTGTAATCAACCAATTTCCGAGCTTTTACTTTTAATAGTTATCTTATTTCCGCCAACCTGTACTATAGGACTCCTATTTGATTTTTGAACGGAACTCGGTACACCTTTATATTCTTGAATCCTCTTACCTCTTGCATGATTGCCTCTTGCCTTCCTCCGTAGGAAAATATGGCTAACGCCACGCTATGCCTGATGCCTCCGGCACGCTACCGCGAACGGCACACTGCGTGAACGCTATCAGGAATCAAACCGGATTCCTATAGATATGCAAAATAATGAACTAAGCTGTTGTGCATTTAGTTTGTATAATTCTAGCGGGCAAGATGCCCGCACTACAAAGTTCAAGTAAATTATGGTTATCAAATTTAGCTGCGGCTTCCAGATACATTATCTGCTGCTTCATCTACAGTAATACGTAACTCAGTTGCTTGAAATTCATTTTCCAGATTATTACACGCTAGTTTGATAGCCCCTCGAATTAGTCCTTTGTTAGTTTCTACTGCTAAATCAGATTGCCAAGAGTAGAATACTGTAAATTGCATCATAATGTATATTGTTGGAAGTTTCTTTATATCGTAAACATTTTACATCACGGTTTGTAATTTGCATAATCAACATAGCGTTTCAAACACCCAACTCAATGTAAAATACACCAAGCAAACTGGCAAATAAAGTTATATGATATAAATGATTTACCAGAATAAAATATTTGTAACTAGGTTTGTTATTTCATGGAGAACTTGATTGAACTATGGTAACAATAAAATCTCAACGGAAAGTGCTGTTATCTCATGGTGAAGATGGGTATTTTGTTGTCGAAGTACCCAGTTTACCCGGTTGTATTAGTCAGGGTAAAACTCGTGAGGAAGCTTTAGCTAATATAGAAGAGGCAATATCTCTCTACATTGAAGTTTTGCAAGACAGAAATGAACCTGTTCCAGAAGATACAGTTGAGGTTGTGCTGGTGTGAGTAAATTACCTATAATCTCAGGTTTAGAGTGTGTAAAAGCACTAGAAAAAATCGGCTTTGTTGTGGATAGGCAAAGAGGAAGTCACATTATAATGGTTCGTGAAGAACCTAGAACCACAATATCTGTACCAGATCATAAAGAACTAGATAGAGGTACTTTGCGTGGGATTATTCGACAAGCGGGTTTGAGTGTGGATGAATTTATTGAACTATTGTGAAATAGCAACAAAGCCATAACCTGAACATTTTCCCACTCATTTTATAATTTCTATTTCTTGTCACTATTCCCTAATTAATATATTTATGCAAATCAACTTTCAAACCTTCACCGTCAACAAACGATTTCCCCTCACAATTAGTCGGGGGACAACAGCACAAACAACAAATATCTGGTTACAAATTACCGCAGAAGGAATTACAGGTTGGGGAGAAGCATCTCCTTTTGGTGTGGGCAACCATAGGCAATCTACGGAGAAAATCCAAGAAAACTTGCAGCAAATCATACCTACTTTACAAAAATATAGCCCTTGGCAACGGCAGGAAATTGAGGCACTATTAGAACAAATGCAAATTCCGTCCGCAGTCAAAGCGGCTGTGGATATGGCATTACATGATTGGTTGGGTAAGCGTGTGAATTTGCCATTGTGGCAACTGTGGGGACTGGATAAAAATGCGATCGCCCCAACATCGGTAACAATTGGCATTAATTCCCCAGCAGGTGCAAGGGCAAGGACGGGAGACTGGTTACAATTTATGGATGTGCAGTTGTTAAAAGTCAAATTAGGTTCAACCGAGGGAATAGAAGCAGATCAAAAAATGCTCTTAGCGGTACGGGAAGAAGCGGACGGAAAAGATATATTTGTTGATGCTAACGGAGGTTGGAATTTAACCGATGCTGTAAATATGTGTAATTGGTTGGCTGATTTGGGAATAAAGTATGTAGAACAGCCATTAGCAAGGGGTGAAGAAGCAAATTTAGCCGAATTGAAAAAACATTCCCCCTTACCAATTTTTGTAGATGAAAGTTGCTTTACCAGTGCGGATATTCCCCAATTAGCTAATCATGTTGATGGCATTAATATCAAATTAATGAAATCTGGGGGAATCACTGAAGCCATGCGGATGGTGCATACAGCCAAAGCCCATAATTTACAAATCATGTTTGGCTGTTATTCTGATAGTTGTCTAGCTAATACCGCCGCTTTACAACTTGCACCACTGGCTGATTATTTGGATTTAGATAGTCACTTAAATCTAATTGATGATCCTTTTACTGGTGCAGTGGTAGAAAATGGGCGAGTTTTGCCGAATAATTTACCTGGTTTGGGAGTGAAACACTGTGCGTCTGTCGCTTAATCAAAAAATAGCAATTCTTCTTCATGAGGGAATTACTGGAGTTCAAGGAAAAACAGGGTTGTCAATTTTACGCTACAGCGAGTCCCCCATTGTGGCGGTGATTGATAGAGAATCTGTAGGTAAGTCTTTAGTCGAGTTAACAGGTATTCAGCGAGATGCGCCAATTGTGGCATCTGTGACAGCAGCTTTACAGTATAAACCGGAAGTTCTAGTAATTGGGATTGCACCTAAAGGTGGTGCTGTTCCTGATGATTATTGGCTGGATATCAAAGATGCCCTCAAGGCGGGAATGTCTTTGGTAAATGGGTTACATACACCAATGGCAAATATACCGGAGTTAAATGCCCTCCTGAAACCAGGACAATTAATTTGGGATGTCCGCAAAGAACCAGCTAATTTAGATGTAGCATCGGCAATGGCGCAAACTCTGCCCTGTCGGCGGGTGTTGACGGTGGGAACGGATATGGCTATTGGTAAAATGTCTACCAGTTTGGAATTACACCGGGTGGCTAAGTTGCGGGGTATCCGTTCTAAGTTTTTGGCTACTGGTCAAACTGGGTTAATGTTGGAAGGGGAAGGGGTGGCTTTAGACGCTGTGCGGGTGGATTTTGCTGCCGGTGCGGTGGAACAGTTGGTGATGCGTTTTGGTCAACATTACGACATTTTGCAAATTGAGGGGCAAGGTTCTCTTTTACACCCTGGCTCAACGGCTACTTTACCGTTAATTCGCGGTTCTCAACCTACACATTTAATATTGGTGCATCAAGCAGGACAAACCCATAACCGGAATAATCCTCATATACCAATTCCAGCGTTATCTGAGGTGATTCGGATGTATGAAATTGTTGCTAGTGGTGCGGGGGCTTTTCGTCCTGTTCCTGTGGTGGGAATTGCGTTGAATACTCGGAATTTGGGGGAAGTGGAGGCGAAAAATGCGATCGCTCAAATTATAGCAGAAACTAAGTTACCTTGTACAGATCCTGTTCGGTTTGGGGCTGGGTTATTATTGGATGCTGTTATGCAGAGTTGAATATTTTTTTGCACGCAGAGGCGCAGAGGCGCGGAGAGTAGGCGTTTTATGGTTGGTGGAGTTTTATGGGAATTTCAATGATAAATTCTGTTCCTTTTCCGGGTGCAGAGATACAATCTAATTTACCACTGTGTTTATCTACGATAATTTGATAACTGATTGATAGTCCTAAACCTGTACCTTCTCCTACAGGTTTGGTGGTGAAAAAAGGATCAAATATGCGTTGTTTAATTTCGGGTTTTATCCCCATACCATTATCTTTAATGGCAATTTGTACCCAATTATTATTAATGATTTGAGTGCGAATAATGATCTGGTTAGGATTATTCTTGAGTTCTGCGGTAGATAAACTTTTTTCACGCTGTTTGAGAACATCAATGGCATTACTAATGATATTCATAAATACCTGATTTAGTTGAGAAGCATAACATTGGACTAAGGGAAGATTACTATAATTTTTAATGACTACATTCCTAGAATAGCCTAACTTTTCTTGGAATCGAGTTTCTAAAATCATTAATGTACTATCAATTCCCTCATGGATATCTACAGGTTTCATTTCGGACTCGTCAAGACGGGAAAAATTACGTAAACTTAAAATAATCTTCCGAATCCGTTCTGAACCTACCGTCATTGAATCAAGAATTCTAGGTAAATCTTGAATAACAAAATCAAAATCATTGTCTTGTTTATATTTTTCAATAGTAGCTGAGTGACTAGGATATTCTTGTTGATATATATTCAGTAAATTGATAATAGATTCAGTATAATTACTAGCGTGTTCAATGTTCGCATAGATGAAATTTATAGGATTATTAATTTCATGGGCAATACCCGCTACCATTCGTCCTAAACTGGACATTTTCTCCGTTTGGATTAGTTGGGATTGTGTGGCTTTTAACTCATGTAGTGTTTGTTCTAAATGCAGATTATTTTCATTTAATTCCTGAGTTCTTTGGGTGACTTTTTCTTCTAAATTACTATAGAGTTGGGCATTTTCTAGGGAAATAGCAGCTTGAGAAGATAGGAGGTTTAATATTCTTAATCTGTCAATAGTGAAAGCACCCACAGTTAGATTATTTTCTAAATAAAGAATACCAATTAATTGCCCTTTATTCAAAATAGGATTGCATAATATAGATTTAGATTGATGCTGAATAATGTATGAATCATTGGCAAAATCCTGATCATTTGTAGCATCACTAATTAATAAATATTCTTGCATATTTGCTACATAATTAATAATACTTGATGGTAAATCTTGGCTATCGTTAATTGGTGTAGTAGAAAATTTACATTCATGTTCATTCATACATTGAGCTACTAATATTAAATTTCCCTCTTTTTGCAAAATTAATGCAGATTTATTGGCGGCAACATTCTCTGATATTACCTGCATGAGAGTATATAATAACTTATCTATCTGAATTTCCGAAGCAATGGCTAAGGATGCCTTAGTCACAGTTTCTAAATCTAATAATGCAGAAACACCCGTCAAACTAGGTTTACTAATAAGTGTACTTACTTCACCGGCTGTTAATTTAGTTTTGGTTTGATTAATAATAGTTTCAAGTAAATGAGGATAGGTTTTTTCTAAATGCTGGATTTTAGCCTTAGCTCCCCAGTTAGCATAACAATAATAAGCATCTATTAAATAAGTTTTAGCAATTTTTTCTTTATTAACGCTCAAATAAAATTTAGCTGCTAGTTCATTAGCTAGTGCTTCTTCGTGAAGATATTTATTTTCTTTAGCTCCAGTAATTGCTTGATCATAAAGCTCCATTGCTTGCCAATTATTTCCTAAGACTCTCGCTTTTTCTGCTTCAATTAATTGATATTTATGTTGATAATTCATGGGGGCATGAATAGCCCAATCTTGCATATTTTGCTGATTAGATATAATTTCTTGCATGGATTCTAACTGCTCATTTTCCAGCAAGTAGGGATATTCAGCTAAAAGAGCCAAAGAATAGTAAAAATTATGTTCACTGCCAATAACTTGTCCAGTGACTGCTGCTATATATGGTTTTGCTAAAATGGCACTATCAACAGCATTTTTATATTGGTAAAATAAATAAAATTGAATTGTTTTTGTTAAATAAAATCCAAATAGAGAGTTATAATTTTTAGTATTAACAAAAAATAAAAATAATTCCTCACTCAAAAAATCACCGTTAAACTTACATTTATCATAGTTTATACCTACATCTGGATTTACGTTTATAAGATTAAAAATGATCTGTTGCCAAATTTTTAGATTTTGAGTATGCCAATCCAGTTTTCGATGAGATATTAAAGCCAGATAATATTCTAGATATTCATATACATCTACTAAATTTTCACCGGCAAACAACAACATGAAGACATGACCGGTACAACAAGATCCTAGAAAGTCTGTTTCACCAATTTCCCAACCATAGTGAGCAATGTCTTGTAAGGGAAGTATTGATTCTCGAAAATGCTGTTTCCAATACATGATCTCGCAATACCACAACATGACAACTCTAAATCTGATTACTTTAGAATCAAATTTATCTGATAAATTAAAGGCTAATTTTCCATATCTATATCCAGTATCAATATCCGCAAAAGTATCACAAAGTATAAAACCATAAACAATATATCCATAGGCAGATTCCGCAGAATTTCCATAGTTACTAGATAGATATATCATTGTAAATATAATCGGCAATACCAATGATGGATTTGATATATAAGCCACAAGACTGAGACTAACTAATATCCCCATAGCTGCTAGTGCATAAGGATCTATCATTTTTGGTAAACTTATTAAATCCTCAATATTGACATTTTCTGGAGGTACTTGTTCTAAGGTAACTCCTAACATCTCTAATAATTTTAGACCTGTATAAATGCTTGATTCCATGTCATACATGAGCATTTGTTTTTTATATACCTTTACTTGGTCTAATATACTAGTTGCATTTTTTCTAACTATTTCTATATAGGTTATTGCTTGTTCAGGATTAATATTTAAGTATTCTGCTTCTACAGATTCTACATAAAGATTTAAAGTCAATTCATAATCATATTCCCAACTGTTTACGTCTAAAAGTTGCAAGCCTACACTTAAATATTTGACAGCAGCTTCATAAGCAGTAGAAGATTTGGCTTTACAACCAGCAATTAAATTTAATTTAGCTAATTCATATCTTTCTAACTGATTAGTAATTAATTCTATCCCAATATTTAACTGATTAACTATCTCAAATATTTTCTCTTCTAGTTCCACCGCATTGGTATTTTTTAACAGTAATTGACCAATTTTTAAATGCGTTGCTGATTTATCAACATCAGAAATTAGGGCATAAGCTGCTTGTTGAACTCGGTCATGGAGAAATTTATATTTAACGAAAATTAATTCCGTGTTATTAACCGGGAAATTTAAGTTAAAAATATCAAATGCTGATTGTTCGTCTGTAAAAAATTTATACGCTTCATTTTGGGGGATAATCAGTTCTTCTTGCAACGCATTCCATAATTCTGCCGCTACTTGGATTTGGGATTTTTCACAAACGATAGATAGGGTGGCCAAATCAAATTGGTTGCCAATACAAGCAGCTATTTTTAAAATATCTTGAGTATTTCTAGGTAATTTTTGTAATTGTGTTTTCAGAAAATTAACAATATCATGGTGATGATATAAAGCTTTAGCTGCATTGATATCACACTGCCAATAACCAAGGCTAAAATTAAACGTAATTAATCCATCTTCATGCAATGATTTAAGTAATTGATTGGCAAAAAATGGATTACCTTGAGTAGTTTTTAAAAGTAGTTCTGTGAGGTCTTGGCTATCTGATTCTGGACAACATAGGGTATCTTTAACTAATAGTCTAAGATGAGATTTATCTAAAGCTTGTAAAATAATCTGATTAATTGTGATATTGTCTTGACGAATATCATCTAAGGTCAGGATTAAAGGATGTCCTGGGTTAATTTCATTATCTCGATATGCACCAATTAATAATAAATATTTTGTATATTTTGCACACATTAATAATTTTATTAATTTTAAAGAAGCTATGTCAGCCCATTGTAAATCATCTAAGAAAATGACTAATGGATGTTTGCTAGTCGCTAATACTTGAATGAATTTACTAAATAATAGGTTGAAGCGATTTTCTGAAGCATTACCTGTGAGTTCGGTAACTGGTGGTTGCTGTCCAATAATATATTGTAGTTCAGGAATAACATCAATAATTACCTGTCCCTGTTCTCCTAATGCTGATAAAATCTGGGTTTTCCACTCTTGTAACTGCACTATATTTTCAGTTAGCAGTTGTCTCATGAGACTGCGTAATGCTTGCACTAAGGCAGAAAAGGGAATATTTTTCTGAAACTGATCATATTTACCAGAGATAAAATAACCTTTTTGCCGAACAATTGGTTTATGAACTTCATTAACTACAGCAGTTTTACCAATCCCAGAAAACCCGGCAACTAACATTAATTCTTTGTTGCCAGCGCTGATGCTTTCAAAGGCATTTAATAAAGTAATAATTTCCTGTTCTCTACCATATAGTTTGTCATGAATCAGAAATCTATCACTGATGTCTCTTTTTGCTAATTCAAAGTTATTAATCTCTCCTTCAGTTAATAACATTTTTTGACATATTTCTAAATCATATCTAATTCCTCTAGCTGTTTGATATCTATTATCGGGGTTTTTTGCCATTAACTTAATAATGATATTTGCAAGAACTGGAGGGATTTGTGGATTAATTTCTCTAGGATGAGTAGGTTCTTTGGCGATATGGCAGTATACTAATTCCAAATGATTTTGACTATAAAAAGGTAATTGTCCTGTGAGTAATTCATAAAAAGTTACTCCTAAAGAATAAAAATCAGTACGGTAATCTATGCCTCTATTCATTCTTCCCGTTTGTTCTGGAGACATATAGGTAAGTGTCCCTGATAATACATTCGGGCTTTTGATGTCCGCAGTTTCTTTAGGTAATAGGGAGGAAATACCAAAATCTATCAGCTTGATTTCCTGAGTTTGGGGATTAATTAGAATATTTCTGGGCTTAATGTCTTTATGAATAATTTTCTTGGCATACAAAAACTCTAATGCTTTAGTAATTGCGATCGCAATAGGCATAAAAGAGTTAATATCTAATTTTTGTAAACTGGTATATTCACTCAACGATATACCACTAAAATCTTCTAAGATTATGGCATAACTATTACCATATTTTTCTAGGGCATAACATTTAATAATATTTGGGTGATCTATTTGTTGACTAATAGCAAATTGATTTTTAAATGCTATTAAATCCTGCAACCGGGGATATTCTGCGTTGAGAATCTTGATAATAACTGAAATCTGTGTTGTTTGCTGTTGACCACGATAAACTGTAGTTTTTTTACTAGCATAAATAAGTTCAGTAATTGTATACCCAGGAATAGTAACTATACAGATATTACTTTTGTTCATCTTGTTTTTTCAGAGATATTCCATCTTCAGGGGAGGTGGGGAGGTGGGGGGAGTTGGGGGCGGGGGGTGCG
>NZ_JAAVWA010000030.1:0-64750 GCF_017355725.1 Anabaena sp. 54
TAAGTAGGTGAACACAATAAAACCAATCTGTGTAAAGAAAAGTAAAATCGCCCAAACCCTCTTCACTCTTGCCTTTTTACTCTCTGCGTCTCTGCGCCTCTGCGTGAGGTAAAATCATATTCTGCTGAATCAATTTTTTTTAGCTTAACCGATAAGTATGGAAATCAAATGGGATTATCCATGTATACAGATAACCCCATTAAATCTCTAAAACCCTTATTATACCCTACCAGAAACTTTTATGAATTTGCTCTTCATTACTTACCTAAACCATCATATCTGTTTGGGTCTTTTTTCTCTTTTTTGTCCTTGGGATCTTTCTTAGGCTTTTTAACTTCTTTATTACCTTTTTTTTCCTTAGACATCAGTATCACCCAACTAGGTTTACCCGTCAAAGCTGCCACATTCTGCTATTAGTAAATCAGGGCGTAGCTTACCTGATCTCCTTTGAAAACAGGAAGGGAAGCATTGCACATTTACGCTACTAATTACTATGATACATTGTTATTTGATTTTGTTATGAATTTGATTAACCACGATACAAAACTTTAGATACTTTGTCACTATATCTAATTGAGATTTTAATTTCGAGATTCAGTTTTGTTGCCTTAATTCATTATATAGGAATCCGGTTTGATTCTGTGAATTTACTTGTGTGGTCAGGGAACAGGGAACAGGGAACAGGGAACAGGAAAGACAGAATTGATACCTACTGAGTCTTGTATGGCTACGCCACGCAAGCTATCAAAAATCAAATAGGAGTCCTATATAAGTATAATCATATTTTATAACTCATTAGGTAATAATTAAATGACTACACCCGTAGATATTCTCATTCTTTCCAATGGACCTGGGGAGGTGACAACCTGGGTACGTCCTGTTGTTAAAGCATTGAGGGAAGAATTAGGACATGATGTTTCTCAACTGAGAATTTCTGTAATATTGTCACCTTGTCCCCATGCTAGTGGTAAAGAAACTGATATAGCGTTGGGTTATCCAGAGGTTGATAGAGTTCAAGCACCTGAATATTTTTGGCAATTTTTACTGTGGGGAAAAACCGCGCAAAATTGGGAATGGAGAAATCAAGGTGTAGTCATATTTTTAGGTGGTGATCAAATTTTTCCGGTGATTATTGGTAAAAAATTAGGATATAAAACTGTAGTTTATGCGGAATGGGAAGCGCGTTGGCACAATTTTATAGATAAATTTGCCATTATGAAAGCTCAAGTTGCGAAAAATGTCTCTGCTAAATATGCTGATAAATTCACTGTTGTTGGTGATTTGATGTTAGAAGCAGCAAAGAATGAAATCACACCTAAAATTGCAAATCTTCAATCTAAAGTCGAACTAATTGGAATTTTACCGGGGTCAAAATCTGCAAAATTAACCCAAGGTGTACCTTTAATGTTAGCAATTGCTGAATATATTTATCGTCAAAACCCGAAAACGAAGTTTTTTATTCCCGTCGCACCAACTTTAGATTTACCAACTTTAGCTAATTTTGCTAATCCTGAAACTAATTCATTTACAAAAGCGTTTGGTTTTCAAGGTGCATCTTTATCTGGTAATTTTCTTGTAACTGCTACTGGATTAATCGTGGAATTAAAACAAGAAAATCCAGTTTATGATTTATTATCTCAATGTTCTATTTGTTTAACTACAGTTGGTGCAAATACCGCAGAATTAGGTGCTTTAGCTGTACCGATGATTGTCCTATTACCAACTCAACAATTAGATGCAATGCGTTCTTGGGATGGTTTACCAGGAGTATTGGCAAATTTACCGGGAGTAGGTTCTGGTTTTGCTAAATTAATTAATTGGTGGGTGTTGAGACGTAAGGGTTTATTTGCTTGGCCAAATATTTGGGCGCAAGCAGAAATTGTCCCGGAATTAGTAGGTAAATTGCAACCTGAAGAAGTGGGAGAAATGATTTTAGATTTGTTAGCAAATCCAGAGAAATTAGAGGCTATACGGGATAAATTACGCAGTGTCAGAGGTGAAGGTGGGGCTGCACAGAAGTTGGCTATTTTGGTGAAAGAAGAGTTATTAGAGACTTCCAAGAAATAAATTATCCTAAGAAACGAACCACAGAGGCACAGAGTACACAGAGAGAGAATTTCTGCATCAGTTTTGGGACATTTTTTTATTTGGAAGTCTCTTATAGATTTAGATAAAATTGGAATTTTGAAAATATGAAAGCACCTGATAGTATTGTTCAACTGGTTGAACATTTTCACTCTTCGATAGAATTGTATCGGGCGGGGGGAATTAATGAAACACAAACTAGAATCGAATTTATTAATCCTTTGTTTGCTGCTTTAGGATGGGATATTGGCAATGAACGACAAATTTCTGATATTTATAAAGATGTTGTTCATGAAGATTCTTTAAAAATTAGTGATGCAAATAAAGCCAAAGCACCTGATTATAGTTTTCGGGTTGGTGGAGTCAGAAAGTTTTTTGTGGAAGCGAAAAAACCCGCTGTTAATGTGGGTCAAAATATGAGTGCTGCTTTTCAAGTGAGACGTTATGGCTGGTCTGCAAAGTTAGCTTTAAGTATTTTAACAGATTTTGAAGAATTTGCAGTTTATGACTGTCGAATTATGCCCAATAAAAATGATTCAGCATCAGTGGCTAGAATCAAACATTTTAATTATACAGAATATATTGATAAATGGGCAGAGATTTATAATCTTTTTTCTAAGGAAGCTGTGTTAAATGGTTCTTTAGAAAGGTTTGCAGAAACTAAAGTTAAGTCTGGGATTACTGTTGATCAAAAATTTCTCCAAGAAATTGAAGTTTGGCGAGAAAATTTAGCTGCTAATATTGTTTGGCGAAATCCGCAAATTCAACAAAGAGAGTTGAATTTTGCTGTGCAAATGACAATTAATAGAATTGTCTTTTTACGCATTTGTGAAGATAGGGGAATTGAACCTTATCAACAGTTATATAATTTATTAAAGTTTGAAAATTTTTATCAAGAGTTAGGGCGGTTATTTATTAATGCAGATTATCGCTATAATTCTGGTTTATTCCATTTTCAAGATGAAAAAGGACGAGAAAATCCTGATGATTTTACTTTGAATTTAACTATAGATGATTCTATTTTAACCTTAATTATTAGAAAACTTTATCCTCCAGAAAGTCCTTATGAGTTTTCTGTGATTCCTGTGGAAATTTTGGGACAAGTGTATGAACAATTTTTAGGGAAAGTCATTCAAATATCTGCAAGTCGTCAAGCAGTTATTGAAGATAAACCGGAAGTAAGAAAAGCTGGAGGTGTTTATTATACTCCTAGTTACATTGTTGATTATATTATTAAACAAACTATTGGTAAGGTTTTAGAAAATAAGAAACCAGAAAAAATCCAAGATATGACAATTCTTGATCCTGCTTGTGGTTCGGGTTCTTTTTTAATTGTGGCTTATCAATTTATCCTAGATTGGTATTTAGAACAATATCTGCAAAATCCCAAGAAATACAAAAATAAATTCTATCAAATTTCGGATCATCAATGGCGTTTAAGTGCAAGTGAAAGAAAGCAGATTCTGTTAACTCATATTTATGGTGTTGATATTGATCAACAAGCGGTAGAAACGACTAAGTTATCTTTGTTATTGAAGGTATTGGAGGGAGAATCAGGAGAAACAATTACCAGACAATTACAGTTATTCAAGGAAAGGGCTTTACCTGATTTAGATCATAATATTCAATGTGGTAATTCCTTGATAGATGGAGAATTTTATCAACATACTCAATTAAATTGTTTGGACGAAGATACGGCGTATAGGGTTAATATTTTTGACTGGGAATTGGCTTTTTCTGCTATTATGAAACGAGGTGGTTTTGATGTAGTTATTGGTAATCCTCCCTATATTAGAATTCAAGCTTTAAAAGAATGGGCTGCATTGGAAGTTGAATTTTATAAAAAACAATATGTTTCTGCTAGTAAGGGAAATTATGATATTTATGTTATTTTTGTGGAAAAGGGATTGGAGTTATTAAGAAAAGATGGCTATTTAGGTTTTATTTTACCTCATAAGTTTTTTAATGCTCAATATGGAGAGTCTATCAGGAAGTTAATTTCTGAGGGTAAATATCTGAATAAAATAGTGCATTTTGGAGATCAACAAGTTTTCCCCAAGGTTTCAACTTATACTTGTTTGCTTTTTTTGAAAAAATCACAACAATCTGATTTAGAAATGGAAAAAGTCATTGATTTAATGGATTGGAAAATCCACAATAATGGTCAAACAGGAATTATTAATCATTTATTAGTTTCATCTTCAGAATGGAATTTTACTCTGGGAGAAGATGCTAAAATATTTACCAAATTACAACAAATTAAATCTACACTAGAAGATGTAACAGAGAGGATTTTTCAAGGAATTAAAACCAGTGCTGATAAAATATATATCGTAGAAGAATTATCACGGGAAGATAATTTAATTCAAGTTTTTTCTAAACAGAAACAAACAGCATATTGGTTAGAATCTAAGTTACTACATCCTTTAATCAAAGGTGGTGATAGTAAAAGATATTATTTGTCTAAAACCAATAAGTTGATTATTTTTCCCTATATGCTTAAAAATAATGGTTCAATGGAATTAATTTCTATGAATATCTTTGAAAAAGAATATCCTTCAACCTGGAATTATTTACTAGATAATAGAAATTATTTAGAAAGTAGAGAAAATAGCAAGATGTTAGGAGAAAATTGGTATGGATATAGTAGATTTCAAGCTTTAAATGTCATGGCTTTACCAAAAATATTTACTCCTGATATTGCTACAGGTTCATCATTTACATGGGATAAAACAGGGGAAATCTTTTTTACAGGTGGTGTCGCTGGAGGATATGGAATTTTAGTAAAATCTAATTATTCATGGGAATACATTTTAGGGTTATTAAATAGTAAAGTCCTAGAATTTTATCTCAAAAAATTATCTACCTCTATGAGAGGTGGTTACTACAGTTTTGAATCTCGGTTTATTCGCAATCTTCCTATTAAAGTTATTGATAATTCTCAAATTCCAGAGAAGAAAAAACATGATTTAATTGTTAATTTAGTACAACAAATGCTTTCTCTGCATGAAAAAATCAATGAGGTAAATACACCCCCAGCAAAAAAAATGATTCAGCAACAAATACAAGCTACTGATAGACAAATCAATCAATTGGTTTATGAACTTTATGAATTAACTGATGCGGAAATAACTATGATTGAAGGTACGTAAATTTACTCTTCCCCTTGTCTGCGTCCTAATTCATACACACCAGCACCAATACAAGTAAGTATACCCATACTAATTCCCCAGCTATTACCTAAACTGATATCTACAAGCCAGTTAGATAAACTACCAAATATCAAAAATGGGAAAATGCTAAATAGTGAAGCATAAAAGGAATTTTGTGATTCTCTGGCTTTGCGAGTTTTTTCAAATTCTGATTCACTGGTATAGAGGGAACGTTCGGCAAAATTGAACCAGCGGTTGAGTTGTGCCGTTACCCATTCTCTGGTTTGGGAAAAACTCAGATATAACGCTAAAGCCCATAAACAAGCTCCAGCGATCGCAACTGTATCTAACTCAAAGCGAAAAGGCAATATATCAAACATGGCATCGGTTAACTCTCCAATTGCTTATTTTAGCTTTTATCTGCCCCTAAATCCCACTATGGTGAGATTTTTATGGACAGGTTAGAGAATGCCTTGTGTAAAGTACGGTTATTATTTATGCTGATGCTGAGACAGTGCAATTAAGTTAGGTAAAAGTGGGTCGTTCTTTTGTCTGTAAATTCTGATGAAATGTTTTTTGGAACATTAACTAATCAAGAGTATGATGTTGAACATGAAAAAGTTGAGCTAGTTAGAAAACATATCAGTAAGTTTGATGAGTTCTTACCAAGTCAAAAAATGATTGATAGACTTCAAAACGCTTTAGATTTGGGACAGAAAATATGCAATTCTGATGCTAGTTTCTACTTTCATGAACTAAAAGAAGCGGAACTCATGGAAAAAGGTTATGATTGGTATACGGCACATCCTATGGCTATAGCACATTATAGTGTATCACCATACAGTTTATATCATCCTGAAGTAATTAAAGCTTACCCAGAAGATTTTAACAGAAATTGGCGAAAAGCTTGGGGGATTGACTCATGATCAAAGTATTAGATTTAGGTATAACCGGAAAAGCTCGGATTTGGAATAACGAATCATTTTATTTTCCTGGAGATTTTAGACCTGTTTTCTATCCTGTTGTAAATGAAAAGATAGAAGTCATCCTGGAAAATGCAAAGATTGGTTTATTCTCTAAAAAAGAAGTGATGATAGAGATATTAGCACCTCTAGGAGCTAGGTTTTTATATGGCTGTTTGGGGGCTACATTTGAGCCTAATAATTCTGGTAAATTAGTATTGAAAGTGGCGGTTTCCACTGAAGTTGAACGGGAAGTTAATTCTTCTCTGGCATTATCATTAGATGTGGTGAAAGTTGGGATACCAGAAGAATATGCAGATAGTGTTTTTAATGGTGCAAAATTGAAGTTGCAAGAACCGGGAATTAGTTCAATATTTGGTTCTGGTGAAATTTCTTTTAAATGGGGTACATTTGGGGAAATCGGATCTTCTAGATCATTTTTTCACGATCTTGCATATACAGTTATTGAGGTGATGGTGCGAGATAAAATTCATACTAATTATAATGTTAAACCACCATTTAAAAAAGTTCTGGAACAATCTTTTTGATATTTTTATTAATCAGAAAAAGTAGAGATGTTTCATGGAACTTCTCTAAGTAGGTTAGCATTGAAAATCGTCGTTATGGCAAGGCAAAAGGCAAGAGGCAAGAGTGAAGAGGGTTTGGGCGATTTTACGTTTCTTTACACAGATTGGTTTTATTGTGTTCACCTACTTACAAGAATTTTTTGGCGTTGCTGATTAATGGTATGAATTTTAGTCTCACGCAAAGGTAGGAGTTTCAAAGGTTCAATTGAATTTCATACCTCAATGCAGCAACGCCGATTTTTGAACCTCAACTAATAAGTTACGGCTACTGGCTCATTAGTTACTTTAATGGCTGTATTATCAGCTACAATGGTGCGGAAAACATCACCTTCAACGGTTTCTTGTTCTATCAACAAGTCAACTACCCGTTCCAAAATTAATCGGTTTTCTTGAATGATCTCTTTAGCTTGAATATAACAGCGGTTAACAATCTCCCGGACTGCGTGATCAATTTTCGCTGCAATGTCTTCAGAATATTCAGATTTATTCATCCAGTCCCGTCCTAAAAACACATCGTTGTTTTGATTTTCTAAGGAAACTGGACCTAAATCGGACATTCCAAATTTCGTTACCATTTGTCGTGCCATACTGGTAACTTGTTGCAAGTCATTTCCTGCACCTGTGGTAACTTCCGCTTTCCCAAACACGATTTCTTCAGCCGCGCGACCACCTAAAGTTGCGGCAATGCGGGCTAAGATTTGGGAACGGGAAATTAAACCCTGTTCTTCATTGGGAGTAAACCAAGTTAACCCCAGCGCTTGTCCTCTGGGAATGAGTGTAACTTTTTGTACAGGATCATGACCTTTAACTAAAGTTCCTACTAAAGCGTGTCCAACTTCGTGGTAAGCAATCAGGCGTTTGTTTTTGCTGTCTACTAAAGCAGTTCCTTCCATACCTGCGACTACTCTATCTATGGCATTATCAATTTCTAAGTCGGTAACGGCTTCTTTGCGTCTTCTGGCGGTGAGAATGGCGGCTTCGTTGAGTAAATTGGCTAAATCTGCACCGGTAAAGCCAGGGGTGCGGCGAGCGATCGCTTCTAAAGATACACTAGGATCAATCTTCTTATTATGAGCGTGGACTGTCAAAATTTCCTGTCTTCCCTTCAAATCGGGAACATCCACAATTACCTGTCTATCAAAGCGTCCTGGGCGTAATAGAGCCGAATCAAGGACATCTGGACGGTTGGTAGCCGCAATAATAATAATCCCCGTATTCCCTTCAAACCCATCCATTTCCGTTAATAGTTGGTTAAGGGTTTGTTCCCGTTCATCATTTCCACCCCCAATACCTGCACCCCGTTGTCTACCTACTGCGTCAATTTCATCAATGAATATTAAACAAGGGGCATTTTCTTTGGCTTTTTTGAATAAATCTCTGACACGGGAAGCACCCACACCGACGAACATTTCCACAAATTCCGAACCAGACATACTGAAAAATGGGACACCTGCTTCTCCCGCAATAGCTTTGGCGAGTAAGGTTTTTCCTGTTCCTGGTGGTCCAATCAATAGGACACCTTTGGGAATTTTTGCCCCTACCGCTGTAAATTTTTCTGGAAGTTTCAGAAAAGTGACAACTTCTTCCAATTCTTCTTTGGCTTCCTTGACTCCCGCCACATCATTAAATTTTACGCCTGTTTTCGCTTCCATTTGAAACCGTGCGCGAGATTTACCAAAACTCATGGCTTGGTTAGAAGCATTTGCAGAACGCCGCAGGAATAATAACATGAGAGCCACTAGGGGCAAAATCCACATGAGATTAATTAATAAGCCGACAGCGGCTCGGTTTCCAGCGGAGGAAACTTCGCCAAAATCAACTTTTTTTTCTCTAAGTTTATTAATTAATTCCGCATTTTGATCTAGAAGACGTACTTGTAAAGGCAGAGTATCGCGTTTTTGTCCCACTAAATAAACTCTAGCTGTTTGTTCAGCTTGATCTAACTCTACTTTTTTAACTTCTCCTTTACTGGCTTTTTGAATTAATTCACCATAGGTTAAGGAATTTCGCTCGGTTTTTTGTTGCGCTAAGACGGGATTACCACCAATCATGCCGGGTAATGTCATCAATCCGGCGGCTATGACTCCTGTTAAAACGTGACGCGGAGATGAACCTAGCAACTGCTGTTTTATCAAAGCTTTTTTGTGCAAATTTTTCATAATATTTACCCTTTATGGCTTTTTTGGGCGGAAATTGTCAAGTCTAGAAATTATAGTTTTCTTCTAACAGTTTAACTGTCAGACTCGATTATTAACAGGTGACAAGGGGAGAAGATGAAAGTCTTTAAGATAACTGATGTCCTGGGAAATTTGGGATTTTTCATGAGCGATTCCTCGGTCATGCTTTGCGATCGCCCAACTCCATGTAAAATAAATATTCCGGTCTGTATTTCCTGAACATCATGGGCAGCACTTTTGGTCATCTTTTCCGTATTACTACTTTTGGCGAATCTCACGGCGGCGGTGTGGGGGTTATCATTGATGGTTGTCCCCCACAACTAGAAATTTCCGCCGAGGAAATTCAATTTGAGTTAGATAGAAGACGACCGGGACAAAGTAAGATTACCACTCCTCGCAAAGAAGCTGACACCTGTGAGATTCTATCTGGGGTGTTTGAGGGAAAAACTCTGGGAACACCCATTGCCATTTTAGTCAGAAATAAAAATACTCGTCCCGAAGATTATGATGAGATGGCGCAGAAATATCGCCCTTCCCATGCAGATGCTACTTATGATGCTAAGTATGGCTTGAGAAATTGGCAAGGTGGTGGCAGATCCTCAGCCCGTGAGACAATAGGTAGAGTTGCTGCTGGTGCGATCGCTAAAAAGATTTTACATCAAGTTGCAGGTGTAGAGGTAATCGCCTATGTCAAGCGAATTAAAGATTTAGAAGGGGTTGTTGATACCAATACTGTCACTTTAGCCGATGTCGAAAGCAATATCGTCCGCTGTCCAGATGGCGAAATTGCCAACACCATGATTTCCTTAATCGAACAAACTGGTAAAGATGGTAATTCCATCGGTGGTGTCGTTGAATGTGTGGTGCGGAATGTTCCCAAGGGTTTAGGCGAACCAGTTTTTGATAAATTAGAAGCAGATTTAGCAAAGGCGGTAATGTCATTACCCGCAAGTAAGGGTTTTGAAATCGGTTCTGGTTTTGATGGAACTTTATTAACAGGTTTTGAACATAACGACGAATTTTATATTGATGAACATGGGGAAATTCGCACAGTAACTAACCGTTCAGGAGGGATTCAAGGGGGAATTTCCAACGGTGAAAACATTATTATCCGCGTGGCTTTTAAACCAACAGCTACGATTAGAAAGGAACAAAAAACCGTAACGAAGGAAGGGGAAGAAACGGTTTTAGCAGGAAAAGGAAGACATGATCCTTGTGTTTTACCCCGTGCTGTACCAATGGTTGATGCGATGGTGGCTTTAGTTCTATGTGATCATCTATTAAGGCATTATGGACAGTGTAAGGTGTTGTAATCATACTTAATCAAGTGGAACTGCATCAACACTTATTAATATGAACCAAAACCATCAAAAAAAGAGATTGAAACATATATACTAAACACGGTTCAGACACGGACTTTTACAAAATTACGAAAAACCTCAAGTCGTCTCATTCCCAGTCTCTGACTGAATTCTAGAAGGCTCTGCCTTCAATGATATTAGAGGCAGAGCCTCATCAACTGCATTCCTAGTCAGAGACTAGGAACGAGATGTGGTAGGGATTTGAGCTTAAGTTGACACATATCAGCTTTTGCTTTCCCCCTACTGCACATCTGGGTTCTTTGTCATTTGGCAAAAGTTTAAATCTCACCCGTGTTTAGTATAGGACTTACGCATTAGACATCTCCGAAAATTAAATGTGCGTCGTTTGAACCCCTTGTAGAGACGTTCCATGGAACGTCTCTACAATCTTTACCGGAGAAGTCTATTGTACAAATTCACAATGATCTGCATGAAGGAAAATCCGTCGTTTCAGGCTTTTGGCGATTAACTTCTGATCAATAGCGATCGCGGAGCGTTAAAAATCTTGTTGTAAAATTGGGTTTAGCTAGAGTAAGCCACAAAATAAGTAATTGGACAAAAATATTTACAGTCATTGCGAGGGAAGGGAAGCAATCACAACCCTGGGAATTGCTTCATTTCACTTCGTTCCATATGGCTAACGCCACGCAACGCTTACGTAATGACATTGTGTAATTAATTCTATCTCACTACTTAGTATCAACAACGCCAGAGAATGAATTCTCTGTCTCATAGCTGAAGTCGGTTGAAACCGACTAATAATTCAGGTTGTTAGTTATACGTCGTAAGCTGACAATATAAAATCTCTGGTTTCATCCTGTTCATCCTTTAATCGGTGGATATCCTGATTCTGACAAAAAATTTTCTCGCTATGCGAGAGGGATAAGACAAGAAAAGAGCAAGAGGTCAAAAGCGCATAGTGCTATCAAGTCCTCGCCGCACCACTACATACAACCCGAAAACCAATATCGTAGTGGTCGTTACCGAGGTTGTAGTAGTCGCGATAAGCAGAACGGCAATCCTCAGGATCGTTGTCCCACGAACCACCGCGCAGCAGCTTTCTATTACTACTCTCTTCATTATCTAGCCATGCGCTACCATCTGTTGGCGCACCTTTATAGTTACTATGCCAACTATCTTGACACCACTCCCATACATTGCCGTGCATATCGTATAATCCAAAATTATTGGCTACTCCAAAGCTGCCTACTTCTGTTGTTTCTCCTCTATCAATTCCTTCAACTCCATCGCCATACGTGGATTTACCATTATAATTAGCCAAATCCGTTGTTATCGTCTCTCCAAAGTGAAACGGTGTAGTAGTCCCCGCTCGACAGGCATATTCCCATTCAGCTTCACTGGGTAAACGATATTGTCTTTTGGTATGACTTGAGAGGCGATCGCAAAACTCAACCGCATCTTCCCAAGAAACTTGCTCAACAGGACGATTATCACCTTTAAAATGAGACGGATCTAACTTTAGTTCTTTGTTTACTTGTGGAAATGCAGCTACAGCCTTCCACTGTGCCTGTGTAACTTGATATTTACCCAGACAAAAGGCTTTGATCGTGACTTGATGCTGAGGGCGTTCATTATCATTGCTATCTTCTTCTGTTTCCGGTGAACCCATCATAAAACTGCCACTAGGAATCATCACCATTTCTAATTGAATACCATTACCTAAATCTTCAATAAAATACTGTGCTGTTCTTTCATATTCATGAATAATAATTTTTGGCATTTTTTATCACCGGTTTGTTTATATTTTTTATTGACAATACTATTGCCAAAACCCTGAAACCCTATTGATATCGTCACGATTTTATTGGGTTTCAGACCTATTTAGGAAAATTGGCAATAGTATTGATTGAATGTCGCATTAGTCATTTTTTCAAAAAAAATTCTCGCTACGTGAGAGGGATAAAACAAGAAAAGAGCAAGAGGAAAAAAGCGTATAGTGCTATTAAGTCGTCGCCGCACTGACACAGAGAACGCGAAAACCAATATGGTTGTAGTTGAGATCGAAGTTGTAGTGGTGGCGATAAGCAGAACGGCAAAGTGCAGGATTGTAGTCCCACGAACCACCGCGCAGTAGTCTTGCGCTATTATTCTTCTCATCGCTTAACCATGCAATGCCATTTGTAAACGCACCTTCATAGTTACTATGCCAAACATCTTGACACCATTCCCGAACGTTACCGTGCATATCGTATAATCCGAAGTTATTGGCTACTGGAAAACTGCCTACTTGTGTTGTTTCTCCTCTACGAACTCCCCTTAATCCATCTCCATAAGTGTAATTACCATCATAGTTAGCTAAATCGGTTGTAATTGTCTGTCCAAAGTGAAACGGTGTGGTAGTTCCGGCTCGACAGGCATATTCCCATTCTGCTTCACTAGGAAGACGGTAGGTTCTACCTGTATATTGAGAAAGGCGTGAGCAAAACTCAACCGCATCTTTCCAAGAAACAGACTCTACAGGACGATTATCACCTTTAAATCTAGATGGGTCTGATTTTAGTTCACGGTTCACTTGGGGTAACTGTGCTACAAATCGCCATTGTGCTTGGGTGACTTGGTATTTACCCATAAAGAAGGGTTGGACTGTGACAGAATGTTGGGGACTTTCATTGTCCCTGCGTTGCAATTCTTCTCGTGGAGAACCCATCATAAAAGTGCCACCGGGAATTGCCACCATTTCTAGTCCTATTGGTTTCAGTTGTGCTTGTTGTAGTGGTAGTGGTAGTTCATCTAAAGCCTTGTCTATTTGAGAAATTTCTTCACTAACTTTTAATAACTTTCGCTCTAACTTAATCTTTTCAGCATCAGAAGTTTCATATATCAAATTATTATCTAGGCTCTTTTTATCTTCTAATAAGTTATTTCTCTCATTTGATAAGTAAAATAACTGCTGCTGCTCTTTTATTTCGTTATCATTACCTGAATCATTTTCTTTTCCTTCAACTAATAACTCTACAAAATAAAATGCTTGTCGTTTTTCTCTGTTAACAACTTGCCCACGAGCATCAACAGTTACTACTTCAAAATCAAAGGGTTGTAACTCCTCTGTCTCATCTTCTAAGGTTATGATTTTTACTTTGAAATTTAAAGATAACAGTGTAACTCCCATTGCGGCGGCTAGTTTTGTACCCTCATCCTGAATGGGTTTATTATCGAATGTTTGCTGCGCCCATTCTAATAACAATGGCTGAAAACCCTTTTCTGATAACAGGTCAGCATAACTTTCCACCAATGCTGCCCATTTTATCCGCTCTTTACCATCTGTGGAAGCTGTCAACCGTTGTAATTCTTGTTCAATAGCATTAATTACTTCACGTTTGTCTTGGCTTATGTAAGCTAATGCTGTCCACTGAGGGCGCTCTCCAAAAACTAAAGCGCGATGGTTATCATTGACTAGCAAACGACTGGCAATATAATCGGACATGAAATTAGCCAATTCTTTGAGCCGTTGTTCGCCAAATTCATTACATAAATTACTAAGTAAGCGATTTCTTGTTTTCCCCTCTATTTCATATAAGTCATAACCTATGGGTTGACATAATCCTGATAGCAATACATCAGCTATCGCATACCAAGGAACATCAGGGACAAAATTCTCCCGCAAACAGTAGAGTAAATCTGAAGTAAGGGTAAGGGGGAAAGCAGCATGGTAGGCCAAATACAGCGCATTCGTTCCGTAGCGTCTCTCAAAAACCCGAAGGCGGCGTGTTGCTAAATCGTCTCTTTGCTCCGGCAACATTAGATTTGGGGATACATCTGCCATATTTTTATTTTACTCTCTTGGGGAATTTCTCTTGTTGCCCTTTGCAGACTGGCAGGTTCATAGGTTAACATCTTGCCATTGAGTACCGCATCAATTGTCCAGGCTGAGGTTTGCTCCCAGCGTTGAGACGGTAAAGGATTAAGCCAGATGATTTGGCGAACACATGGGGATAATGCCGTCAAAAACTTCGATATTCCCTGAATTCGCTCTTGGCTATAGGTGGCTGTTGCAGATCCAGCATCACTGAAAATTAAGGCAACGGTACGGTGACGATGTAGTTTTGGTAAAAGACTAGTCAGGGGTTCGGCTTGGGTTGGATGATGCCAATGATAAAGATATTCGTCGGGATAACTGGTAAACCGATAGATGCAGGCGGGTGTAATTCGAGCTTCTTTAATTGCTTGAATGAAGGGAGCAAGTGCCGGAAAAAACGGTATCATTGCTGAACTATCATCTATTAATAGTAAAAGTTCTGCCCGTCGAGTTCGTACCGGACGCATTACCACATCACTAAAAATACCCTCCTGTTCAATTTGAACCAGAGTTGCTTCCAGATCCAATTCATAATCTAAACCAACCTGCTTTGCTTGTCGTAATAAACGCCAACTCACCTGAACATCCTGCAATTGAATGGGAAAATCTGTAGGTTTAAAATGAAATTCTTTTCCCTTTTTGGCATCCTCAAACGGTGTAGAAACTGGTTTTTTAGGGTTTGGTGTAGTTCCAGTTTCAACAGCAGCCGGAACTTGCCCTTTACCCTGTTTCTCAGTTGATGGACTCTTCTTCCGGGGGGGAATTTGGGGCAGGTTTGATGGTGGTTTTTTAGGTTTTGGAGGTTCTAAATCTGGTTGAGGTTTTAGAATCGGCATCTTATCGTGATGCTGCTGAATATAACGTTCAAAGGTGAGATCAAAAATCTTGCCATCATATTTAGGACAAGGTTTAACCCACAATAACCGACAAACCCGTTTAATATCTTGCCACCCACCTAATCCATATCCCTGAGCAACTGCTTTTCGCAATAGCTCATACTGTTCTAGTGTGAGATCCATTCCCGCTTTTCGTAATTCTTGGAATAAATCTAATAATAGTGAATCCAGGACAACAGATTGAGAACTACTCATAATATTTACGTTCAACGTCTTTTATTTTCTGAGTACAATTCCTGATCCTGTTTTGTCTTCAGAAGTATTCCCAGTAAAGGTAATCGGTTAGATAAATCTTCTAAATCCTTTAATGCTTTCTCAATATCTTCTCGATTTAAAAGAGCAGTAAGAAATTCTATAAATTCACTTGTCCCCGGTGGTCTACTTCCCGGAACATTTTCTATCTTGCTGCGAATATCATAAAAGCGTTCTATTGCTCTTGCTACTAATAATTTTTGATTTTCTGCCAATTCTCCAAATCGTTGGTTAATAATATTCTTTAATTGCTCTTGTTTGGGAAAATCCACAAAGAAATACAAACACCGACGGAGAAAAGGTTCTGGCAATGGTTTCTCTCGATTACTGGTAATAAAAATAATTGGCTTATTCTTGGGTGTAGGAAACGATTCTCTAGTTTCAGGGATTTCAAAACGTAATTCTTCTAACTCAAGTAATAAATCATTAGCGAAATCACTATCCGCTTTGTCAATTTCATCAATCAACAAAATAGGACGATGAGAATGTTCTTGCAATGACTGACCTAATGCTGCAAATTCTCGATATTTTTTGTTATTATACAATCTTTTTTTTAATTTTCCAGCCTCCGAAAATCCCAAAAAGTCTTGTAATTGCTGGGGGTTAGTTCCCATTAATTGAGCATCTCGTAATCTAGCGATCGCATCATAACTATACAATCCATCACGGGCGCGGGTTGTGGATTTAATATTCCAAATATAATAATCCCACCATTTTTCTTCACCCTGTTCATTTTTATCGTTTTGCAGATACTTCTTAGTAAACTCATAAGCAACTGCTCCAGCTAGGCGGGTTTTACCGCAACCGGGTTCTCCCTCTAATAACAATGGCCGCTCCAGTGCGATCGCTAAATTAACTGCTTCTATTAAATCAGGGCTAGGTAGATAGGGAAAATACTCTCGTTCCTTTAGGTCTTTAGCCCCGCTTTGAGGAGGTTGGTAGTCCTGTTTATCTTTTTCTTGATACTCTAGTTTGTCATTCATACTTCTACATTATAGATAGTGTTCAATCGTTACAATACCATTTTTCATATTAAACGCTTTCTTACAAATTGCTTCAAGCATTTCTATAGGCTCATTTTGTTCCCATTGAACGTGATAATCAAGATAATTTAAATACTCTTCATTGGCGGCATATATTGAATTTATTTGTGAACGAACCTCTTCTCTTTTTAACCACATTCTAACATGATCTTGTGAAATTTTTTCTAGAGGTGGTAGTAAAATATTTTGCTGATCCTTACTTTCATTACTTGGACTCACAAACTGAAATGGACTTAATAGACTACAATTATAGTTATGTTCTTCTACCAGCAATAAAACAAGAAAATATCGCTGTTTTAATGAATGAACACTTATCCACAACTCCCGCCAGAAATCATAAAAAGACCTCTTGTTTGTTTCTGTTAATAAACGAAGGTCATATATAGTAATAATAATAGATTGAGTTTGACATAAATTTGTTAATCCATTGATTACAGATTTACGATTTGGATTTTCGCATATAGAGTTGAATTCTGTCCAAAAATTATTAAAATCATATCGCATATTATGTTTTTGAGTTTTAATAAAGAATTTTTTGGCTGTGGTAAATTTTGAATGAGAATTAACTAGCCGTTTAACTAACCAACGTTGAATTTCCTCCTGATTCGCTTGAATAAGAAATGCTCCTCCTGATTGGGAATTTAGGACGTTACAAAAACTGTCTACCTGTTCATAACAATTCAAGGAAAGTAACAGGTTTGCACATTTATCTTCAACTGATTGTTCTAATGAATTATTTGAGGGTAAATTTTTTTCCCCGATTACATTTTCTATTGCATTTTTGAGTTTATTTAATCTTTGTAATCTGTACTCCTGCCCATTTTCAGATCCTTCAGCCCAATCTACAATAGCGGTTTTCGCCTCATATAATTGCATGGAAGTTGAAGGACGCAAATCATTCGGCATTTCCATGAATTGCGCGACTCTTGTAATCTGAGCTTGCTGGTTTATTTTTTTAAACAATTCATAAATTTCTGATATCATTTCCATTATTAGTAATAACTATAACAAGAATCATTTGATAATATCTTTTATCATATTTTTGAGTTTATTTAATCTTTGTGATCTGTATTCCTCTCCTTTCTCATCTCCTTCTGCCCAATTTACAATAGCAGTTTTCGCCTCATATAATGGCATGGAAGTTGAAGGACGCAAATCATTCGGCATTCCTATGAATTGCGCGACTCTTGTAATCTGAGCTTGCTGATTTATTTTTTTAAACAATTCATAAATTTCTTGTATTGTTATTGGTTCAGAGGTAGGTAAAGAGGTATTTATAAACATCTGACAACGATAAGCGATAATCTTATCTTCATGTTCTTTACCTGGAACTAAAACTGATTCATTCTCAAATTTCTGTTTGATATTTTCATCAAAATTATTAAAAGTCTCTTGATCAACGTAAAAATAACCAGGAGGATTTGCTGTAAAAAGTCGGGAAACGGTTACTAATACATGGTGTCCTGTTATTCTATCAAGACCTAAACCAGAAGGATCAAAATTAATAGTACCTGTTGCTGCTCCAATCCTAAATATTAATTTATCTTTGTTGGGTTCTTGATCATCATTTTCTTTAACCAACGCACAAAATTTTTCCACAAATTGATACGCATTATTTACATCTTTCAATGAAATACGATAAGCCTCTCCACCACAGGATTGAATCTCTTCTGCTTCATCAGGGTGCTTAACTACTGAATTAAAAGCACTTTGAACAAAGCCTTTAATATTTTCTAGAAAATATTTTGTTAAATCTACTCCTCCTTTTTTCTCTATACCAGAGGTAAAAGTTGAAGATTTAACTAAATCAAGTTGAACTACAGTTAATTTAATCTTAGTAGCTGAAGATGACATAAAATACCTCAGTGATTATAAATGACGATAAATAACCAAACTAAACAAAACAGAACAGGGAATTACCAAAATAGAAGCAATCAAAAAATATAGTGCATAGGTAAAAATCCGAAATTTCAGAAAAGTAATTTCAGCATTCACAGTTATTTGTGCAGCAATATCTTGATATTCTTTTTTGTAAGGTATATTATTTAATTTACTGTCAAAATAATGCTTATTCAGTGCCTCTAACAATTCAATTGGCTTATATTTATGCAAATGTCCGAAAAACCATAAATTATCTTTATCTGGATTAGTATTATTTAAGTTACGTCGCAACCCTAAAACACGCTCTAAATTGGTTCTAGGTAAAAAAGATAAGGAGCAAGCTAAAGCACAAATACAAAGAATAATTGTTGTTAATAATAACCCAATTTTTAATGAATTAGGCAGACTTTGTGCTGTGGATAAAATGGTTATAGTAGCAGTAATCGCAGCGCCAGAAAAAGCCAAAAGAATACCATTCTTAGCCTCTGCAAACTTCAGCCAGTCATTCACATTTTGGGAAATTGCTATGAGCTTAGAAGAAACATCATCCATAAAAACACCTCTCGTCAAATTTAGATTCTAATTCCCTGAGCCTTTTTTCCAACTCAGCCA
This sequence comes from Anabaena sp. 54, assembly GCF_017355725.1. Taxonomy (NCBI): domain Bacteria; kingdom Bacillati; phylum Cyanobacteriota; class Cyanophyceae; order Nostocales; family Nostocaceae; genus Anabaena; species Anabaena sp. 54. The sequence continues at coordinate 18,826 of NZ_JAAVWA010000030.1, forward strand.
TCCTTTGATTCAATGGTACATTGTCAGTACAGCCAAGATACTGACTAATTGCACTCACAACCACATCAGTTTTCGACGTGCCAGTTAGCTCAACATGAGTTCTTGCAGTAGAGACAGATGGAGATAATCAGATGGCAATTTGTGGTTTGCTCGTTGACAGCTTAAATTCCGTAACTATACGGCATACTACCAACTGTACAACAAAGTATTGCTAGTTCTAAACAATTCTTAACTCAAGCAGTGTCTTTCACACAAGCAATAATTCCTAAGTAGTGAGACAGAATTAATTACACAATGTCATTGCGTAAGCATTGCGTGGCGTTAGCCATTTGGAACGAAGTGAAATGAAGCAATCGCAAGGGTTGTGATTGCTTCCCTTCGCTCGCAATGACTGTAAATATTTTTGTCCAATTACTTACTCTCTGCGACTGGAGCGCCTCTGCGTGTTCGCGCAGCGTGCCGTAGGCATAATAAAATCATACTCTTAATCAGCAACGCCCATATTTGGTTAAACTATAAACCGTTTTCAGTATAATGCTCGAAATTGGTAAAATTTATCTAATCAGCCTATTTTGCCACCGGGTAATGGCTCGCAAATATGCGATAATGGGAATCTGATAAACTTCAATAAAAATCCAAATAATAATTCCTAAGTGTGACAAAAAAGTTAGCATTGTCCAAACAAATGGAATCCATGACAGGGGAACATGAGAATGAGGAGGAAAATAATATGCTGTCACCCCTATTAAGGTAGTTGGTAAAAGAATAAAAGCAATTGCAGATAAACCATAACCCCAACCTAATTCCACAGTTCCTAATCGTGCTTGCGTCCACCTCAATCCATTCCAACTCCAAACTAAAGGCGGTTCTCTAGAAGGCATTTTAATTTGTTGTAATTCTAAATTAAATGTAAAAATCTCATTGCAGAAATCACAACACATAGCTTCCATCATCAACATTTGCGAAATTTTACCCACGCGACATACTGGACATGGGTAATTTTCTTGAAAGTTTAAAGATGTTGATAAAATTGGAGATTTTGCCATAATTAAACTACTCCTTTTTTAATATCAGTGATAAGATCCCCGACTTCTGACATTAATTTATAATTTGCGGACATAATAAATAAAAGAAGTCGGGGATCTTCTGATAATTTTTTTAATAAAACAACCTAGTTTATTAATAAAACCAGGTTGAATTTGATATGATGACAATATTGAGAATGTAATTAGTCTAGAAAACCCATCAAAAGCTCGGAGTCATCGAAGGTGTTCGGTGCTATTGGCCGATTTCCGAAAACGGAATAGTTGTCAGCAACTACCAAGGTGCTAGAAGCAATGGGACGAATACCAGACAAGTTAATACTGTCAACTACTTGAAATGTGTTTGCACCTATGGGACGAATTCCCATGGAGTTGAAGGTATCAACTACTTGTAAAGTGCCAGTGGTAATGGGACGCATTCCAGCCACTATGATTGTTCCCTGAGAACTTTCTTCAGTATTACTGATATTATCCTGATTATTTTCTGTCATTTTTATTTCTCCTTTGTATGAGATGACACTTGTTCAAACTGAATCTTTGTTTGTTAAGTGAATTTTACAATAATTAAGGAAAGAAGTATTTTTTTCCTATATATTTAGAGTCTAACCCTAAACCAGCATATATCACAGGTTGAATCTGAGATTGATAGATTTTTTTGTGCGGTTAGAATCTTGATTATATCAGCTAATGTACATTTATTTTGGTACAAAGAGGTTATCTCAAGTTATAAAATTATTTTATCTTTTTTATACTAAACACGGGTGAGATTTAAACTTTTACTAGATGACAAAGAACCCAGATGTGTAGGGGTTTAGCAGTGCTGATATGTGTCAACTTAACGTAAAACCCATAGCCCGCCTGGGAATGAATTCCCAGTCTAATAGCAAAAGTCATCTGAAGATGACTAAGAATTGTCTAAATCCTCAGTTTACTTTAGTAAACTTTGGCTATTAGCCCTGAAATGAATTTCAGGGCGGGTGTGGCAGCAAACAGATAAGCCATTTCTAACTTAAGTTGACACCAATGAAGCTCTTGCTTTACCCCTACGTTTAGAATCAAACAATCCAGCCGTTTTGAGTGGTCTTGTTGAACCAAGAATCCCCGTGTCTTTAGAGGATGTTTTAAAAGTGGTATCGGTATCCCATAATTTTCATCACATTTTTACCCCCCTTTCCCCTTGTCAAGGGGGGAAACAAGAAAAATCTGGTTTCCTCCCCTTCACAAGGGGAGGGTTAGAGGATGTTTGAAAAGTGGTATTCCGTAATTTTCATCACATTGCTACCCCCCTTAGTCCCCCCTTGTAAAGGGGGGAAACAATAAAAATCCAGTTCCCTCCCCTTTACAAGGGGAGGGTTAGGGTGGGGTAAAAAATATTTGATACATCAACCATAACTTTTCAAACACCCTCTTAAGGAGGGGTAAAACATTTGATACGGCAATCATGACTTTTCAAACACCCTCTTAGACCGGGGAGTGTCAAACATCCCATTAAAGAATTAAGTAACTCTGCCATTTGGATTGAGGATCTTGATGGTTTTTTTCTGGTATTAATAACCGCCAACTTTTACCTTCTTTTTGAATTTGTAGATAAACTTCAAAGGGTTTTTCAAGTTGTTTAAAACTGCGTTTTGGTAGTTTCACGGTAAAGTCGTAATTTCCCTGTACCCGATAAGCTGGTAAGTTTTCAATGGTGAGGGGTTGTTGTTGAGTAATATATATACGCTGAATATTAAATTGTTGGAAGTTTAAATCTAGCTGTTGGTTAAGTTGCTGTTGGGTTTGTTCTAGTTGCAGGGCGATCGCTTTTTGCACTAATTCCGGTGTTGGTGATAAGGCAATACTAGTACAAGCTGTGAGGAAAACTATGAAAATTGTTGTAAAAATTAACTTAATCATCTTTAATTTCTTTTTAATGTATTGGAATATATCCTCATTAACCACCATTGACTGGGGGAATTAAAACCACCTCATCACCATTTTGGAGAATAGTATCTGGTGCAACAAATTGTAAATTCACGCCAAAGCGGGTTATTTCTCGCCATTTGCTTAATTTTGGGTGTTCGGAAATTAGGCGATCGCACACAGCTTGAACTGGTGTACCATCAGGAAAATCTAACACTAGTTCGGACACATCAAAAGCTTCTTGATAAACAGCAAATAACTTAACGGTGACAGCGATAGATTGGGACATATAATTTTTGTATACAACCTAATTTAATTATTGGGAATCATTGTAAACTGACCTTGTTTAATTTGTAAAAGAATAGATTGACCTTCACGCTCCCTTTCTGGTGTAAACTTAAGAGGATAACCCGATGTTTCATTAGCAGAAAGACTGACATTTTCCAGCCCTCTTAATACTGTACTACGAGATGGATTATTAGATAAAGCTTTAATCAAAGCCTGAGTTGCATCAAAGCTAGTTGCAGTTCGCCAACTAATAGCTCCTCCCCACTGCTTATCTGCTTTTTTGGCAAAGGATTGAGCTTGTGATGTTTCTCTAAACCAGGGTACTGCAATTATTAAACCCTCTACATTCTTCCTACCGCTGGTTAACGTTTCATTATTATAAAGAGTATCTCCAGCTAACATTTTTAATTCTCGTCTTGGTGGATTTTGAGTTTTGAGTATTTCGTTTCTTTTGGTAATTTCTTGAGCAATCTTGAGAGTAATATCAAGCTTTTGCGTATTAGAAAATAACATTACTGCTTCTGCATGATCACCATAGACACTTTTAGCAACTTCTTTTTCTGCATCAAATGTAGGAGAAGTTAAATCAATTAAAGGTTTACGAACTACCTCACCTCCTAGTTTTTCAAACTGATTCGTAAATATCTCTCTGATACTATTACTATATGAGTTAGTTGGATTTCCAAAAATTACTGCTTTTTTTAATTTCAGACTTTTATAAGTATATTCAGCAAGTTTTTTACCGGCACTTTCATCAGAAGAAACTGCTCTGAAGAAAACTGGATTGTTCAATAAAATGCTAGTGCTAGTAGGGGAAATAACTGCTAATTTGGCTTTTTCATATTCTCGTAATGCCATATTGGTAGCATCACTAGAAATATGTCCAATGACTCCCAGTATTGAAGAATCTTTGATGAGTTCTTGAGCTACTTCTTTGGCTTTTTCTGTGTTGCTATCATTAGCAATTACAATTTCGAGTAATCTGCTATTTAAACCCTTGTTTTGATTAAATTGGTTTTGTGCTTGAGCTACTCCACGTAATACTTCTTGAGTAGTAATGGTGCTTTTGTCTACTGGTACAACTACTGCTAATGTTAGAGGAGAACCTTTTTGACGTGCTAGAGAATTATTATAATAAATTAGCACTTCTGGGTCATAGGGATTAGCTTTTTTAGCTTGTTCAAAGAATTTAGTTGCTTCTGGATAATTACCTTGTTGGAAGGCTTGAATGCCTTTGTCACGCGGGATATTATTAATCTCAGGGAAGAAAGTGCTATTACCTCGACTAATTCTACTATTATCTGCTACACAAAAAACACCTAATTGCTTTCTTTCACCTGGTTCACATTTAGATCCGCGAGCAATACTAGCCACTATAATACTAGAAATAATAAAAACAGCAGATGCTATTGCAGTTAAAATAATCAAATTGGATTTTGTACGAATATCTGGAACATTAACTTTACTTGGTTGATGTTCACTTAGTTGATGTAAATTAATATCAATACTACTATTATTTATAACGTCACTCTCAATAGTGCTTGCATTGTCCTTTGAATACAAAATTATACTACTAGGATTTTTTTTTTGCTCAATTTTATCTAACTCATGAATTTCTTCTTTTAGTGGGTGACGTTGTATAATCCAGAGCCGGACAAATTCTATTTTAACCCTTTCCTCTATTTCATCTAAAAATCCATTACTTCTCAGAAGTTGATTCGTTTCTATAATTAATTTATCTTCTGTGTCAGGTCTAAATCTTTTTATTAATCTAACATAATTATCTGAATCTTCTTGCGCTTCTGCTATTGCTGCAAACACAACTTTTTCTAAAATCGAAAAGCCGTCCCAAAACCATGTTAAACCAGCCTCAGCTAACTCAATTGCTTTGTTAATAATGAGTTTTACATCTTCACTACTAACTGTCCATTTATCCTCCTCTCTCGCTCTCCCAAAAATAGTAAAACATATCGCTTGAGTAAAATAAGGGTGTCCTGCGGATAGATCAAAAATTGCTTTTATCGCATCTTCTTCATATTCAAGAATATTTTCTGCTGGCTTAATAATTAAATTTGTTGTACTTTCTTCATTTAATAACCCAATTTCTCGAACAGGTACATCCTTAAATATCTTAATTATTCTGTGGTTATTTACTGATCTTTGTTCTATTAATAAAATTAGAAATAATTTTTTATGACTATTGGTAAGAGAAGATAAATATTTATAAACTTGTTCTAATAATTCTGGATTATTACTATTCATTAAGGCATCAAATTCATCAACTACCAATACCAAATTCTTATTTTCTAATAATTGATATACTTGCGGTAAGAATTGATGAGAAAAAATTCCAGAATCTAATTCTAACTCTGTAATTTCCGGTAGTTTAATATTTTCATCGTCCAACGAAAGATCATGAAGTATCTCTTGAGCTAAATCCGCCAAAATTTCACTTAGGGACTTTTGGCTATAATGTTCTAAATTAAATGTCACAAAAACAAACTCATGTAAATCATTCAATCCATGAGGAATGTTTCTAATGACAGATGACTTACCAATGCGGCGCTGACCATATAACAAGATAATGTTGCTATTATGTTGAATATGATCTTGAATAGTCAAAAATAGGCTTTCTCGCCCAAAAAACAACTGTTGGTCAATAGGACGACCAATAACATAAGGGTTTCTTTGAGACTTAAAAGAAGTAATCATATCCTCATAGTACCTCCAAACGTTTTAATTGCATCTGTGAGATCACGGTTTTGCTGGTGGATCAATTTGTTCAAATTTACCTCCTTTAATCTCGACAAGAATAGACTCACCTTGACGCTCCCTTTGTGGTGTAAACTTGAGAGGATAGCCTGATGTTTCATTGGCAGAAAGACTGACATTTTCTAGTCCTCCTAATACTGTACTACGAGATGGATTATTAGATAAAGCCTTAATCAACATCCAAGTTGCATCAAAGCTAGTTGCAGTTCGCCAACTAATACCTCCTCCCCATTGCTTATCTGCTTTTTTGGCAAAAAGTTGAGCTTGTGGTGTTTCTCTAAACCAGGGTACTGCAATGATTAAACCCTCTACATTTTTCCTGTCGCTGATTAAAGTTGCACCCTGATAAAGAGTATCTCCACCTAACATTTTTAATTCTGGTCTTGGTGGATTTTGAGTTTTGAGTGTTTCGTTTCTTTTGGTAATTTCCTTAGCAATCTTGAAAGCAATCTCAACACTTTGTGTGTCTGGCAACAACAATGCTGCTTCCGCCTTGTCACCGTAGACGCTTTTAGCAACTTCTTTCTCTGGATCAAATGTAGCAGCAGTTAAATCAATTAGGGGTTTATGAACCACCTCACCTCCTAATTTTTCAAACTGATTTGTAAATATCTCTCTGAGGCTGTTACTATATGTATTAGTTGGGTTGGCAAAGATTACTGCTTTTTTTAATTTGAGACCTTTATAAGTATATTCAGCAAGTTTTTTACCCGCACTTTCATCAGAATAAACTGCTCTGAAGAAAACTGGATTATTTAGGAAAATACTGGTGCTAGTGGGGGAAATAACCGCTAATTTGGCTTTTGCATATTCTGGTAATGCTGCCTGGGTAGCATCACTAGATTTATGTCCAACTACTCCCAGTATTGAAGAATCTTTGATGAGTTCTTGTGCTACTTCTTTAGCTTTTTCTTTATTGCTATCATTAGCAATCACAATTTCTACTAATCTGCCATTTAACCCTTTATTTTGATTAAATTGATTTTGTGCTTGAGCTACTCCACGTAATATTTCTTTAGCAGTATCAGTAGTTGTGTTGTTGTCTAATGGTACAACTACTGCGAAGGTAAAGGGAGAACCTTGTTGACGAGCTAGGGCATTATTATAATAAATAAGCACTTCTGGGTCATTTTGATTAGCTTTGACAGCTTGTTGAAATAGATTAGCTGCTAGTTGATAATCACCTTGTTTGAAGGCTTGAATACCTTTGTCACGAGGGATATTATTAATCTCAGGGAAGAAAGTGCTATTACCTCGACTAATTCTACTATTATCTACCACACAAAAAACACCTAATTCCTTTCTTTCACCTGGTGGACAAGTTCTCAAACTTTGAGAAATACCTACACCAATAACTACAATTCCAGCTAATCCTAAAGATGCTATTAATATTGAACTACGGTTGAGCCATTTGAGCATGATTGTAGAAGGTTTTTTATTTAAAGGTTTAGCTGCAACGTTAAGATTAGTGTTAGACTCACGGGCTTCAATTTCTTTTAATCTTTGTTTAAATAATATTCTGTTTGGATCAATTTCTAACCCTGATTGACATTGTTCTGTTGCTTTAATCCATTCTCTTGCAAGTATCAATTTATGGACATAATTTTCTATTGTCTGTAAAAAACCATCTTTGCTACTTTCTCTATCAATTTCGTCAGCTAGTCTGTAAATTTCCAAGGCTTGCTCAAAATTTTCGGACTTTGAGTATTTTTCAGCTACAGTTAATAAAGGCTGTAAAACAGACTCTTGTTTATTTATATTTCCGATAAAAGAATAGAATTGATAGGCTCGTTCGTAAAGTTCACAGGCTTTATTAAGTTCTTCAATCTTTAAATATTCTTCAGCCAAAGATGTTACAGTTTTAAAGTTATTAGGATTAAGCTTTAAAGCCAGTTCATAAGTTTGCACTGCCCGTGTATCATCATGTTCTCGCAAATCATCTGCTACTGACAAGAGCTTATTAACATTTTCTTGTTCAACTGTCTCTAAATGGCTAATTTCCTCTTTTAGCTGATGACTTTTCACCAACCAACGACGGACAAATTCTACCTTAACCCTGTTATTATCTAAAAAATCATATTCATGTAATTGTTGGTTTGCTGTATTCAAATATTCTGTTGCTATTCCATGGCTTCTTAATAACATTAGTGGAGTCTGGGGAGGTTCATTTTCTTGAATAGCTATATTTTGAGCCTCTGCTGCTGCTGCAAAAATAACTTGCTGCTCAGTAGTTAATCCCCCCCAGAACCAATCTAAACCACCTTCAGCTAATTCAATTGCTTTATCTACGATACTTTCAACATGATGACCATTTATACTCTGGGGAAGCACATTTGTTTGATTATAGCGATCGCGTGCTAGATTATAAATGGCAGAACATATACACTGGGTAACATAAGGATGTCCTGCGGATAATTGGAAAATTGCTTCTATTGCTTCTTCTTCATAGTTTAAAACATTCTTATCAGGTTGAATAATTAACTTTTGAGTATCCTCTTTCTTTAACAAACCAATTTCTATATTTAGTGCTTCTCGTAATGAAGAAACTAATTTTGGTAACTTTGATATATGTCTTCCTACTACTGGGATAATAAATAATTTCTGATCTCTTGTCTGTAGCTGTAGAATATAATCACAAAAATTATTACTATCTGTATCTGATTCAGTATCTCTTTCAGTCAAAACATCAAATTCATCCCATAGTAAAACCAATTTCTTATTACCTAATTGTTGATAAACTGTCGGTAGAAATTCACGAGAAAAAATCTCAATATTGGTAAGAATATTCTCTGCTAAATGGGTTAAAATTTCCTCGTTTGTTTCTAATGTTTCTAGTTTCTCTATAATTCCAATTGCAATTGAATGTATAATTTCTTGATGAGACGAGTTTACTGTACCTTGAAAATCGAAACTGATAAAAACAAATTCATCTGTACCTAATTTTCCAGGAATTTGTGCAATTACAGATGATTTGCCAATCCGTCTTTGACCATGTAATAAAATTAGTTTTACATTGTCGGTTTTAAGATAATAATTAATGTCATTAAAAAATTCTTCGCGTCCAAAAAATTTATTTGTATCTGTAATTCGACCACCTGGTATGTAAGGATTTGGAGGGAAAGGCATATTTTATCTGCTCCTTGTTAATTTCAGATCAATCATGGTCTATAAACTTAGTAGAGAAGTCCAAAAGAACTTCTCTATTCAAATGTCTATCCAGGAAATACTGGTACTACCTTTGTAATCCAATCTAGGAAAGATTTTACTTTATTTGGATTGTTACCTAACCAAGTAACTACTTCTTTAACTTGGTTTACTTGTCCATGACTAATCAGATTCATAAATTCTTTTTCTCTATCTCTGATTGATTGTTCTGGAGTCTGCAAAATCTCCTGAATTACCCATTTTTTCATAAGTGATGAAGTGAAAGAGTAAAACTTTTCTGGTTCTAGAGAATTGGAAGTAATTACACCCTGTTCTTCCAACTTTCTTAAAGATCGTTCATGTTGTGTAAAAATGCGGCCAATGCCTTTTAATTTAAAGTTTAGTTCCCCTATATGACCTTCCATATCTAACAAGGCTATCAGCATTAACAACACCTGTTCTTTAGGATTGCATCTATGCCAAATTGTTTTGAAAATCTGTTGAGTATCTCTTTCAAAATTTTCAGCAAATGATTTAATATCGGGATTAATCCCAGGCTGTAGCTCTCGATATAAGAAAAACCCAGCAGTTTGGACTAACCTTGGATGTCCACCAGTAATATTCATGATTTCACCCCGTAATGTGGGTGGTCTAATAATATTTAATAGTTGAACTAAATCCTTGGTAGGAAACAATTTCAGCGATTGAAACAGATAGTGATTGTACCAAGGAGAAGCATTGGGGTTAAGCTTGGGACCTAATTCACTGAGGCGTTGGAGTGAAGCCACAATCATTGAGAGGTATTGACCTTCTTCCGCATGAACCGCCAAATTACGACACTGAGCTAAAAATGTTTCCATTTCAGCTTCTTGATATTGATCATTGCTCACTAAAGCTGCATCAAAATCATCTACCAACAATACTAAAAACTTATCTTTTTTACCCAATCTCCGTAATGCTTGGCGCAGACTATCATTTGTCGCCGGTTTTTCAAGTAATGGCTTGATTTCAGCTTGTAGTTGTGGTTCACTGTCTAATTTATCATGCAGCAAACTTAAAGCTTCTCGCCAAAAACCAGCAGGAGTGAAGGGAATGATATTTTGACAATTGACTATGACAGCGATACCTTGAGATGGATCTAATCCATATTCTCGCCATGTTTGCTCAGAAGCTAATTTCTGCAAGAATGAAGACTTACCCATTCCTGGCCCACCCCAAATGGCGAAATGGCTGCGGTTATGGATTTGGTCAAAAGCATAGTTAATTTCTGATGTCCGGCCCACAAAACTTTCTGGGAGAACTGGTTTACCTGGAAAAAAGGGATTGGCCATGGTGAATTTGAATAGTTCGAGAAATTAAAATTATTGTCACAGTATACTATCAGTAGTGTACTTGTTTTATCACTTAAAAGCAATATGCAAACTGAATTTAATTTTCTTCAACACTGGTATCCTCTCATCCCCACAGAAGATTTAGAATCACAAAAACCTAAGTCCATGACGTTATTAGGGAAAAGATTAGTAATTTGGAAACCTACTCAATCAAAAACCTATCGGGTATTTTTAGATCAATGTCCCCACCGTCTCGCACCATTAAGCGAAGGTAGAATCGAAGATAAAACAGGTAACTTAATGTGTAGTTATCACGGTTGGGAATTTAATGAAAATGGCATTTGTCAGCGCGTTCCCCAAGCAGAAAACCCAGAAATTATTGCCAAAAATAAAGAAAATTTTTGTGTTGTTTCCTTTCCAGTCCGTCAACAACAGGAACTACTTTGGGTATGGCCAGATGAAAAAACAGCCGCAATAGCAGAAAATACACCTTTACCATTATCACCCCAAATAGACGCAGAGAAAGGATTTGTTTGGTCTAATTATTTCCGTGATTTAGAGTATGATTGGCAAACATTAGTAGAAAATGTAGCAGATCCTAGTCATGTCCCTTTTGCTCATCATGGAGTCCAAGGTAACAGAGAAAAAGCTCAACCTATACCTCTTAATATAGTCAAATCAACCATGGATTTAATTGAAGTAGATATTGCGAGAGGTTTACCCACAACAATTACATTTGAACCACCTTGTAGATTAGAATATGCAATTAGTCTTGGTAATACAGGAAAGAAACTAGGTTTAGTTGTTTATTGTATTCCCGTATCTCCTGGTAAATCGAGAATTGTTGCTCAATTTCCCCGCAACTTTGCTAAAACCCTACATCGGATTATCCCCCGTTGGTGGAATCATATTAATGAGAGACATCTAGTATTAGATGGAGATATGATTTTTCTCCAACAACAAGAATACTATTTACAACAAAAACAATTAACCCAAAGTTGGAAAACAGCTTATAAATTACCCACAAATGCTGATAGATTAGTAATTGAATTTCGCAATTGGTTTGATAAATATTGTCAAAGTAAATTACCTTGGCAAGAAATAGGAATTAATGGTAGTGAACCTACAACTATTAATGAAAATCGGGCTGAAGTTCTCGATAGATATAAACAACATACTCAGCATTGTAGTAGTTGTCGAACCGCAGTTAAAAATTTAGAAAGGTTGCAAATAGGACTTTTAGCATATTTTGTAATTGTTATATCTGGAGTGGCTGTATTACCTGATGATTGGCGGTTACAGCTAGGTTTACCATTAATAATTACCGCACTTTTAGGAGTAGAAATTTCTGCGTGGTTGAAATTTTCATTCATTCCTAAATTCTACTTTGTAGATTACATCCACGCAGAGAAATAAACAATTCAAAAATAAAGTATGAATCAATAATAAACTCTTGCCAACTATCAATTACCAATCACCCATTACCCATTACTAAAGTTTCAATTCCAAACGTTGAAAATCCTGCTGAACTTCATTCCATAAAGCTTTATTGTATGGGTCAGTTTTTAAGGCTTTTTTCAGATAAATTCTGGCTTTTGGGAGTTGTTTTTCCGTAATTAACACTCGTCCCCAGATTTGATAAGCGATCGCTAACCATTGACGCACCTCCGCATCTGCTGGTAAACGCGCCATTAAAGCCTCTGCTAGAGCGATCGCCTGGGGAAAACGTCTTTCCTGTAAAAATCGCTGTAACTGCTCATAAGTCTTCCACTTTAACCGTTGTTCTATATCCTCTAAATTGGGTGGATGAGATATAACCGTTGCTTTCGGTGCTGCTGGTTGAGTTTGCACTTCTCTAGCACTAGAAACATCAGTTTTTACCTCACTAGTCCGAGGCTTAATTTCCTCCGGTGGTAAAACCGTTTGCAGAAACTTATAAGCCTCAGTCACCGCAATAAACTTATCTTTTGCTTTGAGATCATTTGGGTTGATATCAGGATGATATTGCTGAACCAATCGGCGATAGGACGCTTTCACATCAGCAAAAGAAACTCCCGACCTTAAACCCAATATCCGATAATAATCTTCAAGATCCATGTTGCTTCATTTGACTTAAATTCAAAATTCAAAACTAAAAATTCAAAATGAGTAATTCATGCTTTTGAATTTTACATCTTGAATTTTGAATTATTTTCCCCTATTTAAATACGTTCTTCAATCACACGATCAATTAAACCGTATTCCTTAGCTTCCTGAGCAGACATAAAAAAGTCACGATTCATGTCTTTCTCGATTTTCTCTAAAGATTGACCAGTATTATCAACATAAATTTGATTTAACTGGTGACGAAGCCGTAAAATCTCCCTAGCCTCAATGGCGATATCGCTTGCCTGGCCACGAGTTCCACCTGAAGGTTGATGAATCATAATTCGGGAGTGAGGCAAAGCCATCCGCTTCCCCTTTGTCCCCGCAGCCAACAGAAAAGATCCCATAGAAGCAGCTAAACCGACACAAATTGTCACCACCTCAGACTTAATGTGTTGCATAGTATCGTAAATCGCCAATCCCGCAGTCACCGAACCACCGGGAGAATTGATATACAAATAAATTGGCTTAGTTTGATCATCGGAATCTAAATAGAGCAAATAAGCGACAATCGCATTAGCGATACCATCATCTACTTCCTCCGTCAAAAAAATAATGCGCTCCCGAAATAGACGATCTTCGAGATCGATCCATTGTTCATAGGTGCTACCTGGGAGACGATAAGGAACTTTGGGAATACCAATAGGCATAGGACAATTTTAGTGAAGACTATGAAAATAGAACTGGAGAATTTCCGTCAAAGTTGAGAAGCCAGAATCCAAAATAGAGAGCAAACTCAAATAGAGCTTGGCAAATTCTTGGTACTTTCTAGCACCCGATCAATTATTCCGTATTCCTTCGCTTCCTGGGGAGTCATATAGAAAATACGTTGACTATCTTTCGAGATTTTTTCGGCTGTCTGTCCCGTATTTTGGGAAAAAATATCAAAAATTATCTTTTCTTTCTGCAACACCTCTTCCGCATTCACTTGAATATCTGTTGCTTGACCCTGAGTAGCGACACTAGACTGAGTCAGAGCAATATTGGCATGAGGTAGACTGAATCTTTTTCCCTTCGCCCCAGATGATAGAATCAATGCTGCCATACCCACTGCTTGACCCAAACAGATAGTAATAATTTCTGACTTGATGTACTGGATTGTGTCATAAACTGACAAACAAGCCCTAATTGACATCATTCCCAAACTTTCATCCATACCAGCCAGCACAGGATCACCCAAAGAATTGATATAAAGATAGATTGGCTTACTCTGATCCTCGGACTCCAGATACAGCATGGCAGATATCAGGGAATTAGCCAGAGTCGTATCCAGTGGACGATTCAAGAAGAGAATCCGCTCCTGCGCCATCCGTTGATCAATACTGACCCACTGCCACTGGTTACCACCAGGAATGTTATAAGGAACTTTTAGTGATGAATCAACAGCCATAGGGATAATTAGAAGAAATTAGAGATGATGAGAACCAACTTAAGCAATCATTGGTAAAGGTTTCGGCAGATCCTTCATGCTTTCGAGAACGCGATCAATCAATCCGTATTCCTTGGCTTGTTGGGGAGTCAAATAAAACATCCGCTCAGTGTCCTTGGCAATCTTTTCAGGAGACTGTCCAGTGTTTTGAGAGAAAATATCCAAGATAGCCGTTTTGTTTGCTAAGACTTCCTTGGCGTAAATTTGAATATCTGTTGCTTGACCTCTAGTACCACTGCGAGGTTGATTCAGGACAATAGTGGCATGAGGTAAACTAGCTCGCTGACCCTTAGTTCCGGCAGATAGAATCAGTGCTGCTGTTCCCAATGCCTGACCAATGCAAATTGTATGTACGGGTGTTTTGATATAGTTAATAGTATCACAGATAGCAAAAGCTTCCGTTTCGTAGCCGATCGCATCTCCTGTATACCAAGATGTACCCGTTGAATTGATGTAAAAGAAGATTGGCTTGTCTGGATTGTCAAATTTCAGATAAAGCAACTGAGCAATAATTAGCTTGGTTACATCAACGCCCATTTGCCGTTTGTATTCATCTGCTGAAACTAAAGGCATTCCCAGATAGACAATTCGTTCTTTTAAAAGTAGAGAAGCTAAATCTGGTGGCGGTGTCCGGTAGGAACTATCGCCGTAGTAAGAAGCCTGAACTGACTTGATGGGGGAATTTTCCATAGCAACTGATGATCTGAGATTATGCCGTTAATGTATTACATCCTAGCGCGATGCTCACCCAATTTAGGGTGCGGATTTCTCCCTGATAGTTAAAAAAGCTAGATTTTAGTGAGTCCCGCCAAAAAAAAATACAGTCTATCCCAAAAAAGTCAGAAAGTAGGGGCGCAGGGCCTGCGCCCATCAATCCCCATTTATACGCCCATCAATCCCCATTTATACGCCCAGTCATCCCCATTTATACACCCAGTCATCCCCATTTATACACCCATCTATCCCCATTTATTGTTCTTTTTGAGAAAAAATAACCTATTTACGCCATGATGTCCTAAGATGCTCCCAATTGCTATTACCTTATCTGTAAAATGCGTTACGTTTTCCCTCAACTGATAAATGTAGAATTTAGATGAAGTTATCACCACTGAGACTTCTGGGAGGAAAAATAACGTTAATCACTAAAATTCCTAGTTGTCTGGTTTCGGCTGATAATTAGTAATTATTAATTGTTAAAATTCTTACCTATTTACTCAAAAGTTTTATTTTCTCTTGTAAACTCTAACTTTTGAAGTTTCCCACATCTTCTAAAAAATAAGATGTGAAATCTCAACTACTAATGATTTATTAAATCTACCAATTATTGTATCCCAGGTTGCTTTGAGACAGAAATTTTCATGTCAAGATAATACACCTGAATAATCACAGAGTGTAGTTTATGCAAGGTTAATCATACCCAACAATAATTATAAACTTGCCAAAACAAAAGCCCCAAAAGGTGTAAGTCTTACATAAAGTTTGCTGTGGATTTTAATTACAGCTAATTTACTTTTTTAGTTTCATCACCATAATTCAGATAAATAGGTTAAATATCATGTCAAGGGTGAATGAAAAATCAAAATCCCCAGAAAAGGCACTTGAGCAGCCGAAAATTTGGTTGAGTATTGCCGTAGCTTTGCCAGTAGCTATAGCTGCTGGGTTCTTAGCTACAGCGAGAATGGAACAATTAAAAAAACTGACTTCTACTGTATCTGTAGCCCCAGTTCCTAATAGTATTACTGCCATAGGACGCTTAGAACCAAGAGGAGAAGTAGTTAAACTTTCTGCTCCAGCGGGTTTATCAGGGAGTTCACGAGTACAGCAACTTTTAGTCAGAGAAGGACAACGAGTACAGCAAGGACAGGTTGTGGCAATTTTAGATAGCCGCGACACTAGTATGGCAGTAGTAGAAGAAGCCAAAGCTAAATTGCAAGAATCCCGTGCAAATTTAGCCCAAGTTAGTGCTGGTCCACCCAGAGATGCTCAAGCTCAAAGATTCATTATTTCTCGGTTACAAGCCCAATTAGCGGGGGAAAAAGAGGCTCAACAGGCAACAATTAGCCGAATTGCTGCCCAGTTAAGTGGTGAGAAGGTTGCCCAACAAGCTACAGTCAACCGTTTGGAAGCGGAACTAATGGGACAAAGAAATTCATTGAAGGCTAATATGGAGCGGATTAGAGCCGAACAAAGAAATGCTCAAGTAGATTATGGGCGCTATGAATTTTTATACAAACAAGGTGCTATTTCTCAGCAAGAGCGCGATCGCCGCCGCTTAAGTGCATTAACTACAAATCAACAGTTAATCGAAAGTCAAGCTAGTTTAAAACGGGCAATAGATACCATCCAACAGCAAGTTTCCGAAGCTAGAGCTAATCAAATTAAAACCCTAGCCACTTTACAACAGCAGTTAATTGAAGCCACAGCCAACCGCAACAAAACTGTCTCCACTTTACAAAGACAAATAGACGAAGAAAGAGAAAGATTGAGCAGAATATTAGTAGTTAGTCCATTAAATGTTCAAGTAGCCCAAGCACAAGTTACTAATGCCATTGCTTTAATGAGAAAAGCTCAAGTAGAACTTCAGCAAAGCTATGTTAAAGCTCCTAGTTCTGGTGAAATATTAAAAATTCATACCAAATCCGGGGAAATCATGGGAGCAAATGGAATTGCGGAAATCGGACAAACAGATCAGATGTTCGTAGTTGCAGAAGTTCCTGAAGATAGTATTAATAAAGTCCGTTTAGGTCAAACTGCTACTATCTCTAGTGACAACGGCGCATTTAACGGTCAATTAAAAGGCAGAATCACATCAATTGGTAGAAAAATTGGCAAAAAAGATGTCTTAAATAATGATCCAGCCGCAGACATTGATGCCAGAGTTGTAGAAGTGAAAATTGCCCTATCTCCAGAATTTACTAAGCAAGTTTCTGGTTTAACTAACGCTAAAGTCACCGTAGAAATTAATGAGAATTAACATCATATTTCTATGCCAAATATTCATGTTCAACTACTTAATTAGTATCCAGATCAAAAGATTTAGAAAATGGCAGTAAAAATACCTTTATCTTGGCTACAACTGACAAGAGAAAAAACTCGCCTAGCCGTAGCTTTGTCAGGTATTGCCTTTGCTGATATTTTAATGTTCATGCAGCTAGGTTTCCGAGATGCACTCTATTACAGTAACGTCAGAATGCACAGTAGTCTAGTTGGCGATGTGGTTTTAATTAACAGTCAATCTAATGCTGTTTTGGCTATGAAAACCTTTTCCCAACGGCGTTTATATAAGGCGTTAGATTTGCCCACAGTTCAATCAGTACATCCTATATATTTAGACTATACAAGCTGGAGAAATCCTGTTACAGGTCGTCCTCGCAGTATCTTAATTTTTGGCATGAATCCAGAAGTTAATCTTTTTGATTTACCCGGAGTTGAGGAAAACTTAAATAAACTTAAACTGCCTGATGTGGTTTTATATGACCGTTCTTCTAGGGTAGAGTATGGTCCGATCGCTGATAGTTTTAATGCCGGAAAAGTTGTCACAGCAGAAGTACGCAGAAGAAAAGTTCAGGTGGGTGGATTATTTACATTAGGGGCATCTTTTGGTGCAGATGGAAATTTAATTACCAGTGATGTTAACTTTTTGCGAATTTTTAATAACCGTCAACGGGGATTAATTGATATTGGTATTATTAAGTTAAAACCTGGGGCTGATCCCATCGTGGTAGCTCAAGAATTGCGAAGTTATTTACCTACAGATATTAATGTTTTAACTAAGGAAGAATTTATTGAATTTGAAAGAAATTATTGGGCAAGTAGTACGGCTATTGGCTTTATTTTTACCTTGGGAACAATTATGGGTTTTATTGTAGGAACTGTAATTGTTTATCAGATTTTGTATACAGAAGTCAATGATCATTTATCTGAATATGCTACGCTCAAAGCTATAGGCTACACTCAAAATTATTTACTAACTGTGATTCTTCAAGAGGCTTTTTTATTAGCTGTTGTTGGTTATTTACCTGGATTTGGCTGCGCTCTTGTTCTTTATAATGTTGCTAGAGATGCTACACTTTTGCCTATATTTATGAGTTATAATCGCGCCATTATGGTAATCATGTTAACTATTTTAATGTGTTTTATTTCCGGGATGATTGCTATTCGGAAATTAAGCTCTGCCGATCCAGCCGATATTTTTTAGATTAGTTATTGGTCATTGGTCATTGGGAAAAACAATATTTATTCTTCCTTCTTTTTCCTGAACTCCTGAATGGGCGCAGGCCCTGCGCCCCTACCTCCTGATATCGCAGCGTGGTGTTAGCCATACTCCTGATATCGCAGCGTGGTGTTAGCCATACTCCTGAATAGGCGCAGTCCCTGCGCCCCGAACTCCTGAACTCCTAAATCCTTTTATTATGATCAACAAAGAACCTGTAATATCTATTAAAAATATCAATCACTACTACGGTAAAGGATCGCTGAGAAAACAGATTCTATTTGATATTAGTTTGGAAATATATGCCGGAGAAATTGTGATTATGACTGGACCATCTGGTTCAGGGAAAACGACTTTATTAAGTTTGATTGGTGGGTTAAGGTCGGTACAAGAGGGAAGTTTAAAATTTTTAGGTGATGAATTGTGTGGTGCTAGTCAAAACAAACTGGTACACATGAGACGTAAGATTGGTTATATTTTCCAAGCTCATAATTTATTGGGTTTTTTAACGGCTCGGCAAAATGTGCAAATGGCTGTGGAATTAAATAATAGTATTTCCCAATCAACGGCTATTTCTCAGTCAGAGGAAATGCTGGCATCTGTAGGTTTGCAAGAACGGGTTAACTACTATCCAGATAATTTATCTGGTGGACAAAAACAAAGAATAGCGATCGCTCGCGCCTTAGTCAATCATCCTCCCCTAGTCTTAGCCGATGAACCAACAGCCGCATTAGACAAACAATCAGGACGTGATGTAGTAGAAATCATGCAGCGTCTAGCCAAAGAACAGGGAACCGCCATCCTATTAGTAACTCACGACAACCGGATCTTAGATATTGCTGATCGCATTGTGGAAATGGAAGATGGTCTTCTTACTCGTGATGCTCAAAATATTCCTTCTAAGCATAACTCGTAATTTGGTTAAATACGCCTTATATTTTGCTAACCAAAAGTCTGTCTCTGTTTTGAATTTTTCGATATTTGTTAGTAATTTAAAGTGGTGATTATTTCTGAATCGTAACTGCATCAGATAAATCTACTAACTACTATTGTTTCGTCGGAGGAGTTTGACGGCTAGTTCTAAATGTCACATTTACCCCCTCATTTGACTGTTCTAGTACCAGCAACGGAGTCGGTTTAGCCTTTTGATCCCAGTGTATATAAACAATCCGACCTTGAATAGTAGGTTGCCAAGTATCGTCATCTTCCCTGGG
Organism: Anabaena sp. 54; assembly: GCF_017355725.1. Lineage (NCBI taxonomy): Bacteria > Bacillati > Cyanobacteriota > Cyanophyceae > Nostocales > Nostocaceae > Anabaena > Anabaena sp. 54. Next base: position 38,307 of record NZ_JAAVWA010000030.1, read on the forward strand.
GCTAAGGTATGTCTCTATACAATTAATGATTTGAGTAATGGTAGAAGAAGTAGCTTGAGTTGGTAACTTCACTAACCGAATTTGCGCTCGAAACAGCACCCGCTTGACAATGTTGGGCGCTACACCAGTTTCATACTCGACATCAAACGTTTCATCTACCTGCCTACCTGTGCTACTAGAAATCCCCACAGATCCTTGGTTAGCTTGGCTAGGACGCAGTGATAGAGAAATCTTATCTTTAACTTTGATTTTAATTTGATTAACTAGAGCAAAATGGAATATCTCCTCTGACATTCGCATCCGCAGATAATCTAGGTTAAATTCTCGTGAGTGAACTAAATCTGGATTAGTCTCCATTTTGCGAATAGTTTCCAAAGCCAACTTCAACTTTTTCTCTAATTCTCGCGTGCGGAATTGTTCAAATTTAAGTTTTTTATCACCCCTTTGAAGGAGGATTCTGCCATAGGCAATCACAGCAACCAGCACTAAAACCATTCCTCCACCCGCAAATAGTAGCAATGGTAGAGGTAAACTCTGAGACTCGTGGATAACAGGTGAGACTTTATTTGTCTTTGTTGTCTTAGATCCAGAAGATTGAGCCAGAAAAATCGTACTAACCATAATTTACAACCTGAAATTATTAACTACTGATATTTATAATACCCAAATCTTACTTAGTAGGTTGCTGTGGTATAAATATTTTTTACATTTTCTTGGTAATATCATATGTACAAACCTATTAGGGACTTGGATAAGCATCTTATTAATATACAGCAGTTGTCTGATATATCTACGCATTCATATCATATTTACCTACTGGCAACAGATATGGATGGGACACTCACTAAAAATGGCAAATTTACATCTCAATTACTAAATACTTTGGAGAGGCTATCCACAGCTAAAATTCCGGTCTTGATTGTTACTGGAAGGTCTGCTGGATGGGTAAGCGCTATCAGTAGTTTAATGCCCATAGCCGGTGCGATAGCCGAAAATGGTGGTTTATTTTATCCATCAGATAATTCTGATCCAGTCACACTCACCCATATTCCTGACCTAGTTAACCATCGTCAAGATTTAGCCAAAACTTTTGTTAACTTACAAACTTATTTTCCACAAATTCAAGAATCCGCTGATAATTTATTTCGAGTCACAGACTGGACTTTCGATCTTACCTCACTGACAACTGACGAATTACAAAAAATAGGTAATCTTTGTCAACAGATGGGTTGGGGATTTACTTACAGCAACGTTCAGTGTCATATTCAACCCCCAGGACAAAATAAAGCTGTCGGTTTATTAAAAGTTCTACGTCAATATTTTCCCACCTACTTCCCCGAACAGGTGATCACTGTTGGTGACAGTCCCAATGATGAAAGTTTGTTTAACCAGCGTTATTTTCCTATTTCCGTAGGTGTGGCAAATATACGCGGCTATGAAAATCAGTTACAACATCAACCTACATATATAACTACAGCAGCGGAAGGAGATGGTTTTTGCGAATTGTGTAGTTATATTCTAGAAAACTGTCAGCGGTAGGGGCGCTGTCAGATGTAGGGGCGCAGGGCCTGCGCCCAGTCACCGAGTCAGGAGTCAGAAGAAGAAAATTCCTTATTCCCTGTTCCCTGCGAGAAAGTAACCTCCACGACTTTTTTCTGAATCTGCTATCACCTAAAATTAATGTCATCATCTCCTAATGGTTATGCAGTCCAGCTAGAGGAGAAAGGTAGATACATCAGTGTTTCTAGCAATTCTCCCTGGAATTACTGTGCCGTTTCTCAACCATTCATGGGGATTTTATATATAAAATTACTATATTCAATATCAGAAATCCATAAGCTAAGGCTATACCATTTTTATATTTTCTTTGTTATTTTGTATTCAACTGAACAGTTCTTCAACACAAAGCCAGTTTAAATAAAAATTAGTTCAACTACTTTACCGTTCTTTAAGTTCAGTGAAAATTTCCCAGATAATTTGTTGTGCAAATTGCCACATTGGCAAAATTTTATCAATCTCATCTACATAGGACTTACCATCATGCTAAAAACAAATAGTCAACCAATGATTCTCTCTAGTTTTGTGAACCCTATCAAAGAAACCCATTCAGTTAAAAATAAGTTTGATTTATTGCAAAAAATTCGTCAATGGTTCGACGAAATTGAAATTGATAATCCTCAAGTTGCTAGATTAATTGCTAAATTAATTCCTGCCCAATGTCCCTTTGCGCGTGATATCGTGGTTTTTGGTCGGAAAATTGCTCACATTCCGCCTATGTGCAAACTCAACCCACTGTATGAGCAGTTTGTCGGCTTGCGTTTTCGCGCATTATGTTATTTAGTAGATAAGTGTGGAGAAGACATCCAATCTTATTGTTAAATACAACTCATGGAAATTAAAGTCGTACATCAACCAAATCTTGCACATCTTAATGAGTTAGATGTATTCAACTGGCCAATTTGGGAAAAGGAAATATCTAAATTTTCCTGGACTTACGATGATCAAGAAACTTGCTACTTTTTAGCAGGTAATGCTATTGTCACTCCTGATGGAGGACAAGCGGTACAAATGGGTAAGGGAGACTTAGTAACTTTTCCCGCTGGGATGTCTTGTACATGGGAAGTTACCAGGGACGTAAGAAAACATTATGGTATTGAGAAACATTGAGACGAAAAATGTTAAGGTGTGGTTTTGCTAATTGTAAAGTCATAATTAACTTCCTGTATTTACCTTTAGTTTTAATATAGCAATCTTGAGTGATTAAGATCCCCGACTTCTCAACTTAATTTATTATTTAGTGACAAGATAAAAAAGAAGTCGGGGATCTAAGTTTACAAATAATCAAAAAAGACTTCAGGAACTAATCTTAATTCACCAGATTTAAACCGAGAAATATCTACCCACAATGCGCGATGTTGACGTTCTGGTGTTTCTGCAAAAGTTAAACTTTCGATTTGATAAAACTTGGAATCAGCAAAGTCACATTCATAGAGTTGAATGATTTCATGTCCTTGTCTACCGTCAAAGGTAAATAAGTTTTCAATACAAGTTAAATAGCGAATATTTGTTAATTCGGCTTGAATTTCTTCTTGAAATTCTCTAGCTAAGGCTATGCGGCTAGTTTCGCCAAATTCTACGCCACCACCTAAAGCCCGATAGAATGTTGATTGTTTTGTCGAATCAAATCCTTCAGAAACAAATATTCTATTACCATCTCGGATGAGTGCTAAAACAATCACCCGAATTTGACCTTCTTTATTCATAAATACAATTAATTATCGTAAATGGAAGAGGGACGACTTTCACTATCTTCTGTAGACCAATCTGGATTTTCGCCACCAATGTATAGTTCTTCAATAGTGACGTATTCTTCAGTTAGTTGAGTGAGGGCGTTGATGAGAATATCTAAGGCGATCGCATCACTTGTACCTAAATCAAACCAACAACGACCCCATTCTCCTTCGTATTCAAATTCACCCATGTTGTGCATCAAAGCCATTAAACTTTTATCATAGCCTTTGGTATCATAGTCCATATAGCTGATATCAAGTCCTGTGTCTTGGATTTGCAAATTTTCAGCATTAAATCCCCCTAATTTACCTAGATAAAACCAGGAATTGAATACTTCTTCTACATATTGTTTTTCCCTTTGGGAGGGAACATTGCTGAACTTAAACCAAATCCAAACATCAAAAGGATTAAACTCGCGGAATTGAATTTGCATTTTTGTAATGGGTAATGGGTAATTGGTAGAATCAGAATTTTATAACAACTGACTACTGACTACTGACTACTAAAAGCCTGATTGCGTTCATGTTCAATTTGTTTGACTAAATTAGCAGGAAGTTGGGATTTTTTGGCTAATGCTTTGTCAAAATAAGTTATTGCTTCCTTAATTAAATTCTGGCTTTTTTCCGCTTTCCCCTTTTCATGGAGAATTTGGGCTTTAAGATAGTAAATTTCTGGGTTGTCAGCAGTTGTTTTTAAGGCGCGGTTGACATAATCTAAAGCTTGGGAGTATTGTTTCAAATCTCGATAAGCTAAAGCAATACCTCTATTTACTAAATAATTAGGAGCAGCATTTTTTTCCAATCTTTCAATTACTTGATCTGGACTAGTAAAAGGTAAATTCACAGCTAACATTAAATCCATATAGCCGCGAATCAAGTTTAACTCTGGATCATTGGCAGAAATCTCTTCGGCTCTGTCAAGATAGGTATAGACTTTCCGCAACCGACTTAAAGCTTGGGGGACACCATTTACAGTTCCTTCTCGATTCAAAATTACCGCCCCTGTCAAAAAATGACCAACCGCAGTATATAAGTTACCACGCAATGGATCACTGGCGATCAGATTTTGTCCAGTTTCTAGAGTTTTGCTGCTGTATTTTTCTAAACTAGCACTATCTTGATTTTGATATGCTAAAGAAGCCTGAATGGCGTAAATTAGAGGTTCATTGGGTTCGCTAGAGGCGGCTTTTTGTAAAGCATCTTTGGCTGTGGGATAATTTCCTTGTTGAAAAATAGCATGAAAAGCGGCTTCTGTGCGATCGCCAATTTTACGCGATTCTCGACCCCGAAAGGGATCACCCGCAAAGGAGGGATTTACCAACATATTCAAAAGGATGGAAGTAGTCACAGTCACACTTAATAAAGTAGGCGATCGCCAAAATATCCTTAATTGAGGAATTAAAACCTGTTTAAACATAATAGCCTTTCTGAATAATTACGGTTGAAATTGTTGTATCTATTACCTAAAATGCCAAAATAGTGAATTATAAATTAGTCTATTTCCGCCAAAAATTTTCATATACTAAACACGGGTGAGATTTAAATTTTTGCCAAATGACAAAGAACCCAGATGTGTAGGGGTTTAGAATCAAACAATCAAGCCGTTTTGAGTATAACTTGGTAATTTACACAAATGCTCTATCTTAGAAATCTAACTTATCATCCCACAGCCTGCCCAAAAGCCATTCTCCAAGCTATAAATTTAGAATTACCACCCCAGAAACTAGGTTTAATTATTGGTCCTAGCGGTTCGGGTAAAAGCACCTTATTAGAAATTTTATCTGGATTGGCTGACCCTACTGCTGGTGGGGTTTTTTGGCGAGAACAGGGACTCATAGCTGAACAATTACAACAATTAGCAGGTTTAGTATTTCAATTTCCAGAACGCCATTTCTGCGGGGGGACAATTTTAGAAGAATTACGCTTAGGACATCCTGAACTGGGAACAGAACAGGTTAAACAAGCATTAACAGAAGTCGGATTAGATCATTTATCCTTATCTGCATCACCTCATGCTTTAAGCGGTGGACAACAGCGACGTTTGGCTTTAGCGGTACAATTGATTCGCCAACCAAATTTATTATTATTAGATGAGCCTACAGCGGGTTTAGATTGGTCAATGCGTCGCCAACTGATAAATCTACTAGCCAAACTGAAAAAAGATTGGACACTGTTAGTTGTAACACATGATGCAGGTGATATGTTACCAATAGCTGATTATTGTTGGACATTAGATCATGGGGTTTTAAAATCAGGAGTCAGGAGTCAGGGAGAAGAGGTAAAATCTGCTTGAGACTAAATTAATTTTAAGAGTAATTGAACGCAGATGAACGCAGATGAACACAGATAAGGAGGGATGAATTCATACCCTTAATCAGTAACGCCAAAATAACTTAAAAAAATTAATTTTAACCAATGAATTTAGAATCCTTACCAATAGCTAATTTGCCAGAAATGGCGGAAATATGGCAAAAAACTCTGAACTGGCAACCAACAGTTTTGCAAAAAAATCAATTTCAACAACTTTATCAATTAATTATTGCTGGAAATCGTCAACTGAATTTAACTCGCATTACTGAACCTGATGAATTTTGGGAAAAACATCTTTGGGATTCTTTACGGGGAATTGCACCTAAACAAGTATTTATTCCTGGGATTGAAAAGGGTAAGCGGATAATTGATATTGGTACGGGTGCGGGTTTTCCTGGTATCCCCATTTCCCTGATTTTTCCTAATTCTCAAGTTACACTTTTAGATTCTACGGGTAAGAAAATTACCTTTATCGAGACAGTTTTATCAGCACTTACTCTAAGTAATACCAAAACTTTACTGAGTAGAGTGGAAGAAATTGGTCAACAAATTCAACACCGACAACAGTATGATCTGGCTGTAATCCGGGCTGTGAGTAATGTTTCTGCTTGTGCGGAATATTCCTTACCTTTGGTGAGAAAAGGCGGTTTGGCGGTAATTTATCGCGGTACTTGGACTCAAGCAGAAAATGAAAGTTTAGAGGCTGCTGTTGAGCAATTAGGTGGAGTCATTGAATTAATTGAGGAATTTTCCACTCCCTTGAGTAATAGTATTCGTCATTGTCTTTATTTGCGAAAAGTATCCAGCACACCAATTAGTTTTCCCCGTGGGGTTGGTATACCTAACCAAAAACCAATTTAATCAACGGACTTCTCGATTTTAGATTAGATTGGTGATTAGATATCTAACAGCGCGAGAGCGTCAACATCGTTATAAATGGCTGAACCAAAGGTTCAACAGTAGCTAAACGCTGATAGCGAAAATAAACCTAAAATCCCAAAATCCAAGTGTTAAATTTGTCTCAAAATGGGTGTTCTGTACGGGTTGCTTCTTCGACAGAAGAACTGCTGACACCAACTGCTGTTGCTCTTGGCAAATTTGATGGTGTTCATCTTGGTCATCAAAGAGTGATTCAGCCAGTATTGCAGTCAGCATGGGGTGAGGAGAATCCAGTCCGCCCCTACTCAACAGTTGTTACATTTGATCCCCATCCCCAAGAGTTTTTTACTGGACTTCCCCGTGATTTGTTAACACCACTAGATGAAAAAGTTGCACAATTGCGATCGCTTGGAGTAGAACAATTGGTATTATTACCCTTTGATAGAGAACTATCTGCCCTTTCTCCCGAAGAATTTGTTGATAAAATCCTAGTTCAACAACTGCAATGTCAACAAATTAGCGTGGGACAAGACTTTTGTTTCGGCAAAAAACGGATGGGTACTGCTCAAGACTTGCAAGCGATCGCGGCGAAATACAACATACCCGTAACAATAGTTCCTATAAAAACTGATACAGATATTTTGCCAGCAACAGATGATGCTCGCATCAGTACCTCATTAATCCGAGAAAGTTTGGAAGTAGGTGATATTCCCAAAGCAAATCGGCTTTTGGGAAGACCTTACACTCTCATAGGTGAAGTAGTAACAGGTCAAAAATTAGGGAGAACTATCGGTTTTCCTACCGCCAACATTCAACTACCAAAAGACAAATTTTTACCCCGTCATGGTGTTTACGCTATTGAGGCGATTATCCACGAAACTCCAGACAAATCTCCCACTCAGCATTTTGGAGTTATGAATATTGGCAACCGTCCCACAGTTAATGGTATAGATACCTGTGTAGAAGTACATTTATTAAATTGGTCTGGTGATTTGTATGGAAAAAATTTGCTAGTACAACTAGTCAAATTTTTGCGTCCCGAACAGAAATTTCCTTCCTTAGAAGCGCTGAAAAACCAAATTCAACTTGATTGTACAACAGCTAAAGAAATTTTTAGTTGTTAATATTGGGGGAATTTTCAATGGTAATCTCAACATTACAGCGATTTTTAGGTAAATAAACCACATTTTAAAGTCTCACGCAAAGGCGCAAAGGCGCAAAGTTGCAAAGGAAGAAAGTAATATAAAAACAAGAGTGTGGTACAAGTAAATTAAAATTGCTGTAATGAGAAAGGTAAGAAGCGCATCTACACAGGAAACACTACTTCTGTAATATGAAATATCATGGGAGGTATAACTTCCCAAAAAGTATTTCTATTATTGTCTAATCATAAAAAAATCACATTTACCTATGCAAAAAATAATCATCGAAAATTTCGGTCCGATTCAATATGCAGAAATTGAAGTCAAGAAAATATTAGTTTTGATTGGTGAACAAGCTAGTGGTAAAAGCACTATTGCTAAATTGATTTATTTTTTTAAATCACTAAGGGATGATTTATTTAGCCAAATATATCAGGATACGCAGAAGGATTATTTTGATATTACTTCTGATCTTATATTTCCAATAAGAGAAAAGTTTTATGATTTTTTTGGTTCTACATTGCACTTACCTAATTTTGAAATAAAATTTTATTATAGTGTAGAGAATGACAAATATCTAAAATTAAGTCTTAATGATAAGAAAAGACTAGATTCTCGATTTAGTGATAATTTATTAAATGAGAATTTTAGAACTTCCGCAACTGCAATTAAAAAACTTTTTCAGCAGAGTTTAAATACAAATGATATTTATGAACAATTGACTTATGAGCAAAATAAAATTAAATACGCTCAAAGGCTTTCTAAACTATTGAATGAATCATTTCAAATGTATCATGAAGATTCATTATTTGTAATCGCTGGTAGGAATGCAACAGTAAGTTATTCTGACTTATTTGAAAAATTATTGTTTGCAGATGTTAGCAGTCTTTTAGAGAAAAATAGCAAGAAGAAATTTGCAGGTAAGCAACAAACAATAGATGAAACATTAATGCTAAAATTTATGGAAAAAGTTGATATAATTAAAGGTAAATTTAAAAAAATTGGCAATGGTAATTTTGAAGGGGTAATTGAAAGTTATGAAGATGATGAAAATCTCAAACAAAAATTATATGATATTAAAAAACGAATAGATGAAATACTCAAAGGTGAATACAGAATTGATAATTGGGGAGAGAAAATAGTATTTAACAGGGAAACAGAAGAATATGTTAAGCTTTCTAATACTTCATCAGGACAACAAGAATCTATAAGAATTTTACAAGATATCTTTCTAAATATTCTTGATAATACAAAAGTATTAAGAATCTTGGAAGAGCCAGAAGCTCATTTATTCCCTATTGCTCAAAAGCAATTGATTGAGTTATTAGCTTTAATGATAAATCAAAATGATGATAACCAACTAATTATAACAACCCATAGTCCCTATGTTCTCACAGTTTTTAATAATTTACTCTTCGCAAATAGAGTAGTTGAAAAAAATCCGTCAACAGAATCAGAAGTAGCACAAATAATTCCCCAAGATTCCTGGTTAAGTGCTAAAGATTTTTCTGCTTATTCTTTGGGAAATCAATCTGTTGGTGAAGATACTAATTACTGCGAACCTATTTTTAATCAAGAAAAAGGTACTATTCAACAAAATTATTTAGATACGGTTTCCGAAATTTTGGGTGGTGATTTTCAAGCTTTGTACAGTATTCACGCTAAAACTTTCAAAAGAAAATGAGTAAATTTGAGGATATTAAAGAACTTCTAGCAAATGCTTTTGATAAATTTTCCGATGTTCTGGAAATTGAAATGAGATCAGAGTTCTCAGTGATAGATTTGAAAGACTACGGACGACAATCTTTTATTATTATCAATATTCAGTTTGATGATAATACATTTACTATTAATTTCAATGGTAATGAGACTGTTATAACCGATTTTGATAGCACTAAATTATTTAATATAAGTAATGCGAAAATGGTTGGCTTTATCCCTATTGATGGAAAAAAAGGACTTTTAAGAAAGGTTGCTCAACGTTGCGATTTTGTGTTGTTTGATGAAAATGATTTTTGTTTTGTAGAGTTTAAATTGGATGCAATAAGTGAACAAGAAAGAGCTATAAGAAGTAACACTAAAGGTGCTACTGACCAATTAAAAGCTACTATTAGTTGGTTTAATTATAAATTATCAAAAAACTACGCAGGTTTAAATAAAGAAGCTTATGTTTGTACTCCTGAATTTTATCCAAAATTTAGCGCAACTTGGGGAGGATTGATGACCGAATTTTTAGAAGACTATCAAACTGATCTTTTTCAAATAAAGAATAAAATTTGTAAATAAATAATATATTTAAAAGTAAAACCAGTTCCAAAAAACTGTTTTTTGATTTTTTTCTCCTTGCGTCGGTGGTTTAGCAACTCCAGAAATTTTTAATTCTTATACTGGATTAGGATTATTACGTGGGAATACTGTAGAAAAGGCTAAACTATTAAACAAGTTTTTAGTCAAAACTCAGAAGTAAGCCTTCTCCATTTCCCCCCAGGTACTGCATGAGAGAAAAAATTGACGCTTTAACACAAAATTTGGCTCGTACCATCGTTGGTAAACATAAAGCTATACGCTTAGTGATAGTAGCTGTACTGGGTGGTGGTCATGCTTTATTAGAAGATGTCCCCGGTGTCGGTAAAACCCTTTTAGCCAAATCTCTGGCTCGTTCTGTAGATGGTAAATTTCAACGGTTACAATGTACCCCTGACTTACTCCCTACAGATATCACTGGTACAAATATTTGGAATCCTAAAACTGGAGAATTTACATTTCTACAAGGTCCTGTATTTGCTAACGTCCTATTAGCGGATGAAATTAACCGCGCTACACCCCGTACCCAGTCAGCTTTACTGGAAGTAATGGAAGAACATCAAGTCACAGTTGATGGTGTTTCTCGTCTAGTTCCTCAGCCATTCTTTGTAATTGCTACCCAAAACCCCATTGAGTACCAAGGGACGTTTCCCCTCCCAGAAGCGCAAATGGACCGATTTATGCTGTCTTTAAGTTTGGGTTATCCTTCGGAATCTGAAGAAATGCAAATGCTGCAAAATCTGCAAGCTGGTTTAAAGGTTGCTGATTTACAGCCTTGTATTACTTTAGAAGAAGTCCAAGCATTACGCCAAGCTTGTTCCCAAGTCAAGGTAGAAGCATCTTTGCAACAATACATTTTAGAATTGGTGCGGACTACTAGACAGGATGAAGAAATCACTCTTGGTGTTAGTCCTCGTGGTACTGTAGCTTTACAAAAAGCCGCTCAAGCCTTGGCTTTTATTTTAGGTAGGGAATATGCTCTTCCTGATGATGTTAAGTTTCTCGCACCGCACGTTCTTTGTCATCGTCTGATTCCTAGAGGGGGACGCAATACAAAAACTATAGTTGAACGATTATTACGATCTGTGCCTATTCCTTAATATAAAATATTACGGGGGGTACAACCTCCCAAAAACCTATTTTGACTGGGAATTTTAGATTTTGGATTTTAGATTTTAGATTAAAAAATTGCTTCTATTGCTCCCAATATTTTCGGTAAAATATGGCTGAAACTATTGCTATGATTGGATTTGAGGTTTTAATTTTTGCAAAATAGGCGGAGTGTTTTGCGATCGCAGATTAATTTGCATCAAACCCATATACAGCAATGGTTATGGATGCCTAATCAGGATGTTTGATCACAAGAAAAGCGGTAGAACCATTATCCTGATACCAAGTTAAACTTTGAATTTGGTACAGTCAAATTGCTAGATTACCAAAACCGTTGGACAGAATTAGAAGCCAGCGATAATCCTTTTGCAACGGTGGTAATGGCACATTTAAAAACACAACAAACCAGTAAAAAACCACAAGAACGCAAAGCCTGGAAATTTAGTTTAATTCGCCGATTGTATGAACAAGGATTGCAAGAAAAGGATATTCGTAACCTTTACCGCTTTATAGACTGGGTTATGATGTTACCAAAGGCATTAGAAGCAGAGTTTTGGCAAGATTTTAAACAATTTGAACAGGAGCGAACTATGACCTATATTACTACAGGTGAGCGCATTGGCTATGAGCGAGGAATAGCAGAAGGTAAACAAGAAGGTAAACAAGAAGGTGAGCAAAATCTTGTGGTTCGACTACTACAAAAACGGGTAGGAAATTTACCGGAAGAAGTTAGGAAAAAAATTCAAACTCTTTCTTTAAATCAGTTGGAATCACTCGGTGAGGCGTTACTAGATTTTACAGCTATTGAGGATTTATTCAACTGGTTAGAATCTCATCAGTAAAAATATGTGGTGCGGGCATCTTGCCCGCGAAAAAATATACAAAATAATCCGAATTAAATCCAGTACAACTTATTTTTGTCCCTTGGGTTGAGGCAAAAAAACAATATTATCTTATTATTTTTAATATTGCATTTGGTTTTAGTGTTAGTTAAATCAACGATAATTCGATAAACTTACAGTATTTACCGTATAACAGTATAATTAGGTTTATTAATTACAAAAAATGCCGCAAGATTTAACTTTGATTCATAGTTTGCTTCTCTTTAGTACCGCGTTCATTGCGGGTGGACTTAATGCTGTCGCGGGTGGTGGTAGTTTCATTACATTTCCTACCCTAATATTTACGGGTGTCGCACCAATTACCGCTAATGCTACAAATAATACTGCTTTGTGGATAGCAGCGATCGCTAGTGCAAGGGCATATCGTCAAGACTTGAATATTGAAAAAAGACAATTATTATTACTAGCCGGCACAAGTTTAGTTGGTGGTGTGATTGGTTCAGTGGCTTTGTTATATACATCACCGGATGTGTTTAAAAAGATGCTGCCCTATTTATTACTATCAGCAACATTAATATTTACATTCAGTGAATCTCTAAAAAACTGGCTGCAACTTCAGAGTAAAAATGATATTTCTGCACCGCCACCTTTATTGATTCTCCTAATTTCTCAATTAGCAATCTCTATATATGGTGGTTTTTTTGGTGCGGGTGTAGGCATTTTAATGTTGGCAACTTTAACCTTTTTAGGGATTAAAAATATTCACTCTATTAATGCTTTTAAAACTTTATTAGGTAGTTGCATTAATGGTGTGGCTATTATTCCCTTTATGTTCGCTAATTTGATTGCTTGGCATCAAGTTATTATAATGGCGGTTGGTGGTTCTCTGGGTGGTTATTTATGCGCTCATTTTGCCCGCAGACTAGAACCTAATTTGGTGAGGAAATTTGTGATAGTGGTGGCTTTTGGGATGACTACTTACTTTTTTATTCATGGTTAAGCAGGTGGATACAATTATACTCAAAACGGCTTATCTTTTGCCTTCCACAACCGCCAGGGAATAAATTCCCTGTCTCATAGCTCAAGTCCGTTGAAACGGACTAAGTAGGTGAACACAACAAGGGACTTCCAATTAAAAAAATACCCAAAAATTTCTTGTGGTGCGGGACGAATTGCCCGCTAATCATCAAGGATGGGCATCCTGCCCATCCCACAAAATTGGGTAATTTGTTTTTTGGTGTTCCGTTAAGGTTTGCTGATAGCGTAGCGTAAGCCATAAAAGTTATCTGTGAGGGCTAGAAGTATGGCTAACGGCTATGCCTTCGGCACACTACGTAAACGCTATCAGGAGGTAGGGGCGCAGGGCCTGCGCCCATTCAGGAGTATGGCTAACGCCACGCTGCGCTATCAGGAGGATTTAGAAGAAGTTAGAAGTAATATCAAGTCTGGAAAATTGAGCGATTTATATATTTTGATTTTCCTCCGCCCACCTACTTAATATATTTTCCGGTGTTGCTGATTAAGGGTATGAATTTTAGTCTCACGCAAAGGCGCAAAGACGCAAAGTTCAGAGTTTTAAAGGTTTAATTTGGGAATTTCATACCTGAGTTCAGCAACGCCTATTTTCCTAGTATGTCACTATAAATACTAAATGGACGGGCTAGAAACTTAGCTCACAATAATTGTATGACTGTGGGAGGGGTGTCTTGTTTATGCAAATATTAATTAAATATAAAACTATTGATTTTGTGACTTTGATTACAGTTTTTCCTATCTAGTAACGCTTGAATGGAAAAATAACCTATTTTTTCCCAAAAAATAAACAGGACTGTCTCAAGGATTACACCATAGGGATCACGGCTAATCTAAGAAAAGTTAGATCTAAAGTAAATTTATATATCTGAGGCATGATGATAAAAACTATCAAGTTTAAGATAATGACCAAAGATATCAACTTTTTTACATTCACAATAATTAAACAGGTTTTTTCGCTTTTTCTCAAAAGTTATTAATTTCAGGGGTTTTAAAATGCAAGCATCACAAAAGATTCATTGCCCAAATTGCGGTAGTGCGGCTGAACGTCACTATATTGCTGATAGTCAAGTTACCAGAACACAATGTCCTAGTTGCGATTATTTGATGATCACTTGCACTCGCACGGGTAAGGTGATTGAGGCTTATGCACCAGGAATTTATGCTAGGAAATAATTGACAATTTTATTGACAAATTACCTTTTTGTTGTTCTTAATTGTCCACAAGCAGCATCGGCTTCTAAACCGCGAGAATAACGGACACTGACGGCGGTATTTTGTTGTTGAAGAACGTTGACAAAGGCTTCGATTCGGTCGCGGGTTGGTCTTTTGTAATCTACTTCTTCTATGGGATTGTAGGGGATTAAGTTAACGTGACTTTGAAATCCTCGCAGACGTTTTGATAGTTCTAAGGCGTGTTCGGGTAAGTCGTTGACTCCAGCGAGAAGTATGTATTCAAAGGTAACTCTGCGTCCAGTTATTTCTACGTATTCTCGACATTCTGCAAGTAAGTCTTCTATGGGGTAGGGTTTAGCACTGGGAATGAGTTGTTCCCGTAATCCTTGGTTGGGTGCGTGGAGGCTGACAGCGAGGGTAATTTGCAGTTGGTGTGCAGCGACTTGCAAAATGCGATCGCGGATGCCTACAGTAGATAGTGTAAGCGATCGCGCACCAATTCCCATATCTTGATTAATGGATTTAATCGCTAAAAGCACATTTTCCGTATTCAACAATGGTTCACCCATGCCCATGAATACCACATTACTCACCCGTTCTTGAAAATCTTCTTGGACAGTCAGGACTTGATCAACAATTTCCGCACGGGTAAGATTACGCTTATAGCCACCTTTCCCAGTCGCACAGAAATCACAAGCCATTGGACAGCCGACTTGAGTAGAAACGCAGACTGTTAACCGTTTATCGCTGGGAATACCCACTGTTTCCACAATTTCCCCGTCAGCTAATTTGAGGAGATATTTGACGGTATCATCGGGGGCAACAGAACGGTAATGTAGAGAAGAACGACCTATGGGAATATCTGCAACTTCCAAACGCCAATTTTTCGGAAATACAGAAATATCAGCGAGCGATCGCACACTCTTATTATAGATCCAATCATGCAATTGCTTACCCCGATAACCGGGTTGTCCCTGCTGCTGTACCCAAGCAGTTAACTCCGTCACGGAAGCACCAAGGAGAGGGGGAAGAAGTTCAGATTTAGTGGAGTTAGGAGAATCTAGCTGAGATACAAACGGCGTAGCAGACATAAGAAATCACAATTTGATGCTAATTTTCTATTCTACTATATTGTTTTTGGGTATTGCTGAATTGAGGTATGAAAATCAAAAATTCCCTTTCTGAAACTCTTAATCTTTGCGCCTTTGCGCCTTTGCGTGAGACTAACTCATACTTTCATTCACCAACGCCTGTTTTTGTTTCGCGCAATCTCGCTGAGAGATCCCACAGGGTAGGGGCAAAGAAGCAAAGGAAGAAATTATTCATCCGTCTTCATCTGCGTTTATCTGCGTTTATCTGCGTTTATCTGCGGTTAAATATTCTATATTTACGGGGAGACTTCCAAGGTAATAATAGTAACCTCTGGTGGACAAAATAACCGTCCGGGGAAATAAGTTCCTAAGCCTCGATTTACATATAATTGATTATTTCCCACTTGATGTAAACCCTGTGACCATTGCCAGTGGCGTAATATAGAATGGGTTTTCCGTAAAAATGGTAATTTACGAAGAATTTTTTTGGGGATTTTTTTGATTATTTTTGCATAGTAAATCATAGCGGGTCCCCGACCAGGAATTACAATTTGTCCACCGTGACTATGACCGGATAATTGTAAATCTACTCGCCATTTTTTGAGGATTTCGGCTGTATCTGGGTGATGAGATAAGACAATCCGAGGTGTAGTCGAATCGAGTTGATTCATAATTGCTTCTGGATTAAATTCTCGTGAATAAAAATCCGCTAATCCCACTAAAGGTAATTTTTCTCCCAAGGGGTAAGCAATTTGATTCCAAAGTACATTAATTCCCACATTTGTTAAAGCATTTGTAATTTCTAATTTTGAACTGGGATAATAAATATCATGATTGCCAAGGATAGCGTAGACACCATAGCGACTTTCTAGATTTTTTAGTCGTGGTGCTAGTTGGTGAATTGGTTTAGCGATTGTGTTAACGTAGTCGCCAGTTAAAATAACTAAATCTGGTTTTGCGGCATTACTAACGGCAATTGCTTCTGTTAACATTTTTTCTGATAATAGACCATTATCATAGTGAAAATCTGACATTTGTACCAGCTTTAATCCTGCTAATGATAGAGGTAAGTTGGGGATTTTTACTGTCAATTTTTCTGTACTCAAAGCTCCAGTTAATAATTTGTGCATAATAATTCCGTAGTTTGGGTTAATGCCGGGAAACCCAACATTTTAAACCTTGGTTGGGTTGCTGTCGCTGAAACCAACCGACAATTATCAGAATATAATCGTATTTGTTTATACATTAACAAAAGATTTTGATATTAACTGTATCCAAAGAGTAATATATTTGAATACTCAGATCCCCGACTTCTTCAAGAAGTCGGGGATCTATGCTCTATCATTCTTTTATAGCTATTAGGAAACTAATCGCTCTTGTAGTTTGGATACCATTTCTGCACGAGTAGAAACGTCTAATTTACGGAACATCCTTTTCAAAGCTTGCTTGACAGAATTTTGAGTAATCCATAATTTAACGGCAATTTCTCCATTAGTTAAACCTTGAGCTACTAATCTGGCAATTTCTAATTCCCGCGCTGTCAGGGGACAATTACCAGCAGATGCGAAGGTTTTTGGTTTTGCTTGGAGTGTCGCCATTTTCGCTGATAAATGTAAACAAACTGCACTTAAATCAGCTAAATCATTACTATCAAAGGGCTGACTTCCGGGGTCACGAGCAAAATTTAAAGTCCCCACTAATTGACCATTACAAACTATGGGACCAGTCATTACGTGTTCGTGACGAGTGCAATAGTTTTTCCAGTCTTCCGGGGATAAAATTAATTGCTCATGGGTGGGGGCGTGACGTTCAACAACATAGCGCCCAATAGGGTTAGCTTCTAAGCAGACAGCGGGAATTTCGGGAATTTCAATTTGAGTATCTAATTGGTCATCTAGGAGATCAATACCCCAATGTTGTACTGCAAAATGGTCGCCAATGGTATCCATGAGAGCTAGTTTTAATTCTTGCTCATTTTGGACATTGGCGATCGCTTGGAAAATGGCGTGGAGAGTTTTAGCCATAAGTGTACCCATTTGGGGTCTATGCGAACCTCGATAATTACCTCTATGCTAATACCAGCAACGATAAAAAGCTATTTTAACTTGTAACCAGAGGACAAGCACGATGACAGTTACTCAAATCTCAGCCCAAGAACTTTTTCAGGCTGCCTATCAAAACCGTTATACTTGGGATGAAAATTTCCCTGGCTATACCGCAGATATTACTTATAAGTATGATGACCAAGTGATCAAAGGTCAAGTGCGGATTGATGCCAATATGAAGGCAGAAGTTCTGAATGTGGAAGACGAAGCTGCTAAAAAAGCCATTCACGGACAAGCTTGGGAAATCGCCGTTCACCGCGTCCGTCGGGCGTTTGAACAAACTCACGGCGCAAATACTTTTAGATATGGTAGCACTGACGCAACCGGTGCAGTAGAACTTTTTGTTGGTGGAAAGTCGGAAGGAGATAAGTACAAAGTGCGTAACAATGAAGTTTGCCACGTTCACCGTTTAATTCACGGTACTTTTGTGACTATTGACACTTTCAGCAGTCACGATACTGGAGAAGGATATCTTTCTCACACCTACAATTCTGTTTATCATGACCCCGAAACTGGCGCTCAAAAGGGCGGTAAAAGCGATTTTACTGATGAATATGAAAAGGTAGGTAATTACTACATTCTCAACCGTCGGGAAATTCGCACGGAAATCGCAGAACGTATTTCTATTCAAGATTTCATCTTTTCTAACATTGAGTTGTTAGGTTAGATTTTGAGTAGTTTTTGACAATCTCAGTTTTAAGTCTCTATCTTCAATGAACCCACAATGATTACATACACGGGTTCTAGTTGATAGGGACTTTTTGATTTATTTTGTCTGAATCAGGATTTCCAGGATTTAAGGATTTACAGGATGAAAAATACTGTAAAATATGTGATAACGAAAGGCAAATCGTTATGAACGCAAAAGATTTGAATAATATATCACGGACTAATTGGCAAGCTTTAGATTCAATGTCAGATGAGGATATTGACTATTCTGATATTCCCCCATTGACTGATGAGTTTTTTAAAAAAGCAACTTTGCGAATTCCCGCAGCACAAGCAAAGAATGTTATTCAACTAGAACCTGATGTAATAGCTTGGTTTAAAGCTGAAAACAAAGACTATCAAACAGCTATTAATGAGATTTTACGCCGTCATATTGAAATGAAAAGAGCGATATAAAATTTATTCTATTCCTGTCAAATTGGCAGCTTGTTGAAAATAAGGTTGTAGCATTTCACCCAGTTCTTGAACAATCAGAGAATTTGTATTTTGATCTAATTCTTTTAAAATTGCTTCTTTAAAAATTTCTTTACCTAAATTTTGGATGGACAGATATTCTTTAGCGTCAGTTGTCAGTAAATGATCTAGTGCTTCCTTGCCTCTAAAAAATATTTTTGCTTGTTGAAAATCCAATTGACTAGGATCATTAATACAAGATTGCCAGAAGTTTTCTCGCACCATATCTTGAAACAGCGATTTTAAACTAAATATATTTCTTCTAGATTCTCTAGCTTTACTAACTATCTGATTTTTAAACCAACTTTCCATATTTAGTAAAGATAAGGCCTTTAGTTTATCTAAACTTAACCTGAGATTGGCTCTTTGTCTAAATCTAAACCTTAAACATTCTAATAACTCTTCCATAATTGCATTCTGAAAATATTGTATTAGCCATTGATCTAGTTCTGCTTTAGTTACACTATTTGTAGTGTTGCTTCTATATGTCTTAGACTGTGATTCTTTTGTAGGTATTAGATTTAACAGATTAGCTATAGTTTCTGTCTCTTCAAGTAAAAAATTTTCCCATTCTTGTCTTGACCAATAAATTATTTTTACAGATTTAGAGTTCTTTTGTAGAAAATAACTATCTGGCCTTAAAACCATTTCATCAATTTTTTCTTGTGTACGAAAATCTCTATCGGAAATCCCAATTATTGGTATATTTTGATGTAATTTACTATTTGAGTAGATTAATTTACCTATAGAATTAAAGTTCCCACTACCACCTATTTCCTGTACTTTATACTTGATTGTTGATAATAACCCTTGATTTATTAGGTTGCCAATCACTCTATTAATAAATGGAACTTCGGGACTTGTAGGTTCACCTTCAATTAATATGTATAAAGTATCATCCAATATTTTCATTATTTTTCTCCCAAATCACCCAATTTAATGATTTCTGAATCATAAAACATTTCTGCCACAGTTGGAGAATGGGTGGTGAAAATATATTGATTATTTGAGTCATCTCCCCGCAAAACTTGGATTAATCTTTTTTGCCAAGCAGGATGTAAATGTAGTTCAACTTCGTCAATAAGAACAATAGAATTTTTAGCGGTATCTGCTGCTAAACCAACTAAGATTCTTAAAATTTGATGTTCTCCTGAACTCATTTGTAATAAATCATATTCTACACCCTTTCTTTTGAGAATCACAGTATCAGAATCGGGACCTGACTCTAAACCTATTAATTCTGAAGGAAAACAAATTTTATTAAATAATCTTTGAACTCTTTTCCAATATGATTCACCATATTTTTCTTCATTCCATGTTAAATCTTTACGGTAATATTGATTTAACCATAATAAAACATCGCTATGTGCATTTTGATCTTCCTGAGTTTGTTTATTAAAACTCTTAAATAATCTTACAGTACGTCTTTGATCTAAATAGCAAACTCCACCAATTCTATCAAATATTTGTGAAGTTTGACGATTTTTAGATATTGCCTGAGAAGCTCTACCTCTTGCACCCAAAACTTTAATAGAATTTCCAGGTGAAATATCATAATCACATAAATTCTTTGTATTTAGTTTTCTATTTGGATAATACCAAATAACTTTTGCTGGACTTTCTAAAGGTGGAACTGGGTTTGAAAAATCAAAGTTTTGGTCTAATTCAAGTGATGAATAAACATCATTAATAGCTTCAGCTTCATCTCTTTCAAGAGAATATTCAAATGCGATTTGAGTTGTATTTGTTATCCCCCTAACTAATTGTTGTATATTGTATTCTAAACCCTCTCTTAACTCTGGATGTTTTGGATTTTCAAATACTTTAACTACAACATGAATGGCATCTAAAATTGAAGTTTTCCCAGAACCATTAGGACCAACAATTAAATTGATAGGTCGAGGACGACTAAGTAAATCGGTAAAATCTAAAGAGATATCTTCAATAGCACGAAAGTTTTTTATATCCAAGGAATGTAATTTCATAATACTTCGTAATATTTGTATTATATTTAACTTCTACTAGACAGTAAATTCATCATGATGCGCTAAAAATAGCAGATCACTATTATAGCGAGTTTACCTGCTAATAGAGATGCAAAATTATTTTCTAAAACTATCCCCCAACTACCCAAGAAGCAGTAGAATTAAGATCCAACCCCAATTCCCTCCTTAATATGTATTGCAGTGGGGAATCTAAGCTTGATAAGGTTTATAACGTATAGGTGAAATCGTTCACCAACATACCGGGAACTAAACTTCCTCCTAATTGTCGGCTTCCGTAAGTTCCCACTTCGGGAATAAATTCTTGGAAGTTGGTTAAATCAATGAGATTTTCTGCACCCCAAAAGCGATAGAGACTTTCATCAAAGCGCAGGTTGGCTATGGGGGCAATGATTTCGCCATTTTCTACCCAAAAGCACGCATAACGAGTCATTCCTGTAATTCTGCCAGATGGGCGATCGCTCCAATTCAAATAATGTAAATTAGAAACATATAATCCTGTATCTAAACTGGGTAAAATCTGCTCAAAAGCCAAATTACCAAGGCTGATTTCTGGAGAACGTAAGGTTTCTGAACCATTCGCACCATTAGCGGGTTTATTATATTCCTTCGCCGTGCGAGAATTAACTAAGCTATTAATTAAAATGCCGTTTTCAATTAATGCTAATTCTGGTGCAGCCATTTCTCCCAAATTATTAAATCTCGGTACTAAACCACTTTGAAAATTTTCTTTTAAAGTGAATTTTGGGGAAAGTTGTTTTTCCTGACGTGATAAAGCGGCTAAAGCACTATTACCTTGTTGAATATCGGCTTCACTGATAGCGCCCCAGGAAAGCATACCCAATAATTCAGCCACCGCAGCCGGAGCAAAATAAGTTTTATATTGTCCTTTGGGTAATTCTTTAACTGGACGAGATAGCATTTCTATTTGCTGTTTCCCATCATTTATTTTAGCTAAATAAGCAGCTTCATTCCATTCACTTCCGGCAAAAGTTCCTTTTACAGCTTGTCCTGATGCCATAAATAAGGAATAATCTAAGTTAAATGAATCAGTCACAAACCAGTGTTTTTTTCCGCTAGAATCACCATAACCTCTGATAACAACTCCTCCAGCATACATCCCCGTAAAATCTAAATTAGTCACTGTTTCGAGGATACTGGGAACTAATATTTCTGGAGTTAGTAATTTACCAGTATTAATTTCTCGACTGCTATGATTTCCTGATGGTAAAACTAAATAAGGATCAATTGGTAATAATGGTAATTCATCACGTAATTCTTGTAAAGCGGTGGAGGCTAATTCCCAATCTACGTCCCAATTTCCAGTCAAGGGAAACTGACGGGAACTAGTGCGTTGATTAGCCATTAAGGTCAATTGAATCGAACCATCATGAACACAACCTGTTTGTCTAACTTTGGCAGAATTAAAGCGGGTAAATTGACTGCTTTCGCTGCTAAGTCTAACGGTGAAATGTTCATGTTCTGCTTTTTTATTCAGCAGAGTTTCGATGAGTTGATTAAAAGTTTTTTCTAAAGTTGATAATTCTTCAAGTTTCATGGTTTAAATTGTATCTGGATCAATATTTAATTCTCGCAATTTTGCGGCTAAACGTTCTGCTCTTCTAGCTTCCCATTCGGCTCTTTGGGTTTCTATTTTTGCTCTTTGGGCTTCTATTTCGGCTCTTTGCATTTGTATTGCTGTTTTTTTAGTCTCCTCTTCTGCGGTTTCTTCCGGTGTAGGAACTAACTCTCCTGCTGGGGTAAAATACCTTAATAGTCCTTGGTTAATTCCTAAGTATAAACCTAACTGTTGACTCCATAAATGTCCTTTTTCATTTGGTTCTAAAGGTTGATATTTATTATCTACTAAATGAAAACCTGCAAATTCTAGTGTATAAGGGTCAAACCAAAAGTAATCCGGTGTGCGGAAAGTATTTTGATAAAGTTCTTTTTTGTATTCTCTATCAGTATTAGCTGTACTTGGTGAAAGAATTTCTAAAATGAAATTAGGATATTTACCATCTTCTTCCCACACTACCCAACTTTTCCGAGTTTTGCGTTCAGTTTCCAAGACGACGAAAAAATCAGGACCTCGGAAATATTCTGATTTTTTCTGATTAGGACTATAGTAAATACTCAAATTTCCCGCAGCATAGAAATCATATCTATCTTTCCACAACCATTTGAGACATTTGATTAAGAGCATAATTTGCTCTAGATGTAGTTCTGTTTCCACGGGAGGTTCATCACTATATAAATCACTAGGAGGAAATATTACATCTGGGGAGATGTTTTCTTTGCATTCTAATTCTTGAGTAATCATCATGATATGATACCAAGTAGTTATTTATTGATTATAGCATTACGTAGGTTGGGTTGAGAAAACCCAACATTATATTATTCTTTTCTTGGGTGGCGCTGTTGCTTAACCCAACCTACATGACTAAAGGGTGTTTTGTTTGTTTAATCTGTTGTATAAATTCGGTAGTATTCTGCTTAAATTATGAATCTAGACTTTTAAAACAACCTCCCAGGTTAAGCAACAGAGTAAATTAGCAACTGGATTAAATTGTATCAGGATCTATATTTAATTCCCGCAGTTTTGCTGCTAAACGTTCTGATTTTCTCGCTTCTTTTTCTGCTCTTTTAGTTTCCTGTTCTGCGGTTTCTTCAGGTGTGGGAACTAGCTCTCCTGCTGGGGTAAAATACCGTAATAGTCCTTGATAAATTCCTAAATATAAACCTAGCTGACGACTCCACAAATGTCCTTGCTGATTTTGTTCTAAAGGTTGATATTCTCCGTCTACTAAATGAAAACCTGCAAATTCTAGTGTATAAGGGTCGAACCAAAAATAATCAGGTGTGCGGAAGGTATTTTGATAAAGTTCTTTTTTATATTCTCTATCTGTATTTGCTGTAGTTGGTGAGAGAATTTCTAAAATGAAATTAGGATATTTACCATCTTCTTCCCACACCACCCAACTTTTGCGAGTTTTGCGTTCTGTTCCTAAGACGACAAAGAAATCTGGACCTCGGAAATATTCAGATTTTTTCTGATTAGGACTATAGTAAATGGTGAGATTTCCCGCAGCATAGAAATCATTTCTATCTTTCCATAACCATTTGAGACATTTAATTAAGAGCATAATTTGCTCTAGATGTAGTTCTGTTTCCACGGTCGGTTCATCACTATATAAATCACTTGGGGGAAATATTACATCTTGGGAGATGTTTTCTTTACATTCTAATTCTTGAGTAATCATCATGATGTGATACCAAGTAGTTATTTGTTGATTATAGCATTACGTAGGTTGGGTTGAGAAAACCCAACATTATATATATTATTCTTTTCTTGGGTTGCGCTGTATATTATATCTTTTGTTGGGTTGCGCTGTTGCTTAACCCAACCTACATGACTTTGATGATTTGAATAATTAAATATTTTTGTCAGAATCAGGATGTCCAGGATTAAAGGATTTACAGGATTTTTGTTGGGATTTGGATTTTGATGATTTGAATAATTAAATATTTTTGTCTGAATCAGGATGTCCAGGATTAAAGGATTTACAGGATTTTTGTTGGGATTTGGATTTTGATGATTTGAATAATTAAATATTTTTGTCTGAATCAGGATATCCAGGATTAAAGGATTTACAGGATTTTTGTATGGATTTGGATTTTGATGAGTTGAATAATTAAATATTTTTGTCTGAATCAGGATGTCCAGGATTAAAGGATTTACAGGATTTTTGTATGGATTTGGATGAGTTGAATAATTAAATAATTGTGTGTTTCTCAAAGATAGTTCATTCAGAAAACAATTGAATTCCATATATCCTGGGATACGCCACGCTATCAGGCTTTGTTATCATCATTGACAGAATTGGTAGATTAATAGAATTTGGTGATCATTAAAAATATTTAATCTCTTCATCCTGTAAATCCTTAAATCCTGGATATCCTGATTCAGACAATAAATATTTAATCTCTTCATCCTGTAAATCCTTTAATCCTGGATATCCTGATTCTGACATTATTCTGTAAATCCTTAAATCCTGGATATCCTGATTCAGACATTTTTATTATATCTTTTGTTGGGTTGCGTTGTCGCTTAACCCAACCTACATGACTGATATTTTCACGGCTTAATTAAAGATTCCTCAGACTGACGATATTTAGCAATTAATTTACGTCTTTTTAAGGGTGGATAAAGCAGTATGAAAAGTGCCGGTAAACTTGTTCCAGTGAGTGCTAACAAAATAAATGTGTTAAAGCCTATTATTATTCCCGTTCCCACACTAATTCCCAATCCTATACTACTCATATTGAGTAGTATTAGTATATTAGTAAACAAGTTTTTAGCCTCTTTAGCAATGTCCACAGCCACAGCCACAGCCATAGCCACACCCAAACCCATACCCATAGCCCCACCCCAACCCATAATAGCCATAGCCACACCCACAGCCATAGGAGGCATACCCACAGCCATACCCACAGCCACACCCACAGCCACACCCACAGCCACACCCACAGCCATAGCCTCATTTCGACAGTAAATAAACGTTATACAACCGCACACCACGCCGAATACATAATTAGATATTGTCAAATAAGGTATACTCCAACTTATGAACATGGCTGCCATCACAACCTGTAAAAACATCACAATTAAACGCCAATAGGGCAATTTTATCTTCTCAATTGGTAAAGCCGCCGTTTGTACCTTCACCGTCAAAGTATGACTAGCTGGATAAGCATTACTATGAAAAATTAATTGACGTTTATACTGCTTATCCGCCATCAATTTACTCGTATCCACCTGAACCTGACAAAGAATATGATTCCTACTAAACTTACCAGGTTTAACTGAAATCCAAGCATGATTATCTGGTGTATGGGGAGGGTCTTGAGGATGAGATCCAACTTCCCATTTACCTTCTAATAAAGTATCTGGTATAGAATTTTCAATAATAATAACCCTAGTTAATTTTTCCCCCAACCTGTTCGCTTTCAACTCTAAAACCGTCTCACTAAAATCAACTGCTGGTACACGAATAACATCAAGGGGTTTGAGTGCTTCTAAAGCTAATTCTGCATTAGTAAATCGGTCTTTTTGTTTCGGTTGTACCATTTTTTCCAACCAACCGATAAACCGCAAACTCAACCGGGGTAAAAGATGACGAAATTTAATTAAATAAGGATCATCTTCATCTTGCAATTGATCTATTTTTGTTGACTTGATTCCTGTTAATAAACATATCAAAGTTGCACCCAAAGCATACAAATCTGTAGCATTTGTGGGTTTAAACATTTGCTCCGGGGGAATAAAACCAGGAGTTCCTTTAAATACACTACTTCCAGCTACATCATGACTACCAATACGAGCAAAACCAAAGTCAATTAAATAGACATTGATTTGTTCATCTACTAAAATGTTTTCGGGTTTGATATCTCGATGAATTACCGACGGAATCCGATTTTGTAAATATACCAGAATTTCTAAAATCTTAATAGCAATTTGTTTAATTTCTGCTGGTGAAAAACTGCGAGGTTCTGCTAAAGTAGAACCATGAATATACTCTTGAATTAAACAAAAACCATCGGAGGTTTCAAAGGAATGCAAGTAACTGGGAATACCAGGATGATCTAATCCTTTGAGTACCTGTATTTCTCGTGCGTGGGCTTCTGAACCAGACCAATTTGAACCCGCTTGAGCAAAACAAAACTGTTTAATTACTTCTGGTTGCTTTGTGTTAAGATTTGTTGCTAACCAAGTAATTCTACCACCTTCGCGGTTGCGTCCTAATTCTCTAATAACCTCATAGCCTTGTGCTTGAAAATCTGGGTAGATGCTCATACTTCTCAGAGGTAACAAGTATAGTAGTATATTTTAATTTTACCATAAGTAGGTTGGCGTTGAAAATTGTCGTTATGGCAAGGCAAAAGGCAAGAGGCAAGAGTGAAGAGGGTTTAGGCGA
>NZ_JAAVWA010000065.1:0-4976 GCF_017355725.1 Anabaena sp. 54
TGATGAGGCTCTGCCTCTAATATTATTGAAGGC
This sequence comes from Anabaena sp. 54, assembly GCF_017355725.1. Lineage (NCBI taxonomy): Bacteria > Bacillati > Cyanobacteriota > Cyanophyceae > Nostocales > Nostocaceae > Anabaena > Anabaena sp. 54. The sequence continues at coordinate 34 of NZ_JAAVWA010000065.1, forward strand.
AGAGCCTTCTAGAATTCATTCCCAGTCAGAGACTGGGAATGAGACGAATGAGACAAAAAAGTCCAAGTTTTAACCGTTTTGAGTATAGACATCTCCAAAAAAGATGTAGAGACGTTCCATGGAACGTCTCTACAAGGGTTTTAGGTCTTTTAAAAATCCCTAACGGACTTCGTTCAAACTCTCCACTTGCTTGGTAAACATCTCTGTAAATAAACTCATGACTGTCCGTTCTTCTCGGACTTTAATATTAGCAGTAATAGACATACCGGACTGTAAGGATATCTTTCTATCTTGATTGGTGAGACTTAATTGTTGTCTATCTAACTTGATTTTGGCGGGGAATCTATAAAATTGATGGTTTTGGTCGGGAGGTAAAGCATCTGAACCAATATCAATTACTTTACCCTTGATATCACCAAATTCACTAAAGGGAAAGGAATCAATTCTCACATCTACATTCATACCTTTCCTCACGAAACCAATATCTTTATTGGTGATGAAAACTTCGGCTATGAGGCTATCTTTGGGGACAATTTGTAGTAATTTTTGGGTAGAATTGGCAACAAAACCCGGATTTTTAGCTTGAAGATCAAAAATTACACCTCCTACAGGAGCGCGAAGTTCTTGATATTTAACGTTTAATTGTGTTTGGGAGATTTTACTATTAATATCTGCTAAACGCTGTTCATTTTCTAGAATAATTTTCATGAATTGACTATCAATTTCTGCAATCCGTTGTTTGTTAGCACCGATTTTTTCCAAAATAGTTTTATCAGAACTAGCAACTGTATTGGTTAATTGCTCTTTTCCTTTATCAATATCGAATTGTAGACGTTTTGCCTCTTCTTGTAATTGTGATATTTCTGCGGAAAGCGTTTGTACCTGTTGTTTTTGATTCAGATATTGCAGTTTAGAAATACCACCTTCTTCAGCTAAGGTTTTAAGACTAGCTAAAATCTGACTTTGAATTGCTAAACCATTTTTAGTATCTTGCAGTTTAAATATGGTTTGAGAAAGTTGTTTTCGGGTTTTTTCAACTTCTAAATCTGCGGCTTTAGAACGGGATTTTAATTCTGTTTTAGCAACTGCTAATAATTGTTGTTCATCAATTCCTGTACCTGCTGCTCCCGGTGAATTTCTTAATTGAGAACGTAATAATTCATTTTCTGCTACTAAGGAAGCGCGGCTTTTAAGCAGAAAAGCTGATTCTCCTGGGAGTCTACTGCGTAAAAATGCTATTTCAGCATCTATTCCGGTACTTGCTCCCATTAAGCGACGATAGATATTGTTTTCTTGAATTAAAGCTATCCGAATCTTATTCAATGAATTTAATTCGGCTAGGGTCGCAATGGAATCAAAGGTTAATAATAAATCTCCTGGTTTTACCTCTTTACCATCTTTTACATACAGTGATTTTACAACTCCATTTATAGGAGCTTGTACGTCTTTGACTGTTCCTTCTGGTTTTAATTGTCCTGTGGCGGGAACTACTTGCTCAATTTTCGCTAAACAAGCCCAAATAATCCCAAAACAAGCTAATCCCATGAGGGTGAGCATGATAGTTCTTGACCAAATTGGGGATTGGCGTAAGACTACAGATTGGTCGAAGTTATTAAAATTAAAATCGGGTTTTGGCTGTTTAGGAGCGGGTTTGGGTGGTGTTAATACTTGTGCATCTCTATAAGATCCGTTACCGTTTCCGTTACCGTTACCGTTGCTGTAACTACCATTAAGTTGAGTCATAATAATTTGGGATTTGGGATTTTAGATTGAATATTTAGTGGTGTGTGATTTTAGAGTTTGAAAAGTTTAATGTATTACTGCCTTTTTTCGTTTTCTCGTTCCATACTCTGTACTCTGTATGGGAATGAATTTATAAGAAACTTCAAATTAAAAAAATATCCCAAAATTTCTTGTGATGCAGTCCGAAAAGCCCGCTAATAATGCAAGGACGGGCAAGATGCCCATCCCACAAGATTGGACATTTTTTTTGTGGAGTTCTCTAACGGCTTTAGGCAGAGCCTCTGTAATGGCATTCCCAGTCAGAGACTGGGAACGAGATGAACAGGGTAAAGCATGAGCTAAACCCTTACAAATAACTGACAAATTACAAATTTACTTCCTGTTGTTGATAAAGATAGAAATAATGACCTTTAGCTGCCATGAGTTCTTGATGACTACCTTGTTCTATCATTCTACTGTTATCCATGACGACGATAGTATCGGCATTACTAACAGTATTTAAACGGTGGGTAATGAAGAAGACTGTGTTGCCTTTGAATGCACGAGCTAAGTTCAGACAAATTTGCCTTTCTGTCGGATAATCTAGAGCGCTGGTGGCTTCGTCTAAAACTAAGATTTTAGGTCTTTGTAATACAGAACGAGCGATCGCAATTCTCTGTCTTTGTCCACCAGAAAGGGCTGATCCCCGTTCCCCAACTCTTGTATTATAACCATTGGGTAAGGTCATAATAAATTCATGTGCAACAGCGATTTGTGCAGCTTCAATAATTTCCTCTGTTGTGGCATCAGGATTTGTTAAGGCAATATTTTCTTGAACTGTGCCATCAAATAAGAGCGTATCTTGGGGAACTACGCCAATTTGTCGCCGCAGCGAATAAAGTTCGACTTTGGAAATGTCGTAACCATCAACTAAAATTCTCCCAGATTCTGTGTCATAAAGTCTGAGCAGTAATTTCATCATTGTACTTTTTCCTGAACCACTTTGCCCGACAATGCCCACAAATTTACCTGGGGCAAATTCGACGGTGACATTGCTGAGTTGTAGTGGTCCGCTGGCAGCAAATCGGAAGGAAACGTTTTCATATTTCACTGCACCGTTAACGGTAGGAAGAGAAATATTATTCCGATCTATTTCTGCTTCTTGTGGTGTATCCACAATATCACTTAATCGTTCTAAAGATAAACCAGTTTCTTGGAAGTTTTGCCAGATTTGCGCCAACCGTAAGATTGGGGTAGTAACGTAACTAGAAATAATCCGAAAAGCAATTAATTCTCCTAATGTTAATTCTCCTTTCAAAACTAAATAAGCTCCCACCCATAAAACTAATAAACTGCTAAGTTTACTGAGAAACTGACTGGTTGAATTCGCTAATGTGGAAGTGAGAACAGTTTTAAAACCGGCAGCGACAAACTTAGCATATTTCTTTTGCCAAGAAAACCGGGAGCGTAATTCAATATTTTGGGCTTTAACTGTTTGAATACCTGACATAACCTCAACCAAATAAGATTGAGTTTCGGCATTCCGTTCAGCTTTAGTTCTTAATTGTCTACTCACGGTGGGAGCAGCGACTAATGTCACCACCACAAACAGAGGAATTGTCCCTAATCCGACGAGAGTTAGTTGCCAACTGTAAAACAACATGACAACTATATAAACGACGGAGAATAGGGCATCTAATACCACTGTTAAAGCTGTACCAGTGAGAAACTGACGGATATTTTCTAATTCATTAATTCTGGTGGATAGTTCACCAACTGGTCTTTTATCGAAATAGCGCAGTGGTAAGCGTAGCAAGTGGTCAATAATTTGTGACCCCAAACTCATATCAATGCGGTTGGTGGTATCTACAAATAAGTAAGTCCGCAAGGTGGTTAATACTGCTTCAAATACACCCACTGCTAATAGTAATACTCCTAGAATATTCAGGGTACTAATACTATTTTGGACGATGACTTTATCAATGATTAGCTGAATAACCAGAGGATTAGCGAGGGCAGCTAGTTGGACGAAGAAGGAAGCAATAAATACTTCTATCAGTACCCGGCGGTAACGTGATAAGTAAGGAACAAACCAAGATAACCCAAAGCGTTCTTTCGGTGTTTCTTTGGTTGCACTCAGTAATAAAACTCTAACTTGTGGTTGAAGATTAGCGTCATCGGTTTCTAATTCTTCTACTAATTGACTAATTTGGCAGTTGATAATGCCTTGAGATGGTAAACCCAAAACTACTGTTTTTCCATCTACCGCATAGAGGACAGCAAAACTGTCACGATAGCGAATTAATGCTGGTGTAGGAATCCGATTGATGGAAACAGCAGGAACATCAACTAGCTGGGATTTAAGTCCAATTAGTTCTGATAAATAAGCGCAAACTTGAAAAGATATACTCCCTTGACGCTTAATTTGGTCGGTTAAAATCCGCCGCACTACTTCTTTCCGAAAGGGCATTTCTAAATGCTTGGATAGCATTTGAAAACAAGCCAGAGTGGCATCTAATTCTCCTTGTCCCCGGAAAAATGGATAGTTTTGATTTTTAAATTGCTTGTTTGATGTGGTGGGGGGAACAAATTCTGGTTCTTGGGCGTAGGGAATTTCCGAATCTACTCTGCTATCTGATATAGTTTCTAATGTTTCGGATTCAATGGTAACACCATCAAGTAATGATAGGTCTTGAGGATTAATGCCCAATAAGCGGAGAGGAATGTTGCCTTTAACTTCAATTACGTCGGTTTCTAGACGAGAACAGGGTGGGAAATTGGGCAGGGAACTACGACCACTCACAAACCAAATGCGATCGCTATCTAATTCTCTTAAAGCCGTTTTTCCCGGTGATAAATAATGAATTTTTGCTTCTAATTGAGCCTGTTGGGTAATGTCTTTGAGGTTGTGATTTACTAAAGCTTTTTGTGCTACCTGGGAACTCAAAATATCAAATATTTCAATTGGGTGACTTATGTGTTGACGAGCTTGAGCAAAGGCTGGATTGCGGTTGATAAATTGCAAATAATCTGCGGCTTTCCAGGTTAAACAGATGACTTCTGTGGAAGCGATCGCTGTTTCACAAGGAAGTTCACGCAACCAAGCAATTTCGCCAATTGTTGCCCCTGGTTGCAGTAATTTTAATGTAATTGGTAATTGGTTTTGGGGATTATATCCCAATAGTCTGACGTTGCCTTGATAAAGAATGGCGATCCTTTCT
>NZ_JAAVWA010000031.1:0-63821 GCF_017355725.1 Anabaena sp. 54
TTGAAAAGTATCAGAATTAATCGAGATCCCCCCAACCCCCCTTACAAAGGGGGGCTAAATTCCTCAAAGTCCCCCTTAAAAAGGGGGATTTAGGGGGATCTGCGGGTGTCAGATCCCACACGAAAAAGTTTTCAAACAACCTCTAAGATACGTCAACCAAACCTACTGGAAATTTACACCTTCATAAATATCATTGAAGGGAATTTGAAAATCTATGGATTTTAAAGACAATATATCATTTACTGATTCATATTCAGTTAATACCCATTGTCCTTCGGCATTTTTGGCAAATTGTTCAATAAAACATTCATATTGGTTAATCATAATATATTCTTTTAATTCAGGAAGAGAACGATAAAATCTAAATTTGTCGGTTTTATCATAATTTATAGTTGATTTAGATAACACTTCGACAATCATTAACGGATTTGTTACTTGAGTAGTTCCAGTTCCTTGATATATTGGTTCTCCTTGAATTACCATAATATCTGGATAAGTATAGATTTGATAACGTTCTAGCCATAATTTAACATCACCCATATAAATCTTGTAATTTTGATTCCGCATTTTTAATTTAAAATGTAGATAAAAATTACCTGAAATTTCATTATGATTTGTAGTTCCACCAGTCATAGGTATAATTTCCCCATCTATATATTCGTTTTTAAATTCTGATTTTTCTTCTAGTTCTAAATATTCTTCTGGAGTGTAATATTTGCTGGATGTTTGAATTTGCATATCAACCTCATATTTTTAATATCAATTACCCAGGATAATGCTTGGCTAAAAATTCTTGTGCTTCTGCTTTATCCTTAATTATACCATCTACAGTTGCAGTCAATAAATCATCAAGCATTTGCTTATATTGGGGACTAGGTTTATAACCCAATTGTTTTAAATCATTTCCATTTAATAGCGGTTGAATATTTCCCCAATTTGTTAAATATTGCCAAATCCGTCTTCTGATTTTGCGGGGACTTTGTAAAGCAATTAAGATTAAAGTTTGCAAATCATATTTCCTGAGTAAATAGAGAGTTTGACTAGGTTTTTCAAAAGTGGGTAATAATGTACTTATCTCAGATTCCACTGAAAATAATTTCTCTAATCTAATAATACTATCATCAGTTAATTGCAGATTTTTAGCGACTTTCCCTCGATATTCCGGTTGTAAATAGGCAATTAATACTTCTAGACGCATTTGCCAATTTATTAAAGTTTGTTTTTTGTCAAATTTTCTTAAACAGTGTTTTAATAAATTTAATTGTCGAGAAAGTTCCACATCTAATTTTAAAGTAGGATGAATACATTGTAAAGCCCCCAAATTATCCAATAATTCTAAAGCTGATTGCCAATAAGGTGCTGCTAATATATATTTTAATTCAGTTTTTAGTCGAGTTTGCAAAGCCGGAGTTTTACTATTTTCTTGACTTGTTCGATCATAAACTCCACTATTTATAGCATAAAGAATATAGGCTTCTGTTTGTGGTTCTAGGGAAAATCCAAACCGCACTGCAAACCGTACTCCGCGATAAATCCGAGTTGGATCTTCAATAAAACTATTAGGGTGTAAAATCCGAACTTGCTGATTTTGTAAGTCTATAAAACCACCAAAGAAATCTAATAATTCACCAGCGCGGGGAGAAGTTAACCGCAAAGCCATTGCATTAATTGTAAAATCTCGCCGATATAAATCTTGCCGAATGGAACTAGCCTCAACTTCTGGATTTGCTGCTGGATAAGGATAAAACTCGGTTCTTGCTGTGGCAATATCTACCCATAATGAGTCTAATACTAAATCTTTATGCCATAATAAAGCCGCAGTTTGAAAAGCACCATGAATTTCTAATCTCGCATTTTGATAAATTTGCTGTAAGGCTTTAGCTAATTCTACACCTGCACCCACATCTGCGGTTTTATGAAAACCATCAACAACTAAATCAATATCATTAATTGTCAAACTGCGAGTTTCTGTTTCTGCTAATAGCAAATCTCGGACTGCACCACCCACTAAATAAAGATGCCAACCGCGTTTTTCTGCTTCTTGGGATGCGGTACTGAGTAATCGCCAAAGCTGAGGAGTGAGACGTTTTTCTAATTCAGTATTAAGTCCTAAATTTCGAGAATAATTATCAGTTGTTAATTCTATATTTTGAATCGTTAATTGATGTAATTCTCTTAAAATATCGGTGCGGGTGACAATACCAACTAATTGCCCATGATCTAATACTGGTAATCTGCCAATATCATAAGTCACCATTAAAGACTCAATTTCTGGTAAAGAAGTATCAGGGGTAATTGTCTTTAAATTACTTGTCATATAACCTTTAACTGGTGCATGACTAAACCCATGATGTAAAGCAATATCTAAATCCCGACGGGAAATAATTCCGATTAATAAACCTTGGTTATTAACTACAGATAAACCTGAATGTCCATAACGCAATAAAATCCGCTGGGCTTCAGCTATAGTAGTATCAGGGCGAATTGTCCGCACTGGCGAAGACATTAAATCTCTAGCTGTGGGAGGATGGGGAATTTGGGCTTTTAAACTATCTAATAATTCTTGTAAAATTTGTTGGGAATCTGTGGTACGCAGATTAAGAGATGCAGCTTGAGAATGTCCCCCACCACCATGAGGTTGAAATAAGGAATTAAGATTTGTTTGGGGAATTTTTGTTCTCCCAATTACTGTGAATCGCCAATCATCTTCACCTAAAGGATATTCATTTGCCAACAGTACAGCATCGGTTTCTGTTAAGTCAATAATTTCGGAAGCTAAACCTGATAAACCGGGGACAAAACCATCGGTTTTTAGTGTCACCCAAGCTATGGTATATCCCCGCAAACAAAGATATTGTAAATTCTCTAAAGCTGTACTTAATAACTGTTGTAATTGTGGTGATAAACCAGGATCTCGATAAGTAGAAATAACTGATAAATTTGCCCCTTGCTGCATTAACCAAGCTAAAGCTAAAGCATCTCTGGCTGTAGATTGTTTATAGGTTAATGAACCTGTATCAACATGAATACCTAAAGCCATTACAGTTGCTTGGGCAGAATTTAAAGAAATATTATTTTTTTGCAGTTCTTCTACCATTAAGGTAGTTGTCGCCCCCACTTCGTCAATATATAATTGAGTGCTGGGAATGTCTCTTTCCTGTCCAAAATGATGATCGTAAACAATGATTTCTTGGACATTGGGTAAATCGAACCAGATAGCGGCTTTACCAAGGCGATCGCGCTTTTGAGTATCCACAACCATTAAAGAGCGAATATTTTCAGGATTTACGGAACGTCTTTCAATCAACGGATACTCGTCACGGTGTAAGGCCAAAAAGTCCCGCACAGGAGGATGTGCGCCCCCAGTCAAGACAATTTTACTGCCTGGTTTGAGACAAGTTAACCCTACCGCTGCCCCCAAAGCATCAAAATCCGCAGTTGTGTGACAAAGAATTAAATCCATATATTAAAGGTGACAGGGGACAGGTAACAGGTGACAGAGAAGATAATTTCTATCTTAATCATTTTCCCAATCCCCGAAAGAAAAAAACAGATTGGAAGATCAGAAGTGAGCAACTGTTACAAACCAGACGTAAAATATTAATTGATCAGGCGATGCCCTATGAGTTCATAAGGTTCACTGAAAACCCTAAACTGTTTATACAGCAGCAGTTCCGGGAAAACTAAGATTTAGTTATGTTGGGAAAAACAAAATGAGCATAGTATTTCAAATCGCTTTAATATCATTAGTCCTGTTCTCCTTCGTGCTTGTGATTGGTGTACCTGTTGTTTACGCTACTCCTCAAAACTGGGTAGAATCTAAAAAACTACTCTGGGTTGGTTCAGCAATTTGGGCGGCTTTAGTCGTGTTAGTTGGTATATTAAACTTTTTTGTGGTTTAGTTGAATGCTTTAAATATTCACTAGCGCATACCATACACACTTTTAGGAGCAGAAAAGCTAAGGTAAAGAGTCAAAAAGAAAAAACTTTATTTTTTCAATATCTTCGCCATTTTTTGTAGGTTGGGTTAAGCAACAGCGCAACCAAAAGCATTTGTCGGGTTTCCTTACGTCAACCCAACCTACTACTAATCAGGCTTTTTTCAATTTTGCGAAGGTATTGATTGTTTTCTAAACGACTTTTTCCTGATTGTGCTTTCCTGCTCTTATATTTTCATTGCAGAAAAGTATATTGGTAAAGCAGTTATTCTAAATTTATTTAGGGGCAGTTATGGCAGTTTTTGAAGGAAATTTTCAGCACACCGAGTCTTTGCGCTTTGCATTGATCATCGCTCGCTTCAATGATCTTGTCACCTTAAAATTAGTAGAAGGATGTAAAGACTGCTTGAAGCGTCATGGTATAGATCCTGACCCCGAAGGACAGCAAGTAGATTATGTATGGGTTCCTGGTAGTTTTGAAGTTGCCAATGTAGCCCGTCAGTTAGCAATGTCTGGCCGTTATGATGCCATAATTTGCCTCGGCGCAGTCATTAAAGGACAAACACCGCATTTTGATTATGTATCGTCAGAAGTTTCTAAAGGTGTTGCTGCGGCTAGTTTCCAAACAGGTGTACCTGTAATTTTCGGCATTTTAACCACAGATACCATGCAGCAAGCCCTAGAACGAGCCGGTATCAAGAGTAATCATGGTTGGGAGTACGCTATGAATGCTATAGAAATGGCTAGTCTCATGCGGCAATTACGCCCGAATTTAGCAGGTTAATTGGGTGATGGGTAATGGGTAATAGGTAATGGGTAATTGGTTAAAAATTCTTGCCACTGACAACTGAAAAAAAAGTTTAGCTAAGGGGTTGACAAAGCTGAATATATCTGGAATAATAAGTTTATTGGTGAGTCTCGCGGGTGTAGCTCAGTGGTAGAGCGCAACCTTGCCAAGGTTGATGTCGTGGGTTCGAATCCCATCACCCGCTTTCTAGTTAAAGTAGATATGTTAAAATAACACTAAAGATTTTCCATCACCACTAAATTTGTAAATGATGGATTTTTTCGGAGTTTGTGAGAAAACTTTCCCAGCTACATTATTAGACGCAATTTCAAGGTTTCCCATACTGATTTTCAGGAAAATTAGGGAATAATGTAAGAAACCGCCCAAGTTATTTATCTCGCTTGTGCAACCTCAAAAACCAGATAAAATTGACTTAAATACGGAATACATTTGTCCTTGCCGTCGCAATGGACAGTTAATTCCCATTACACTCACAGAAGCGTTTGGATGCGATCGCTGTCAGCAAATTTTTGTTGTCGAAGACAATGGATATGTATTAGAGCAACTTTCTACTACTTATCCTTACAAGCGTGCTTGGCGCTGGAAAGGCAATAATTGGCAAATTGTTCAACCCCGATTAGGACAAAACTATTTACCAATAGCACTCAGCATAATTTTTGTGTTAGTGATTATATGGCTACCATTAGCTCTACGATTGGCTAATAGTTCCAACATCATAGCTTGGGCAATTGTAGCATTGCTATTGGTAATTCTGCCAGCACTAATGGTCTGGCTTACTTACAGACGTTAACTCCATGACAGGTGAAGTGATTGATGATTACCCCGAACCTATGACAAGTGCTAACCGCGCTTTTCAGGCTTCCTTAAAATTGGGAACGACTAAGGGGACAGATAGGAGTCGCGCTGTGTTAGCAATGGCACAAGCGATAGAAAGCGATTTTGATGAAATTCTCGAAGCTAATACTCTAGATTTAGAAGCAAGTCGAGAAATGGCAGTTCCCGAATTAATTTTGGACTGGTTGAAGCTAACCCCCTCTAGGTTGGAGAATACTATTAAGATTCTGCAACGATTGGGGGAATTATCTGATCCTTTGCGCCGGGTGAGAACTGCTGATTATCAACAGGAAGACTCTCAAAGTTATACTCAATTGATGCCTTTGGGGGTAATTGCCTTTATTTATGAGGCTTTCCCGGATTTGGGGGCGATCGCTGCTGGTTTTTGCATAAAAACTGGCAATAGTATTATTCTTAAAGGTAGTACGGAAGCTAGTAACTCCAATACAGCGATCGCTAACGCCTTGCAAACAGCCATTACTAAAGTCGGATTACCCGCAGGTTGTGTAGAATTAATCACGGCTGAACATGGTGCTTCAGTGCGAGATTTAGTTACCCAAGATCAGTATTTAAGTTTAGTTATTCCCTACGGACGTTCCAGTTTAATTCAACAGGTAGTCAGACAAGCAACCTGCCCAGTGTTAAAATCAGCAATGGGTAATTGTTATCTGTATTGGTCAGTGAACAGTAGCTTAGAAATGATTCGCTGGATGATTATGGATAGCCATGAAAGCGAACCAGATCAAGTCAATGCCATTGAAAAAGTTTTAGTGCATCGTCAAGCCTTACCATCTTCCTTGTCAGTGCTGTGGAGTAGCTTGAAAGAAAAAGGTTTTCAACTTAAAGGAGATGCAGAACTAGTTGCAGCATTTCCCCAATTGCAATTAGCCAAAGATGAAGAATGGGGAACACCGTATTTAACCAAAACAGTAGCTTTTAAGTTAGTAGATAGTTTAGAAAGTGCGATCGCTTGGATTAACCAATATAGTAGCAGTCATGCTGATAGTATTGTCACCGAATCCTACCAAGAAAGTCGCCAATTTGCATTAGGAGTAAATAGCGCCTCCACCTACATAAATGCTTCCCCGCGTTTTTCCCGTCATTCTTCACGGGGAGAGGCTGTATTTTTAGGAATGTCCAATCAAAAAGGACATAGAAGGGGATTTATTAGTTTAGAAACTTTAACAACAGTGAAGCATATTATTCAGGGAAATGGACGGTTTTAGGGAGAATGTCTGAATCAGGATATCCAGGATTTAAGGATGAACAGGATTTCATTATTTTCATCTTCTTCATATTCTTAATATCCTGAAAATCCTAAAATCCTGAGTATCCTGATTCAGACAAATTCACATCCTGAAAATCCTAAAATCCTGAGTATCCTGATTCAGACAAATTCACATCCTGAAAATCCTTAAATCCTGGAAATCCTGATTCAGACAAATTCACATCCTGAAAATCCTCAAATCCTGAGTATCCTGATTCAGACAAATTCACATCCTGAAAATCCTTAAATCCTGGAAATCCTGATTCAGACAAATTCACATCCTGAAAATCCTTAAATCCTGGAAATCCTGATTCAGACATATTTATTTTCCGTAAATAAAGGTAGAATATCAGATAAATGTGCTACCTACCAAGATTATGAGCCTGTGCATCAATCCTAACTGCCCAAAGCCGCAAAATCCCAACAATATCCTATTTTGTGAAACCTGTAGTTCAGGCTTGTTACTACAAGACCGCTATCGGGTAATAGTTAGGCTGGGAGGAGGTGGCTTTGGTGATACATTTGAAATCAACGAAGTCAGAACCAACAAAACCAAAGTTATCAAAATCTTGACCGATAATCGGCAAAAAGCCATAGAATTATTTAAACAAGAGGCCGATGTTTTAAGTCAACTCCATCATCCTGGTATTCCTAAAGTAGAACTAGACGCTTATTTTGAATATTATCCCCACAACCACAACACCCCAATTCATTGTTTAGTAATGGAAAAAATTGAGGGAGAAGACTTACAAAAGTATATGCAAAAAAATGGGTTGCGTCCCATTAACCAAACTACAGCAATAGCATGGCTGAAAGATTTACTGATTATTTTAGAACAAGTCCATAATAAAAACTTTTTTCATCGAGATATCAAACCATCTAACATTATGTTGAGGGCCGAAAATGCTCAATTGGTGTTAATTGATTTTGGCACAGTCCGTAAACTTACAACCACAGTCGTTAATCAGCAAGGTGGAGTCACAGGAATCATTTCCGCAGGTTTCACACCCTCAGAACAAATTAACAATAACGCCGTACCTCAATCTGATTTTTTTGCTTTAGGACGAACATTTGTTTATTTACTCACAGGTAAAGAACCACTTGATCCAATTATTTATGATGCTTATAATGAGAAATTAGATTGGCGTAATCATGCACCACAAATACAGAAATGTTGAATAGCGTAATAAAACTTTACATATTGAAATAAACTTAGCCTATAAGTGCTATTTTTCATCTTATCCAAATAAGTTTTCTAAACCAATGAACATAACTTATTTCCTGACACATATAGGACTGAAGATAACGGAGCTTATCTAATAAAGTTTTGCCAAATTCTTGCGGTATTTCTATTAGTTGCAATATCAAATAAGCGATTAAACAGCACATTATCTGAATTCTAATTCCATTCTCATTCTTTGTCATAAGTCTGTCTAACTTGAGGTGCATTTTTAAGAATTTCCATAACAATTCAATTTGCCATCTTTGTATGTAAATTTCCATAATCTCTTGATTACTAACTTGCTCTTCTCCTTCATTTAATAAGTTTGTTGCTAAACGAAATTCACTCTTAGTTTCTATATCACAAAATGCTACTACTCTAATTTCCACTTCTCTTTCATCTTTGCCAACTTTACAATTACCATTTTCTAGCATTTCTAAAGTGACATTATTTTTAATTCTTAAGACAAAAGCTTTATTTTTTTGTTGTTTTAATTCAGATATTCTTTCGGAGGATGCAAATCCTCTATCCATTATCCCTACTCCTTTTGACGGAATTGCTTCTACTGTTTCTTGTCCATATTTATGGTCATGTCCTTGCCCAAAATGAATCACCATTCCACCAACTTCTGATGTCAAACTATCTAACCCACAAAATAGTTTTACTTGATGATATCCTTGACTCCATAATAATTTACTTGTTAATGTAATAATTGTTGAATCTATAGGAAATAATGCTTGGGTTTCTTCCTTTCCTTTTTTCTTTCTCAGTTGATTGTTTAATTCAGTTATTATCTCCAAAAATACTTGAGTATCTCTCTTTTTACTTGCCTTGGAAAAATTTGATATTTTTAAATCTATCCCTTGATTATTTAGTCTTTGAAATAAATCTCTCATACTCACTATACTTTTATCCATGACATACTGTAACCACACTGATACAAATGAAAATGTGTCCAGAACTGGATAATCTTTTTTGGGCAATGGTTTCAATATTGTTTTGACCACTTCTGGGAAATTCTTTAAGCGCATAATTTGATAATTCTTTATCTAGATTTTTTTAGATTGTATCAAATTATGGTACTTTTTTTTAATCTTTTCCTAACATTCAACACTTCTGCCACAAATATCATCTATGTTAGCAGATTTGCTAGATGAGATGATGGAACGTTTATATAAAGATCGTCCTGGAAATACTCAGGAGATTTTGCAAAGGATAGCAGCAATAGAAAAAGCCTTACAACCACCACCACCTCCAAAACCTCAACCACCAAAACCTGTTAATAATCAACCAAAATCACAACAAAAGAAAATTTTTACTCGTCGCAATATCTTATCTTTACTTGGCGTTGGAGGATTGACTATAGCAGTAGGACAAAATCTGTGGAGGAACAAAAATCAAACTAGACAAAATACAACTTCCCCAAATAATCTCCAAACCTTCAGTTTTGAAGTTGTCACCACAGACGCAACCGGAAACATCACCAACCGACGCAATGCAAGTGCAAAATACTTCACAGAAGACTTAGGAAACGGTGTTTTATTAGAAATGGTAGAAATACCAGGGGGAACATTTATCATGGGTTCACCCGCAAGTGAAGTAGGACGAGGTTCAAATGAAGGTCCCCAACGTCAAGTTACAGTTCCCGGTTTCTACATGGGGAAATATGAATTAACACAGGCACAATATCAAGCTATTATTGGAACTAACCCTTCCCGATTCAAAGGTGATAATCTTCCTGTTGAACAACTTAGTTGGAATGATGCGGTTGAGTTCTGTAAAAAGTTAAGTCAAAAAACAGGAAAAAACTACAGATTACCCAGCGAGGCTGAATGGGAGTATGCTTGTCGAGCCGGAACTACCACACCATTTTATTTTGGTGAAAGTATTACTCCAGAACTGGTAAACTATGATGGTAATTATACCTACGCTTCTGCACCGAAAGGAAAATATCGCCAGCAAACCACAGATGTAGGAACTTTTCCCCCTAATGCTTTTGGTTTGTACGATATGCACGGCAATGTGTGGGAATGGTGTCAAGATGATTATAAAGATAGTTATATAAATGCGCCTACAGATGGTAATGCTTTAACAAATCAAAGCGAATCATATAAACTGCTGCGTGGTGGTTCGCGGCTCACCTATCCTGATTTTTGCCGTTCTGCTTATCGCTACGACGAGAACCTCGACGGTAGCCACGACTCTTTCGGTTTTCGGGTTGTATATAGTGGTACAGCGAGGACTTTCTAGCCTTTTATACTTTTGCTCTTTTGTCCTGCTTTTTCTTTTCTCCTTTTCCTTTAATAATATTTCCATTTTGTCTGAATCAGGATATCCAGGATTTAAGGATTTACAGGATTGAAGAATACGCAAGATGTGAAAATAACAAAATCCTGTTCATCCTCTAATCTTGCAAATCCTGATTCTGACAATAATCAAATACAGTTGTAGAATAAAAGTAAGATATCAACAATTGTGTCAGAAATATCAGTATGACTACAAATATACAGTTTAAAGCCAGAGTAAATAACGGTAAAATCGAAATTCCCCTTGAGTATCAAGACGAAATACACAATGCGGAAATAGTAGAAATTGTAATTTTACAACTTCCAAAAAAGAAACACTTTCCGCAAACAGGTATTATTAACCAATTAACCGCAAATCCCATTAAGATTGCAGATTTTCAACCACTCACTAGAGAACAAGCAAATGAACGCTGGTGAGAAGACACAATACTTTATTGATTCCAATATTTGGCTTTATCGTTTTATCGTAAATACAAATGATGCCAATTCAATAAAAAAGCAACAAATAGCCAATCCTGAAAATCCTAAAATCCTGGAAATCCTGATTCAGACAAATTCCCATCCTGAAAATCCTAAAATCCTGGAAATCCTGATTCAGACAAATTCCTATCCTGAAAATCCTAAAATCCTGGAAATCCTGATTCAGACAAATTCCTATCCTGAAAATCCTAAAATCCTGAAAATCCTGATTCAGACAAATAAATAATATATAGTAGTTTACAGGTAAAAACCATGAATACACTGTACAATTCTGATTTTTATGGATGGACAAAAACACAAGCACAACTACTCAGAGAAGAAAAATGGGAAACACTAGATAAACTCAACTTAATTGAAGAGATAGAAACATTGGGAAGACAAGAAAGAAGAGAATTAACCAACCTTTTAGCCTTGTTATTAGGACACTTACTAAAATGGCAATATCAACCAGAAAAACGTAGTAATAGTTGGTTAGCAACAATTCGAGAACAACGGACTCAAATCAACCGAATATTAGCAGATAGTCCCAGCTTAAAATCCTATTTAGAAGAAGCCTTTTCATTAGGTTATCAAGACGGAATTAACTTAGCAGTCAAAGAAACCAACCTACCTTATGAAACCTTTCCAGAAAATTGTAATTATGCAATCACACAAATATTAGAAACTGAATTTTTACCAGAATCATAACCTTCTTCCTTTGCGTCTTTGCGCCTTTGCGTGAGAAATAAAATTAACTCAACCGTTCCCGCAACCACAAAGCCAACAAAGGCATAGCTAACCGATAACCATGTTCAGCATCATAAATTAAACCCTTATGCTGCAAACCAGTCAAAGCACCTTGCAGACTCCCACCCCGTGAAAGTCCATGCTTTTGAATATACTCCTTACTCTGAGGTTTATCAGTAGGATCAATAGCTAAAGATTCCAATAAATGTACCTGATTTGCCGGTAACAACATCAGCAAAGATTCATAAGTCATTGATAAATCTTTCAATAATCCGGCTATAGCCTTTTGCACATCTTCCTCCCTAATTAATCCATCTGCACAGTGCGACGCAGACAACCGCCGAATAATCGCCATTCCATCCCCAATATGTCCCTGTACCGCCTCTAAAAATAGCTGTAAAGCCTGACTATGACAATCAAAAGTAAAACCCTTTGTATGTAAAATTTCCCTCGCCCACAAGGCTACAACGTCCTTAGCTAAAGGCGCTAATTGAATAGTTTCTATCGGATAATTAGTATCATCTGGCTGTTGGCTAGATTCAGCAATCGTGGCTATTAATACATAACTAACATGAGGATAAGCCTTAACTTCTTTCCTAAATGTAGTTTCCCATAAACCATGACGATCCCAAGAACGAATATGGGGAAAACTTTGTAAAATCAGTAATATTCTTTGATTTAAATCAACCGCCATTATTTCCAATAAGTCTAACAAATTGGCGAATGCTTCCCATAGTTGTTCTTGTTCCAAAGAACGAATCACTTTTAGTTGAGTTTCCGAATTAAAAGTAAAAAATGCCGAAGTATTTTCATTTAACCAATTTTGAATTTTTTCCGCTTCCCAGTTTTGACTAATCGCTTCCGCTAGTAATTGCACAAATCTCTCCGCTTCCGTAGCGCGAATGCAGTCTATTTCCAAGATAACTGTATTCACCTCCTGTGCTGCACCTCTCACTAAAGTGCGTCTCCCACTACCAGGAACTCCAGTAATTAACAAATCACCATCTTTTGCGAGTATTTCAATAATCCGCTGAAACTCTACAGAACGCCCAATTAATTGTAAGGGAGTAGACAAATTTAAATTCACTCGGTTCTCGCTTTTGCGTAATATGTTATAATAACTATTAAGCTAAATTTAAAGGCAACTATGGTTAGTACAATCACTAAACCAAACAATATTACTCCAGAAACTACCCCAGCAGAACAGCGAGTAGTTTTTCACAATATCAGTTGGCAGAATTATCAGCAAATTTTAGCAGCATTAGGGCAAAGTCGTTCTTCTCGACTTATCTATGATCAAGGGACATTAGAAATTACCATGCCATTAGAAGAACATGAAAGTGCTACCAGATTAATTGAACTATTCATCCGCATTTTGGTAGAAGAAAGTGGATTAAAAATTAAAACAATGGGTTCAACCACCTTAAATCGTGATGATTTACAAAGAAGTGCTGAACCTGACAACTGTTATTACATTCAAAATCAACCTCAAGTAGTTGGAAAAAAAGTTGATTTAAACGAAGATCCACCACCAGACTTGATTGTAGAAGTAGATATTACTCATACTGACATCAATAAACTCCAGTTTTATGCCAGCATGGGAGTACCAGAATTTTGGCGTTATAACGGTGAAATAGTGCTATTTTATCAACTTCAAAATCATCAATATGTTGAAGGAGAAAAAAGTCCCACATTTTCTATAATCACCAAAGAAAAACTTTATCAATTTTTGCAAGATTGCCAAATAGATGAAGTGCAAGCTAGTAAATCTTTCCGTACTTGGGTACAACAGGAAATACAGAATTAGAAATAATTGCATAGTAGGGGCGGGGTTTTCCCCACCCTGACAATTTGCTTAACTAGCTAACAGTGTCTTTTCCAAAGGAGTCCAGCGGAAAGTGCGATCGCCACCTCTCTCAATTACCACTTTAACCCTTGGTTCTAACTTAGGCAAATCCATCAAATACTCAACTTCCTGATCAGAAAGAATATATCCCTCAATAATCCACAACACCAACCCCTTAGACTTAGGAGGTAATTGTGCCAAATGGGAACTGATCATTGGTGGTAAATAATATACATCACCCACAGCCGCACCACTACTATTGCTTCTTTTGCCTAAATGTGGTGGTCTGACACCATGAACTTGCGTCAGATATGCAGCCACATCACCCAGTCCTCTTGCAGTAATGTGGAGGCTAACATAGCCAGCCGCCCGCAATCGGCGCAGATACCGACCTTCATAGCCCCCCTCCAGAGGAACATAAACACCCAACGCCCCAAATTTCTCCAAATTGCGGATGAAACCGTTGCCAGTGGTAATTAGTGCCATATATTTTCTTCCTATCCCACTTAGATATCTCTATTATTCACTCTCTAGTGGTAGATTAAGTTAAATGAACCTGCATATTTTCAACAATTTTGAAAATTCACAGCCGGAACATGGGTGATTTTCCCTACCCACACCTCAGCATCCCATAACAGAGCAAAAAAAATACTAGACAAAAATTAACTAATAGTTTATATTATTAGATTGTGACCGAATAGTATAATTAGATAGCCATCTTTCTTATTTAGACTTTCTAGTTAGTCCTAGCATCTGAGTTTCTAGTTAGTTTCCCCAAAAGAATAAAACTGGCTCACTTCATAAGAGACTGCTAAACTAAAAAAGCTTTCAGGTCAAATAAAGAGCCAAAGTCATATTTAAGCTCCCACACCAAATCACTCCCGTAAATCCTAAAAAAATTAGGCAAAACCTTAGACAATAGTTTAGGGCATGAAAATAAGTAGTTCCTTAGCAATAATGTTGGTTTCATGGCATGATGTTAAGACTAAGGAAAAGGATACTGAGGGTCAATAACCACTTAAGTCCTGCTACAACGGTAGAGTGCCAAAGCAACTGCTTGGACGAAAGCATTGCTGCACACAGCGCAAAGCCATCAAGCCTCGCATTGAATTCCAGAAGTAATCCCTTCTCAATAGAGTAGGCAGTTATTCCTGTTATTGTGATTGAGTAAGTGAAAATAAACAAATTCACTAAAACAAAAGGGACAAAAACTGTTGCGTCGCCAAGAATTTGCACTGTCTAACGCCAGTCCAAATTTTAGAGGTAAAGTTTACACTCAAGCGACAGTAGCAAAACCAGTCCCCATTCGACTTCCAGGTTTAGCCCAAAAAAATAAAACGAAAGGAGAACCAGTAACTGTGTCTGTAGGTATTCTCGGCACCAAACTGGGCATGACCCAAATCTTTGATGAAGCAGGAGTCTCTATTCCTGTTACCGTCGTCAAAGCCGGTCCATGCACCGTTACGCAAGTTAAAACGAAACAGACCGACGGTTACTCTGCCATTCAAGTTGGTTATGGCGAAGTCAAACCCAAGGCACTGAACAAACCATTGTTGGGACATTTGGCTAAGTCATCCGCTCCAGCAGTCCGTCATCTGAATGAATATCGCACCGATAGCGCTGGTGATTATGCTTTAGGTCAAGAAATTAAAGCAGATATTTTTAGTGCAGGTGAAATTGTAGATGTAGTTGGTACGAGTATTGGTCGCGGTTTTGCCGGCAACCAAAAGCGGAACAACTTTGGTCGCGGTCCCATGTCACACGGTTCCAAAAACCATAGAGCGCCAGGTTCTATCGGTGCTGGTACAACCCCAGGTCGTGTTTATCCCGGTAAAAGGATGGCAGGACGTTTAGGCGGTACTCGTGTCACAATTCGCAAATTGACAGTAGTACGAGTAGATGCAGAACGCAACTTAATCCTGATTAAAGGAGCTATTCCTGGCAAACCAGGAGCCTTAGTCAGCGTCGTTCCTGCAACTATAGTTGGTAAAAAATAGTCATTTAGTCATTGCTTAGTAGTCATTGGTTAGTGACAAAAAAAGACAACCGACAACTGGCAACTGACAAAAGACAACTGACAAAGGACACAAAGATGGTAGAGAGTGTAATTAAAAATTGGCAAGGAGAGCAAGTTGGAGAGACAAACTTCGACTTACGAGTTGCCAAAGAAACAACAGCGGCGCATATCGTACACCGCGCCCTAGTCAGACAAATGACCAATTCTCGCCAGGGAACTGCCAGCACCAAGACTCGTGCAGAAGTTCGTGGTGGTGGTCGTAAACCTTGGCGGCAAAAAGGCACAGGTCGCGCCCGTGCTGGTTCTATCCGTTCACCATTGTGGCGTGGAGGCGGTGTGATCTTTGGACCAAAACCCAGAGACTTCGACCTAAAAATGAACCGCAAAGAACGCCGATTGGCATTGCGGACAGCCTTTATTAGTCGTGCTGAAGATTTAATTGTTGTTGAAGAATTTAGCAACGAATTACAGCGTCCTAAAACCAAGGATCTCGTAGCAGCATTAGCTAGATGGGGCGCTGCACCAGAACAAAAAGCACTATTGATTTTGTCTGAAATTGCAGAAAACGTGCTTTTATCAGCTCGCAATATCGAAAACTTAAAACTGATTCCTGCCGACCAGTTAAACGTTTACGATTTGCTCCATGCTGACAAAATTATCGTCACATCATCAACCCTAGAGAAGATCCAGGAGGTCTACAGTGCCTAAAGTAGTTGCCACCCGTGATCTACCGGATTTAGTGCGTCGCCCCATTCTCACCGAAAAAGCGACCATGCTCATGGAACAAAACAAATACACATTTGAAGTAATTCCTAAAGCCACCAAACCACAAATTAGAGCCGCAATTGAAGACCTATTTGCAGTTAAGGTCGTCAAAATCAATACCGCTAACCCACCCCGCAAACAAAAACGGGTAGGTAGATTTATTGGATACAAACCCCAATACAAGCGAGCTATTGTTACTGTTGCTCCTGGGGACGAAGAAAAAATCAGAAAAGTTCTCTTCCCAGAAGTCTAAAAATTTTAGATTTTAGATTTTAGATTTTAGATTGGGCTAATAAATCAAGAAAATGCCAAACAACAATTAAAAATCGGAAATTGAAATCAAAAAATCCTGACTCCAAAATCAAAAATCAAAACTCCAAAACTGAACTATGGGTACTCGTTCTTATCGCCCTTATACCCCCAGTACTCGCCAAGTAATCATCTCTGACTTTGCCGAAATTACGAAAACTGAACCAGAAAAATCATTAACTGAATCAGTTCATCGTCCCAAAGGTCGGAACAATCAAGGGCGGATAACCAGCCGTCGTCGGGGTGGCGGACACAAACAACTTTACCGCATTATTGACTTTAAGCGAGATAAGCGGAATATCCCGGCTACAGTTACAGCCATTGAATACGATCCTAACCGGAATGCGCGGATCGCTTTGTTGTTGTATGAAGATGGCGAAAAACGTTACATCTTGCAGCCAAATGGCATGACTGTAGGCACAAAGATCATTGCTGGCCCTGAGTCACCCATCGAAGATGGTAATGCCTTACCTTTATCGAATATTCCCTTGGGTACTGGTGTTCACAACGTCGAAATGACCCCAGGTAAAGGTGGTCAAATTGTCCGTGCTGCCGGTGCAGTAGCACAAGTTGTTGCTAAAGAAGGCAACTATGTGACATTGAAGTTACCTTCAGGTGAAGTCCGGTTGATTCGGCGTGATTGCTACGCCACCATTGGACAAGTCGGTAATACAGACGCAAGAAACCTCAGTGCTGGTAAAGCTGGACGAAATCGCTGGAAAGGCCGTCGTCCCAAGGTTAGAGGTAGTGCCATGAACCCAGTGGATCACCCACATGGTGGTGGTGAAGGTAGAGCGCCTATCGGTAGATCCGGTCCTGTAACACCTTGGGGTAAACCCACTTTAGGGGCGAAGACACGTAAGCGCAAAAAAGCCAGCACTAAGTTGATTATCCGTCGTCGCCGCAAATCCTCTAAACGTGGTCGTGGTGGCCGTCAGTCTTAGAATTTTAGATTTTAAATTTTGGATTTTAGATTGAGTCTATTTTTAAGCGTTCAAAGTTTTTGAAGCCTAATATTAAGACAGCTTAATTATCCAAAATCCAAAATCCGAAATCCAAAATAGGTAAATCCAAAATCCAAAATTGAACTATGGGTCGTTCTTTAAAAAAAGGTCCTTTTGTTGCTGACCATCTGCTCAAGAAAATTGAGAAGTTAAACGCAAAAGATGAAAAACAAGTGGTTAAAACTTGGTCGAGAGCTTCGACCATTTTGCCCTTGATGGTAGGTCATACTATCGCTGTTCATAATGGACGGCAGCACGTTCCTGTATTTGTCAATGAACAAATGGTAGGACATAAGTTAGGAGAATTTGCTCCTACCCGTACCTACAGAGGTCATGGCAAAAGTGACAAAAAATCAGGGAGATAGTCATTAGTCAGTAGTCAGTGGTCATTTAGTCCTCTTGCAACTGACAACCGCTGACAATAGACAACTGACAAACATAGAGTAAGTTATGAAAATGGCAACTGACACTACTGAAGTTAAGGCGATCGCCCGTTATATACGCATTTCTCCCTATAAAGTGCGCCGTGTACTTGACCAAATTCGCGGGCGTTCATACAGAGAAGCACTAATCATTCTCGAATTCATGCCCTATGGTGCTTGTGACCCTATCTTAAAGGTTCTCAGAAGTGCCGCAGCTAACGCAGAGCATAATGCTGGTTTGGACAGAGCCAGTTTGGTGATTAGTCAAGCCTATGCTGACCAAGGACCAGTGCTAAAACGGTTTCAACCCAGAGCGCAAGGTCGAGCTTACCAAATTCGCAAACCAACGTGTCATATCACTGTTGCTGTTTCCGCTGGCGCTACTGCTGAGTAAACAGCCAGACAGGCACAAAAAAATTGCGTACAGTAAGAAATTTTAGAGGAAGCTTTTGTGGGACAGAAAATTCATCCAGTCGGGTTTCGACTGGGTATAACTCAAGAACACCAATCCCGTTGGTTTGCAGAACCTGACCGTTATCCAGAACTTCTACAGGAAGACTACAAACTCCGTCAATACATTGAACAAAAACTAGGTAGATACGCTCAAAATAACGCCGGTATTTCCGAAGTGAGAATCGAGCGCAAAGCGGATCAGATTGACCTAGAAGTACGGACAGCTAGACCAGGTGTGGTTGTAGGTCGGGGTGGTCAAGGTATTGAATCATTGCGTCTTGGACTACAAGGAGCTTTGGGTGGTAATCGCCAAATTCGCATTAACGTTGTTGAAGTCCAACGAGTTGATGCTGATGCTTACCTGATTGCCGAATACATTGCTCAACAATTAGAACGTCGGGTTTCCTTCCGCCGAGTTGTGCGTCAAGCAATTCAACGCGCTCAAAGAGCAGGTGTACAAGGAATCAAAGTTCAAGTCGGTGGTCGGCTCAACGGTGCAGAAATCGCCCGCTCTGAGTGGACTCGTGAAGGTCGAGTTCCTCTCCACACCTTACGCGCTGACATTGACTATTCTGGCTGCACAGCTAAGACAATTTACGGGATTCTCGGCATTAAAGTTTGGGTATTTAAAGGAGAAATTATTCCTGGTCAGGAACAAGCTCCCGCCCAACCCGCCAGAGAACGTGACCGTGACCGTGGCGATCGTGACCGTGAACGCGAACCCCGTCGCCGACAACAACAACGTCGTCGTCAACAGTTTGAAGACCGCTCCAATGAATCCTAGTCAATGCTCAATAGTCAGTGGCAAAAAAACTGACAACTGACAACTGACAACTGACAACCGACAACTGACAAATCATGTTAAGTCCTAGAAGAACTAAATTCCGCAAACAACAACGCGGACGCATGGAAGGTCTTGCCAGCCGAGGCAGTACCCTCAACTTTGGGGATTTTGGACTCCAAGCCCAAGAACCATCTTGGATTACCTCACGGCAAATCGAGGCTTCCCGTCGGGCAATGACTCGGTATATTCGCCGGGGTGGCAAAATCTGGATTCGGATTTTCCCTGACAAACCAATCACCATGCGTCCTGCTGAAACCCGGATGGGTTCTGGTAAAGGTAACCCAGAATTTTGGGTAGCCGTAGTCAAGCCAGGCCGGATCATGTTTGAAATTGGCGGCGTGACTGAAGAAATTGCCCGCGAAGCTATGCGATTGGCTGACGCTAAGTTACCAATTAAGACCAAATTTATTGTGCGCTCTCAACCACAGGAGCAGGAGTAGGTTATGCCTCTTCCCAAGATTGCGGAAGCTAGAGAATTAAATGACGAAAGACTGGCCGAGGAAATTGTCGCCGTTAAGAGACAATTGTTCCAGTTGCGCTTGCAAAAAGCCACAAGACAACTAGAAAAGCCTCACCAGTTCAAACACGCACGCCATCGTCTCTCCCAATTGCTGACAGTAGAAGGAGAACGGAAACGGGCAGCAAGTCTTTCAGACCAAGAGCAAAAGTAGAAAATTATGGCAGTCAAAGAACGAGTTGGCTTGGTAGTGAGCGATAAAATGCAAAAAACTGTGGTAGTAGCCATAGAAAACCGCGCTCCTCACCCCAAGTACGGCAAAATCGTAGTTCAAACCCGCCGCTATAAAGTTCACGACGAAGAAAATACCTGTAAAACAGGCGATCGCGTGCGGATTCAAGAAACCAGACCCCTGAGCAAAACCAAGCGTTGGCAAGTTGCAGAAATTCTGAACACCAAAGCTACATAGTAAACAGTTGTATTAACTTACAACGACCCCAAAAGAGAGACCAGTTGTGATTCAACCCCAATCTTATCTGAATGTCGCAGATAATAGCGGTGCTAAAAAACTAATGTGCATCCGCGTATTAGGTGCAGGTAACCGCCGTTATGGTGGCGTAGGCGATAGAATTATCGCTGTTGTCAAAGAGTCTTCACCCAACATGGCTGTCAAAAAGTCTGATGTTGTAGAAGCAGTAATCGTACGAACACGTAAAGCAATAAGTCGTGATAGCGGTATGTGCATCCGTTTTGACGATAACGCCGCAGTGATTATCAATAAAGAAGGTAATCCTAGAGGTACACGGGTATTTGGACCTGTAGCTCGAGAACTGCGCGATAAAAACTTTACTAAAATTGTTTCTCTGGCTCCGGAGGTGCTGTAATGGCAAAGCGCCCACAACCCAAAGTTTTTCATAAAATGCACGTCAAAACTGGTGATACTGTGCAAGTCATCGCTGGCAAAGATAAAGGTAAAGTTGGTGAAGTGATTAAAGCACTACCACAACTGAGCAAAGTTCTTGTCAAAGGTGTCAACATTAAAACCAAGCACGTGAAACCCCAGCAGGAAGGCGAATCAGGGCAAATAGTCACCCAGGAGTACCCCATTCATAGCTCCAATGTGATGCTCTATTCCACCAAGCAAAACGTTGCTAGTCGTGTCTGCTACACTTTCACCGCCGAAGGCAAGAAAGTGAGAATGCTCAAAAAAACAGGTGAGATTCTTGATAAATAGTTATTAGTCATTCGTCATTAGTAAACAACAACTGACAACTGACAACTGACAACTGAGAAAGAACTTTCCCTGACCAAGACCAGGGAATAACAGGACAAACACTATGGCCATAACACGACTCAAAACCGTATATCAAGAGACAATTACTCCCAAATTAATTAATCAGTTTCAATACACCAACGTGCATCAAGTGCCGAAGGTGATTAAGGTAACTATCAACAGAGGTTTGGGAGAAGCTGCTCAAAACGCTAAATCACTAGAGGCATCCATCAGCGAAATAGCCCTGATTACTGGACAAAAACCTGTGGTAACACGGGCAAAGAAAGCGATCGCCGGCTTTAAAATTCGTCAAGGTATGCCCGTCGGGATTATGGTGACACTAAGAGGCGAACGGATGTACGCTTTTTTAGATCGTCTGATTAACCTGACACTACCCAGAATCAGAGACTTTCGCGGTGTCAGCCCCAAAAGCTTTGACGGCCGTGGTAACTACACTCTGGGTGTGCGCGAACAGCTAATTTTTCCAGAAGTGGAATATGACAGAATCGATCAAGTCCGGGGTTTAGATATTTCTATCATCACCACGGCAAAAACCGACGAAGAGGGCCGCGCCTTACTTAAGGAAATGGGAATGCCCTTTCGCGATCAATAAGTTCATCTAAAGAGGGAACGATGGCGGCTAACGACACAATTGCAGATATGCTGACGCGCATCCGCAATGCCAATATGGCAAGGCATCAAACTACGCAAGTACCAGCTACAAAGATGACTCGTAGTATTGCCAAGGTACTGCGAGAAGAAGGCTTCATTGCGGAAGTTGAAGAAGCAGGAGAAGGAATTAAGCGAAACCTAGTTATTTCCCTGAAATACAAAGGTAAAAATCGCCAACCCCTAATCACTGCCCTAAAACGAGTGAGTAAACCAGGTTTGCGTGTTTACTCCAATAGAAAAGAATTACCAAGAGTGCTAGGCGGTATCGGTATTGCCATTATTTCTACATCCAGTGGGATTATGACTGACCGCGAAGCACGCCGCCAAAATCTAGGCGGTGAAGTGCTTTGCCACGTTTGGTAGTCGTCATTGGTCATTGGTCATTGGTCAGTGGCAAAACAACCAACAACTGACAACTGACAAAAAACAACTGACAAAGAACAAAAAATCATGTCTCGTATTGGTAAACGTCCAATTACCATTCCCGCCAAAGTGCAAGTGGCGATTGATGGTGTCAAAGTAGTGGTGAAAGGTCCTAAAGGTGAACTTTCCCGTCAACTACCTAACAATGTCATACTCTCCTTAGATGGAGAAACATTGCTAGTTACTCGTCGTGATGAAACCCGCACCTCCAGACAAATGCACGGTCTGAGCCGCACCTTGGTGGCCAATATGGTGGAGGGAGTATCCCAGGGTTTTCAACGTCGCTTGGAAATCCAAGGGGTTGGTTATCGCGCCCAACTTGAAGGCCGTAACCTAGTTTTAAATATGGGTTATAGCCATAAAGTGCAAATTGAACCACCAGAAGGAATTCAATTTGCAGTAGAAGGTACTACTAATGTCATAGTCAGCGGTTATGACAAAGAAATTGTAGGAAATACAGCAGCTAAAATTCGTGCAGTCCGTCCCCCTGAACCTTACAAAGGTAAAGGTATTCGCTATGCAGGTGAAGTGGTCAGACGCAAAGCTGGTAAGACTGGTAAGGGTGGTAAGAAGTAAACATGAAACTTACACGCAAAGAATCAAAACAACGTCGTCATCGGCGCGTTCGGGGCAAAGTCAAAGGTTCTCCAGAACGTCCACGTTTGGCTATATTTCGATCCAATGAGCATATTTATGCTCAGGTAATTGATGATACCAAGCAAGAAACTATAGTTGCCGCATCAACCGTAGAACCAGAATTGAAATCTAACGTAGTTTCTGGTGCTAACTGTGACGCATCAGTGCAAGTTGGTAAATTGGTAGCTGTACGCGCCCTAGAAAAAGGCATCACTAAAGTCGTTTTTGACCGTGGTGGCAACCTTTATCATGGTCGCATTAAAGCACTGGCTGAGGCGGCACGCGAAGCTGGTCTAGATTTCTAAGTCCGTCAGTAGTCAATAGTCAGTAGCAACTGACAACTGACAACTGACAACTGACAACTGACAACTAAAAGAGAGCATTGATTATGGTAACCGGTCGTCGTAAAGCAAGCCGTACAAAAAAAGAAGAAACCACCTGGCAAGAGCGAGTTATCCAAATCCGCCGGGTGAGTAAAGTCGTCAAAGGTGGTAAAAAACTCAGCTTTCGTGCCATTGTCGTCGTCGGTAATGAACGAGGACAAGTGGGAGTCGGAGTTGGTAAGGCATCAGATGTAATTGGTGCAGTTAAAAAAGGTGTCGCTGATGGTAAAAAACATCTAATTGATATCCCTATCACCAAATCCAATTCCATTCCTCACCCCATTGATGGTATCGGTGGCGGAGCTAAAGTCATGATGCGCCCAGCCGCACCAGGTACAGGGGTAATTGCCGGGGGTGCTGTACGGACTGTACTAGAGTTAGCAGGAATACGGAACATTCTTGCCAAACAACTAGGTTCAAATAACCCTTTGAACAATGCCAGAGCCGCAGTTAATGCTCTATCTACCCTGCGGACATTAAGTGAAGTTGCTGAAGATCGCGGTATCGCCATTGAGAAACTCTATATTTAGTCACCCTTTGTATCAGATTCTCAATCTAAAATCCAAAATCTAAAATCTAAAATCCCAAATCAAAATGAGACTTAATGATGTTAAGCCCCAAAAAGGCTCTAAAAAACGCCGTAAGCGTGTAGGTAGAGGTATTTCTGCTGGACAAGGTGCTAGTGCTGGTCTAGGGATGCGGGGTCAAAAATCCCGTTCCGGTAGTGGCACAAGACCAGGTTTTGAAGGTGGTCAACAGCCATTGTACCGCCGGATACCTAAACTCAAGGGCTTCCCTCTGATTAACCGGAGAATTTACACTACGATTAATGTAGAGAAATTAGCTAACTTGCCTGCTAACTCAGAAGTAACATTGGAATCCTTAAAAGCGGCGGGTATCTTAACCACTGTTAAAGGTGAATTGAAAATTTTGGGTAATGGAGAATTGAATGTTCCTCTTCAGGTAAAAGCTGCTGCTTTCACAGGTCAAGCTCGGATTAAAATTGAAGCTGCCGGTGGGAGTTGTGAAACTGTATAAAAGATGAGGGGTAAGGACTGCCGATAACCTCGTGATTGGGGGGAAGAGGTTATTGTTTACAAGATACCTTAATCATCTTCATCATCATGAATCACGTAAATCATAGTTAGGACTTCAAAGGTAAAACTCTATGATCAGTCGAGACAAAGCCCCAACGGCTCAAGAAACTTTTATGCAGATGGCGCAAGCAGCCGGACTGAGAGGTAGGCTGCTTGTAACTGTCGGTATTTTAATTTTGGTTCGCCTGGGGATATTTTTGCCTGTTCCAGGAATTGATAGACCTAAGTTTGCTGAGGCTATATCGGGCAACAATTCCATCTTCGGTTTATTGGATATATTCTCTGGGCGGGGACTCTCTACTTTGGGGATCTTTGCTTTGGGGATTTTGCCCTTTATTAATGCCTCCATTATCATCCAATTGCTCACTGCTGCTCTGCCATCTTTAGAAAATTTACAGAAAAATGAAGGGGAAGCAGGTCGGCGGAAAATATCACAAATTACCCGCTATGTGACAGTAGTTTGGGCAATTATTCAAAGTGTAGCTTTTTCGGCATTATTCCTCCAACAATTTGCTCTCAACCCAGGCCCAATATTTGTCGCAGAAACTGCGATCGCCCTTACTGCTGGTTCAATGTTCGTTATGTGGGCATCGGAACTGATTACTGAACGGGGGATTGGCAATGGGGCATCTTTGTTGATTTTTGTCAACATTGTGGCTTCTTTACCCAAATCTCTGGGCGATACCATTGACTTGGTACAAGTTGGTGGACGGGAAATTGTTGGGCGTGTCATCGTCCTTGTACTAGTTTTTATGTTCACAATCGTGGGTATTGTGTTCGTACAGGAAGGAATGCGCCGCATCCCTATTATTTCTGCTCGTCGTCAAGTAGGCAGAAGAGTTTTAGCAGAACAGCGGAGTTATTTGCCCTTACGGCTTAATTCTGGCGGAGTAATGCCGATTATTTTCGCAGCCGCCATCCTGAGTTTGCCACTTTTAGTCGCCAATTTCACTAAAAATCCCGAATTAGCAAACATTGTTAATACCTATTTAAGTCCCGGTGGTTCTGCACCTTGGGTATATGCCCTCGTTTACTTAACTTCCATTGTTTTCTTCAGTTACTTCTATTCTTCGTTGATTCTCAACCCTGTAGACGTGGCTCAGAATTTGAAAAAAATGGGTTCTAGTATTCCCGGTATTCGTCCTGGAAAAGCTACTAGTGAGTATATCGAAAAGGTCACAAACCGACTGACTTTTTTAGGGGCTATCTTTTTAGGTTTAGTGGCAATTATTCCCACAGCCGTAGAAAGTGC
Organism: Anabaena sp. 54; assembly: GCF_017355725.1. NCBI lineage: Bacteria > Bacillati > Cyanobacteriota > Cyanophyceae > Nostocales > Nostocaceae > Anabaena > Anabaena sp. 54. The sequence continues at coordinate 25,435 of NZ_JAAVWA010000031.1, forward strand.
CTTAAAAGTTCCCACATTTAAAGGTTTGGGTGCGACATCTTTGTTGATTTTAGTTGGTGTGGCAATTGATACTGCTAAACAAATCCAAACTTACGTTATCTCTCAGCGATATGAAGGAATGGTGAAACAATAGTGACGCGATTAATCTTCTTGGGACCACCGGGTGCTGGTAAAGGAACTCAAGCTCAAACCTTGGCTGCATTTTTGCAGATTCCCCATATTTCTACAGGTGACATTTTACGTCAAGCCATTCAAGACAAAACAAATTTGGGCATACAAGCCCAAAGTTTTATGGATAAAGGCGAATTAGTCCCCGACAAATTAGTAGAAGATATGGTTGAAGAACGCCTGAAACAACCAGATGCTAAAACAGGTTGGATTTTAGATGGCTTTCCTCGTAAAGTTACACAAGCAGAGTTTCTAGTAGCATTACTCACAAGTCTAGGACAGGGTGGTGAAAAAGTAGTCAATCTGGATGCACCAGATGAAACTGTTATTACCCGGTTACTAGGACGCGGACGAAAAGATGATACTGAAGAAGTAATTCGTCGGCGCTTGGAGGTTTACCGTGATGACACTGCACCCTTAATTAACTATTACAGCGATCGCCAAAAACTCCTCACAGTCAACGGTAATCAGTCCCAAGAAGAAGTTTTTACCGATTTGAAAAATATCATAGCTGCTTAAAGAAACTCAGGGGTAGCGGTCTATGTCGGCAGAGAGAAAAAACAAAATTTTCCCTTCCCTAATTACCTCGCCCCTATCTTCCAAGCTAGGCACAAGTCAATTTTAGCTAAGATGTATTAATAAACTGTTGATATTTTCTCTAATTGTGTTCTTGATGCCCATGAAAGTGTACAAGGACAATAGGAGATTGTTGAGTTGAGGAAAAAACTTGTCTAAGCAAGATTTAATCGAAATGGAAGGGACTGTCACCGAATCGTTGCCTAATGCAATGTTTCGTGTTGACTTAGATAACGGCTTTAATGTCCTAGCACACATTTCTGGGAAAATTCGCCGTAATTACATCAAGATTTTACCTGGCGATCGCGTCAAAGTTGAATTAACACCCTACGACTTAACCAAAGGTAGAATCACCTATCGCCTGCGGAAGAAATAAATCTATAGCAGGAGTCACCGAGTCACCGAGTCACCGAGTCACCGAGTCAGGAGCTAAAAACCCTTGATGCTTGGTTTTTGGTTGAAATTTTGTACTTAGTTCACCTGCAATCTGCTGTATTTAGAAAATCCTACCATAAATCAATTGGTCTTTTTCTAGTTACATAACTGAAATATTTCTTCTAGAAATGCTATAATTTACTATTTGGAGTCAATTTTAAAAGGCGTTAGTAACTCAGCCCTAAAAAGGACTGAGCTTGTAAGAAATTGCAAGCTGTACTGACCAGTCTAAGTCTTAACTGACTACGTTTTTTGAGTCACGACACCCACCGAATGCGTAGCCCCTTCGGGGTTCAGCAGTCGCTCATGGGGGAAACCCCCAAGACCGCGCTGCCTCACTAGTTCCCTGCTCTGTCATTTGCAATTAAACAGTTTTAAAGTCACTGAAACAGTGTTGCAAGTCTAAAAAGCTCTTAAAACATTGACGTTCGCGCAGCGTGCCGTAGGCATCAGCTAACATTACCCCAAAAATGGGAGGCTCTTTGGAGCAAAACATTATGCGTACAGAGTTGGGAAATTTGAATCGGTAATTGTCCCGTTGAAAGTACATCACAAAAGTACCCCGAATTTCTTGATTCCAAGGCGGTAATGACAAAATATTCAAGGCGGTTAAAACCGCACGATTCGTGGCTGGTGAGCCATGTCGAACCATCCCTCTCAGCACGCTTTGTGACTGAGTTTCCCACGTACCACAAGGTCTTATGAAAGTCAGAGCCTCAGTTAAGAAAATTTGCGAAAAGTGCAGCGTGATCAAGCGTCGTGGTCGCGTGATGGTGATTTGTGAAAATCCCAAACACAAACAACGCCAAGGATAGAAACTATCTATCAAAGCAAAGTTAAAACCGCGACAATTAACCGGACAAGAAAAAACTATCGCGCTTTGCTAACTGCAACTACGAAAACAATAGGGAGAGATTCATTGTGGCACGGATTTCCGGAGTAGACCTTCCACGCGATAAGCGTATCGAAATCGGTCTAACATACATTTACGGAATTGGCTTAACTAGATCACATCAAATTCTCGCAGCGACTGGTGTTAACCCAGATACCCGCGTCAAAGAACTGTCCGATGCTGATGTGGCAGCCCTCAGAGGAGAAATCGAAAGCAACTATCAAGTTGAAGGAGATTTACGCCGTTTAGAAGGACTAAATATTAAGCGTTTAGTTGATATTGGCTGTTACAGAGGTCGGAGACACCGCATGGGCTTACCAGTGCGTGGACAAAGAACCCGTACCAACGCTAGAACCAGACGTGGTAGAAGACAGACAGTGGCTGGTAAGAAGAAAGCCCCTGGTAAATAATTTCTCTAAACTTGCTGCAATTAGCAAGTTGTACCTTAAATTCACTAAAGAAATATGGCCAGACAACCAACAAAAAAATCCGGGAGCAAAAAGCAGAAACGGAACGTACCCAATGGGGTTGCCTACATTCAGTCTACCTTCAACAATAGCATTGTCACAATTACCGATCAAAATGGAGATGTTATCTCCTGGGCAAGTGCTGGTTCTAGTGGATTTAAAGGGGCAAAAAAGGGAACACCCTTTGCCGCGCAAACCGCTGCTGAAAGCGCAGCTAGACGAGCCACAGACCAAGGAATGCGGCAAATCGAAGTTATGGTGAGTGGTCCTGGTGCAGGTAGAGAAACCGCGATTCGGGCGCTTCAAGGTGCAGGATTAGAAATTACACTCATTCGGGATATTACCCCAATTCCCCACAACGGTTGCCGTCCACCCAAGCGCCGTCGAGTTTAAGCTTTTCTCCTCTAACAGTTAACTGTCAACTTTTGACTGTTGACTGTTGACTTTTGAATTTTGAATTTTGACTTTACGAAGTGAGGGAGGCTACTCCGTGGCGCAGTTTCAAATTGAATGTGTAGAGTCTAATGCTGAGGAAAGTCGGAGCTATTACAGTAAGTTCGTTCTAGAACCCCTAGATCGCGGTCAAGGGACAACTGTTGGCAACGCGTTGCGGCGGGTTCTACTTTCTAACTTAGAAGGAACATCAGTCACAGCAGTGAGAATTGCTGGTGTCAGTCATGAGTTTGCGACAGTTCCAGGGGTAAGGGAAGACGTACTGGAAATGCTCATGCGAATGAAGGATGTCATTCTCAAGAGTTATTCTTCTCAACCCCAAATTGGTCGGTTACTCGTTAACGGACCAGCAACAGTAACTGTGGCACATTTCGATTTACCTAGTGAAGTAGAAGTGATTGACCCGACCCAGTATATCGCCACCATCGCCGAGGGTGGAAAACTGGAAATGGAATTTCGGATTGAGCGAGGCAAAGGCTACCGGACTGTAGAACGAGGCAGAGAAGAAGCCACATCTTTGGATTTTCTCCAAATTGACTCAGTGTTTATGCCCGTACGAAAGGTCAACTATAGTGTTGAAGAAACTCGTGACGATGGCTTTTTGAAAGATAGACTTCTTTTGGAAGTATGGACTAATGGTAGTATTTCTCCTCAAGAAGCACTATCATCTGCTGCTGGAATTTTGGTAGATTTATTTAACCCATTAAAAGATATCTCCTTAGAACCAACAGACACAGGTTCCGATATCCCCGATGATCCCACCGCACAAATTCCCATTGAAGAGTTACAGTTATCTGTTAGAGCTTATAACTGTCTAAAACGCGCCCAAGTAAATTCCGTAGCCGACTTATTGGATTACACCCAAGAAGACCTTTTAGAAATCAAAAACTTTGGTCAAAAGTCAGCGGAAGAAGTAGTGGAAGCTTTACAGCGTCGCTTAGGTATTACTTTACCTCAAGAAAGAAGCTCTAAGCCTAGCTAAATCAAAACCCAATAAATGAAACTTCATTAGTGCATTGTTATGCGTCATCGTTGCCGAGTCAAAAAACTTAGTAAACCAGCGGATCAACGTAAAGCTCTTCTCAGAGCTTTGACAACAGAATTGGTACGTCATGGTCGAATTACTACAACTTTAATCAGAGCTAAAGTTGTCCGCAGTGAAGTAGATAAAATGATTACCCTAGCTAAAGATGGCTCTTTAGCATCACGTCGAAAAGCGTTAGGTTATATCTACGACACAGCCCTGGTTCATGCACTATTCGAGCAAGCTCCTACTCGGTATGCTAACCGTCAAGGTGGTTATACTCGCATTCTGCATACTGTCCCCCGTCGCGGTGATCATGCGGAAATGGCGATTATTGAACTAGTTTAAAGTTATTGGTTATTAGTCATTGGTCATGGGTCATTGGTCAGTAGCAAATAAAAAACAACTGACAACTGACAACTGACAATTGACAACTGATAAACAACTATGTTAGAAAGCCGCCAGCAAAATCAGACTCAGCGAGTAGCCTTAGTCATTCAGTATATAGGTACTCATTTTCACGGCTGGCAAAGACAAAAAGGACAGCGAACTGTTCAAGAAGAGATAGAAACAGCTATAGCCACTGTGCTAGGGTATCATGTGACACTACACGGAGCAGGTCGAACTGATTCTGGAGTCCATGCTGCCGCTCAAGTAGCTCATTTTCAAGCCGCAAGTTTAATTCCTGCTCATAGGTGGGCAAAAGTTCTCAATGGCTACTTGCCCCCAGGTATATTAATTAGGGCATCAGCAGGTGTAAGTGAAAGTTGGCACGCTCGTTTTAGCGCGATTTACCGACGATATCGCTACACTATCTACACTGAGGAGTTACCGAATTTATTCGCGCAGCCTTTCAGTTGGCATTATTATTATGCCCCTTTAGATGAAGCCTTAATTAGGTCTGCCTTAAAACCACTGCTGGGAAAACACCATTTATCTGCTTTTGAACGGGCTGGGTCAGCGCGATCGCATTCCTGGGTAGAAGTGCAAGCAGTAGAATGTCGTCGGAGTGGATCATTTATCCATATTGAAATTCAGGCTGATGGATTTTTATATGGCATGGTGCGGCTGTTGATAGGAATGGTAGTGCAAGTAGGTTCTGGTCAGCGGACTCTAGATGACTTTACCGATATCTGGCAACAGGAACGCCGAGAAGAAGTGAAATATTCTGCACCCGCTCACGGGCTATGCTTGTTGAGAGTCGGTTATCCCGATTTTCCCTTTCCGCCAAAAATTTGGTATGACACCCAACCATACCTAGTCATGGGTCATGAATCATGAATCATGACAAAGGACAACTGACAACTGACAACTGACAAAGGACAAAAAATGAGTAGTAAAACCTACCTTCCCCCTCAAGCATCTCTTGAGCGTGATTGGTACTTAGTAGACGCGACAGATAAACGTCTGGGTCGTCTGGCGAGTGAAGTCGCTATGATCCTCAGAGGTAAAAGAAAAGCTGAATATACTCCCCATTTAGATACCGGGGATTTTGTCATTATTATCAATGCTGAGAAAGTGGCAGTTACAGGTAAAAAGCGCACTCAAAAGCTTTACCGTCGCCATTCTGGTCGTCCCGGTGGTATGAAAACCGAAACTTTCGCCAAGTTACAACAGCGATTACCAGAAAGAATTCTCGAACACGCTATTAAGGGTATGTTACCTAAAAATAGTTTGGGTAAACAGTTATTTACCAAACTGAAAGTGTATGCAGGCCCAACTCATCCTCATGCAGCACAACAACCCAAAGAAATCACAATTAGTACAATTCCTGGAGAAAACTAATGCAGGTAGCAGAAATTACTAGCGGACGTGCTGTTTATTGGGGTACTGGTCGTCGGAAAGCCTCTGTCGCTAGAGTTCGTCTAGTTCCCGGTGAAGGGAAAATGACTGTTAACGGTAAAGATGGAGATTTGTATTTCCAATTCAATCCTAACTACTTAGGCGCGATTAAAGCACCTTTGGAAACCTTGGGATTGGAAAGCGAGTATGACATCGTGGTGAAAGCTGAAGGTGGTGGCTTAACCGGACAAGCAGATTCTATTCGTTTAGGAGTTGCTCGTGCTTTATGTCAACTTGACCCAGATAACCGTTCACCTTTGAAAACTGAAGGCTATTTAACTCGTGACCCACGAGCTAAAGAACGGAAGAAATACGGTTTGCACAAAGCCCGCAAAGCTCCTCAATACTCGAAACGCTAAGATAGGAGTCAGGAGTTCAGAAGTTCAGAATTCAGGAGTATGGCTAACGCCACCCTATGCCTTCAGCACAGTACGTGAAAGCTATCAGAATTCAGGAGTTCAGAAGGAAGAGGGAAAAACTTTTTACCCAGTATCCAATCTCCAGTTCCCTATTCTCAGTTCTAAATTTATATAGATTCCCCACAAAAAAACAATGGCTAAACCTGATATTCATCCCAAATGGTATCCAGATGCTAAAGTCTACTGTAATGGTCAAGTAGTTATGACCATTGGTGCTACTAAGCCCGAACTCCACGTAGATGTTTGGTCTGGAAATCACCCTTTCTACACTGGTACTCAGAAAATGATTGATACGGAAGGTCGTGTAGAACGCTTCCTGCGTAAATATGGTATGTCCAGCACTCAAACTGGCGACGATAATCAAAAGTAGCTGGTTGGCTGTAGCTGTTGATAGTGTGGCGGAAGCCACAGACGACCCTGCATAGTGCTGGGTCGCTTGTCATTTAATGCTTGAGCCAACTTGTTATTTTTTAGGAGCATTTATAGTCATCATGGCAGAATCATACTTACTGGAGAAACTTAAATCTGTTGAACAAACTTTTCATGAATTAACACGCCGTTTAGCCGATCCTGATACTGCTAGTAATCCCGATGAGTATCAAAAAATTGCTAAGTCTCGTTCTTCTTTGGAAGAGGTAGTTAATACCTATGAAACTTGGAAAACAGTCCAGGATGAATTGGTAGGGGCGCGTCAGATCCTCAAAGAGTCCAATAGCGATCTAGAGTTGCATCAAATGGCAGCAATGGAAGTTAGTGAACTGGAAGAAAAGCTAGGATATTTGGAAAGCCGCTTAAAGGTGTTGCTGCTACCCCGTGACCCCAACGATGATAAAAACATTATGTTGGAAATCCGCGCTGGTACTGGTGGTGATGAAGCTAGTATCTGGGCTGGGGATTTACTGCGGATGTATTCCCGCTATGCTGATGTCCAAGGTTGGAAGGTGAAGCTGGTCAGCGAGTCCTTGGGGGAAATGGGCGGGTTTAAAGAAGTAATTCTAGAAATTCAAGGTGATAGTGTTTATAGTAAGCTGAAGTTTGAATCAGGTGTACATCGTGTTCAGCGTGTACCAGCAACGGAATCGGGAGGAAGGGTTCACACTTCGACTGCGACTATAGCGATTATGCCAGAAGTGGATGAAGTGGAAATCCACATTGACCCGAAAGATATTGAAATGAGTACGGCGCGTTCTGGTGGTGCGGGTGGACAAAACGTGAATAAGGTGGAAACAGCCGCTGATTTGTTCCACAAACCTACGGGGATTCGGATTTTCTGTACTGAAGAACGGAGTCAGTTGCAGAATAAAGAACGGGCGATGCAAATTCTCCGGGCTAAGTTGTATGAGTTGAAATTGCGAGAACAACAAGATGCTGTGACTTCCATGCGGCGATCGCAGGTGGGTACGGGTTCTCGTTCGGAAAAAATTCGCACTTACAATTATAAAGATAGTCGGGTGACTGACCACCGTTTAGGTCAAAATTTTACCCTTAACCCTGTTTTGGAAGGTGATATAGAGACGGTGATTCAATCTTGTATATCGCAAGATCAACAAGAACGGTTAGCAGAACTAGCGGCTTCTGGTTCTAGTAGCTAATTAACTTCCTAAATATCTTAGAAAACCGCTTGTTGTTATTTTTTGCACTCACAGGCGGTTTTCTTGTTGGACGAGGGAATAGAATGGAGGGCGCAGGCCCTGCGCCCCTACGGTCATTTTAAGGACTAAATACCTTAAACCACTTATTTAAAACTGTATTGATTGTTTGTTTAATTTGATGGTTGCGATTCCATCTTTGAAAGGCGATTTCGTAATCTTCACCTTTGGTTTGAAAAGTATTCCAAATATCTAAGGATATGGCTAATCCGCAAGCTAGTAAGATATAAAGTGACCAAGAAATACCGCCACTAATTAAATCCATACCTATGAAAAAAATATTGATGATTGCGTAATTTCCCAGACGTTTTTTAAATTTACTTTGGCGATAAAGATTAAAAGCTTTACGCTGTTCAACTTCGTTTTGCTTACCTAACCAATCCCGTTCCGCTTGTTGGAGGATATCGGGTGATATTTGTAACTCTGTGGCGATTTCCAGGATTTGCTGATAGGAAAATTCCTGATCATTATCGTCTACTTGACGAGCGATCGCTAATTGCAGAATTTGCTGTACATCTTCTTGGCTGTAAGAACGCAGGCTGTTAGGGTGAAACGTCGTCATAATTGTTGCTCAAATAATAGTTTTAATAGAAAAATGCACTACCATCAGCAATACAGCACTTTCTAATGTTATGAGGTACAGTTTTTTATCCCCAAATCCGTAGGGGCGCAGGGCTTGCGCCCTCCATTGTATTTCATTAGAGCGAAAATTGCTGTATTTACACCACTTCTAGATTAGCAAATATAAATCAATCTGGTGTTCAATTAGTTATGGTTGGGAAAAAGATATATGGTGGTTATTAGCAGTCCGATGAGGAGAGGGTGCAGGCCTTGCACCCCTACGGATTTTCAATCAGATGTGAAATTGATCCGCAATATCACAGGTTTATTGGGTGGTATTGCCTTGTGGAAAGATTAGGTAAGATATAAAAAGCGATTGTCTGAATCAGGATTAAAGGCGATCGCCTATTAAATTACCAAGAAGTCAAAAAATTCCATCCTTCTTTTTCGTCTCCTTCCTCTTCTTCTTTTGGAGTATTGACATTTTCTCCTTGAAGTACATGATCGTATTCTCTTGAATCAACCCATTTTAATAATTCACCAGTTCGCATTACTAACCAAGAAAGACTAGATTCCGAATAACTTAATATTTTCGTAACTTGATCTAGATTATCAACACTACTAGATGCAAACTCGCGGGATTGAATCAGGAAATCTTCGATCACATTAGGAGTTAAATACTCTTCTGGTAAACCTGCCAGTTTCATCAGTGCGGTAGTGGCAATATCAATATCTTGACAAGCTAATAAACCGGCCCGGTCAGCAGTGAACTTTGCCATCATTACCCAATTATATAATGCTAATTCTACACCACCAGCTATCAATCCTCCTAATCCTAATGTGGTACTGCTTAACCACATTTTCAACGCCGGCATGACAATTGATATTTGATGATAAATCATATGTTGACTTTTAATTCGAGCAATTTCGTATCCAAAAATAAACAGTAATTCATCATAATTCAACCATTCCATTGCTTCAATATTGATACCAATAATAGGTTTTTCTACGCCAATAATATAGGTTTGAATATGCCCTGTCCCTCGAAACAAATACAATTCAGGAATAGTTGTCACATCAAGAATTTGGCAAGCTTCTAATAATGGTTGATACAATTGGGGAAAATTCCGGGGTGTGACTCTGATTTCACTAGCAATACTTTGTAATCTCAGTAAACGATCAATACCATATTCGTTGACTTTTTTGAGCAAAGGAGAGATACCGGGCATACTTTGTAAAGAAGCTAAAGCTTTGCGATCAAATGGGTGTTCGTAAGTTTGCGAACTTAGTCCAGTTAAGATTTTTTTTGTCATGGGAAGTGAGTTATTTTGGCAAAATAATTAAATTATATTGTTTGATTTTATAAAAAATCCAGGGAATTTATTCCCTGTCTAAGAGGATGTTTTAAAAGTGGTATCCCATAAAAATCCTCATCAAGAATTTCCTCTATCCCAAAAGGACAAATTATAGGATACTCACTCTCCTCCGGTACACGAACTCCGAATTTAGCCAGTTTGCCCTCTTTAATTGCCAATTTACGCCCATCAGGATAGGCTTTTTCTACTGCTTCTATTAAAAAACTTTTCAGAGATGGAGTATCTTCGAGATTATCAAGAACTCGTTGACGATGTTCCACAACTGAACTATACCAACTTGTTTTCATGGAGTCAGGTACATGATGCTGAATTTTTAATTTGAGTAAGTGAGCTAATAAGATTTTCAGATTACTTCTGAGTGTATTCTTCTCTGACTTACCCAAATCAACTAACTCCTCAATTAAATTCTCAATATCCAGGGACGCAAATTCACGATTTCGTAATTGTTGAATTGTTTGCTCAATCCATAATTGCAAATCGCTATTATATAGTTTATTAGACATCTTTTAGGTCTACTTCCATTCATTAGCTCTGCTACTATTGTAACTTATAGCAATTCTCGCTCTCATGAAATGCAATGGAGGGCGCAGACCCTGCGCCCCTACGGATTTGGCGATAAAAAACCGTACCTCATAACATCAGGAAGTGCTGTATAGCCGCAGACAGGGTAGTTAGGACGTTCCGGCGGAACATCTCTACTTAATGGCTATAGCTATAATTATTACCAGAAATAGCGATTTTTTCAGCAAATATTGTAATGTCATTGTCATTACAATATGCTAAAATGATTTAATCAATAATTACGCCCAAAAAAAATCCACCATGACCAATAAAACAAAAAATATAACTGTGCGTAACACCTTAAATTTACGCATTAAGCCAGAGGAACGTGATTTGATAGATATGGCCGCCAAAGTGTTAGGTAAAAATAGAACTGATTTTATTTTGGCAGCAGCGCGGAATGCTGCGGAGGAAACTTTGCTGGAACGGACTATTTTTTGGGCTAGTCCAGAGGCTTATGCAGAATTTATCGCCTTACTAGATGCACCACCCCAACCTAATGAGCGTTTACGCAAAACCATGCAGACAACTCCACCTTGGGATAAAGAATGAGTTTAACACCACCTGAAACTCTCTCTAGTCACCACTCCTGCTCTGATTTTTCCTGTGGAATTGCTTCTCTTGATGATTGGTTAAAACGTCGAGCTTATACCAATCAAATCAGTGGTGCAACTAGAACTTTTGTTCTTTGTGTTGACAATAGAGTAGTTGGGTATTATGCCCTGGCTTCTGGAGCGATTAGTGTACAATCAGCCTTAGGTAAATTTCGGCGAAATATGCCTGACCCCATTCCGGTAGTAATTTTAGCAAGATTAGCAATAGATAGTTCTTATCAAAGTCAAGGTTTAGGACGGGCTTTATTTCGTGATGCGGCGCTAAGGGTTGTTCAAGCTGCTGATACAATTGGTATTAGAGGAATTATTGTTCATGCTATTTCTGAAGAAGCTAAGGATTTTTATTTGGCTTTAGGTTTTATTTTGTCTCCTCTTGAACCAATGACGTTGATGATTACTCTTAATGATTTACGTGATTCTATTACTTAGAAATAAATACTGAAACTTTATGAAAAATGCTGCCACAACTCCCAAACGCATTTTAGCGTTAAACCATTCTGTAATTGATGCGATATATGTAAGGGTTTAGCAGTGCTAAACCCTTACATATATCGAAGTTAAGGTAATTCATGTTGATTTAACACTAAAATTAATAATATTGACAGGTTAATTATCACGTTTTCGTCAATTTGTCAATAGTAAATTTTTACTATTACTCAAATTAGATCATTTCTGAGCAAATTCATGGCTAAAATTGTTGAAGAAACAGCTATTAATTTTGTAAAGTTTTGTATCAGCCTGGGAGATTGATTTCTAAAACCACTGTCAATAAAGGGTTTGAGACTAACATCTTTTGAAAGATCCAAAATTGACAATAGTAACCCAATTATGAAATTCTCTGAAATTATAGCAAATCGCGGAAAGTATTGCAACCTCGTTGATAAATAGAAAAGATTCTCAATTAATTATTAAGAAAATCTAAAGGCAAATTGCTATAAGTTATAAATATCAAAAGTATTCTTAGTTTAGGATAATTTAAACTTATGATAAAGCGATGACAACTGATCTATCTGAGAAAGAACGCTGGGGATTAAACTATGAGCATATTATTGGATTATAGCGGTTGCAGTAGCGTCTCCCTTGCGAGAATTTCAGATCCCCGACTTCTCTAAGAAGTCGGGGATCTTATGGATCTTATTGTTGAGCATAATACCGGGCATATCTCCCTTCTAAAGCTAATAATTCCTCATGATTTCCCGACTCCACAATTTGCCCTTTTTCTAACACCAAAATGCGATCGCACTTCCGCACCGTTGACAATCTATGGGCAATAATTAACACCGTACGATTTGCCATTAATCTCTCCAAAGCCTCTTGTACCAAAGCTTCTGATTCTGAATCTAACGCTGATGTGGCTTCATCAAGTATCAATATTTGCGGGTTGAGCAGGACTGCACGAGCGATCGCAATTCGTTGTCTTTGTCCCCCGGATAAATTCACACCTCGCTCTCCTACCCAAGTATGATAACCTTCTGGTAGTTGCTGAATAAATTGATGAGCATTGGCGATTTTTGCAGATTCTTCTACTGCATTCATATCAAAATCATTTTGTCCGAAAGCGATATTTTGGGCAATAGTTCCCGAAAACATAATTGTTTCTTGGGGAACAATCCCAATCTGTTTTCTTAAACTATTTAATGTTACATCTCGGATATTTATGCCATCTATAAAAATGTCCCCAAATTCAGGATCATAAAATCGAGGTAATAGATTCACAAAAGTAGTTTTCCCAGCCCCAGAAGCACCAACCAAGGCAATGGCTTGACCGGGCATGACTAATAAACTAATATTATTTAATACAGGTTCTCCTGACTTATAGGCAAAAGTAATATTGCAATATTCAACTTTACCATTGACAGCAGGAAGGGTAATAGCATTGGGTTTTTCTAATACCGTTGGTTGAATTGCTAATAACTCAAAAACTCGATCAACCGATGCCTCACCTTGTTTAAATTCATTATAATTATTAGTAGTATGACCAATAGGATCAATTAACAAAGCTGCTGCTGTTAAATAACTAAAAAATTCACCGACAGTTAAATTACGTTGAGATATTTGCCAAGTTCCTACCATTAACAAAGATAACGCACTGAGAGCTTCTAAAAAACCCACAATGGGAATTTGAATAGCTTTTAATCTTTCTACAGAATATTTAGCTTTAAAACTGCGTTCTGCTTCATGACTAAATCTATCAATTTCGTATTTTTCCGCAGCAAAAGCTTGAATTAATCGAATCCCGCTAAAAACTTCCGTTAAAATAGCTGATAAATCAGAAATACGACTTTGACTTTTGAGAGAATATTTCCGTAAACGTTCCCCAAACCAACCAATTAAAATTCCCATAATTGGCGCAACAATTACCGTCGCTAGGGTAAGTTGCCAATTTAAATAAATCATGTAAATGGGAATAGCAATTAACTGTAAAGCACAGGGAGTAAAATCATGAAAAAGCTTATTAATAACTTCTCCAACCCTGTCAACATCTTCCGTGAGACGATAAGATAAATCTCCAGCTTTAGCAGTTTCAAAATAGCTGAGATTGAGTTTTTGTAAATGAGTATAAACCTGTTGCCGGAGATAAAAAGCGATTCTTAACGCTGCCTTAGCCATGTATAAATCTTGTACAGACTGAAAAAAGCCGCGCACAAGAAAGATAGCAGCACTGATTCCGGCTAATTGAGCGATCGCTAATACATTACCATTCCCGAAGGGAACTGCCAACTTACCCGCGACATTAATCAGGGTTAAAGTTGCCAGTACATATCCCAAAATCCCTACAAAACCCTTAGCAATAGGTTGCCATTGGGTGCGGATATAGGGTAAAAGTTGCCAATAATTAGAACGTGTTTTCAAATCGTAACATCCACAAAAAATATTTTCCTTGTTTGACGCTACCAGTTTTTGGGTACATTTGGGAATAGAGATTGGTAAACTGTAATCAAAACAAAATATTTTATCCTTTATTAGCTCTGTTTTCCTTAATTACATGAATAATCGAAGGTAATAAAGAAACAACAACAATTAAGCCAATTATTGGTAATAGATACTTATCTAATTGTTCCGCTGGTAAAGATTTTCCTAAGAAAAACCCTAACAAAGTAATACCAAATGTCCAAACAAAGCCACCAATTAAGTTATAAGACATAAAAGACCGATAGTGCATAGCTCCAACACCTGCTACAATCGGCGCAAAAGTTCTAACGATTGGCATAAATCTAGCTAAAACAATTGTTTTCTTACCATGCTTTTCATAAAAATCTTGAGTTTTAACAATATGTTTTTTATGAAATAACCAAGAATCATCCTTATCAAATAACTTTCTCCCAAATTTATGTCCAGTAAAATAACCGACATTATCGCCCAATACAGCACAAACAAACGCACCAAAAATCAGCACCCAAATATTCAGCAAGTTCTGAGAAGCGACAAATCCCGCCGTAAATAATAAACTATCACCGGGCAGAAAAAAGCCAATCAATAAACCAGATTCAGCAAAGATAATTCCCCATACTCCAAAGTAACCCAACGATTTAATTAGTTCCGGTAAATTAAAGTGCATTAGTTCCGGTAAATTAAAGTGCTTGACACTCTCCGGTCTAAAGACGCGGAGATTCTATAGAGAGTTTCAGTCTATATCCCTCAGTTATCCCAGTTTCAGGATTGGTTCCTTAAATATTTGGGTTCTTGCCCTGATTTCTTGCCCTGGCGGGCGAAATCATATCTGCTTGCGGTGAGCGAAGCCGAACTGACAAGCGTAACTTTCCGAGAGTCCCCTGGTAGCTTTTTATGTCTTTAGTGACAATTTGATTGTATCACGAATATGGATGAAAATTTGAAATTATTTCAAATTTTCAAATTAACGTCAATGCAGGATAAAGGAAAGCAACTAGCCTTCATCCCTTGTCTGAAGCCCAGATGCGTTCGACTTAGGAGAACGCATCTTCAAGGGTTTTCGGCATCTACTCTATAAAATCCGATTTGCTTAAGAAGTTGCATTTAACATTTTAGCGCTCATAAAAAATAATATTAAGTTCATATAAAGTTATTTTATATTTACTAGCTATTGGGGTAAAGACGAAAAATGCCAAGATATTTAAAAGTGTTGAGATTATTTTGGAGTGCTGCCATTTCCGCAGAAATGGAATATCGTATCAATTTTATCATTTATGCTATTAGTAGCTTAGGCAATTTAGTGGGTGGTATCTTCAGTTTATTCCTGTTCTACCGTACAGGTTACACTTTTTCGGGTTGGTCATGGGAATCAGCTTTAGTAGTTTTAGGAATTTTCACACTATTACAAGGCTTTGCTGCCACCTTTCTCGCTCCCAACTTAAATCGGATTGTGCGTCATGTCCAAGAAGGGACTTTAGACTTCGTATTATTAAAACCTATTCGTAGTCAGTTTTGGTTATCTCTTCATACCATTTCCCCCTGGGGAATACCAGATTTAATCTTTGGTCTATTGATCATTGTCTATGCTGGTACAAAACTTAACTTAGGTATTGATAAATACTTACTGAGTATCTTTCCGTTGACTTGTGGTTTAGTTATTCTTTATAGCCTGTGGTTTATACTAGGAGCAACTAGTATTTGGTTTGTAAAGATATATAATATTACTGAAGTATTAAGAGGGTTTTTAGAGGCTGGAAGATACCCAATTACAGGTTATCCGGCTGCCTATCGCTTCTTCTTCACCTTCATAGTACCAGTAGCTTTTTTAACTACAGTTCCCGCCCAAACTATGTTAGGTCAAATTCAACTTACCTGGTTGCTGGGTGCAGGATTATTAGCTTTGATATTGTTTTTCATTTCTACCCAGTTTTGGCGGTTTGCCCTCCAGTTTTATACTAGTGCTTCTAGTTAATTGGACTCAGTAGACAAAAATTAAGATCCCCGACTTCTGTTGTAATCGTCTCCAGAAATTGTGATTTGTCTTGAGAAGTCGGGGATTTGGGAAACCTAACGATTACAACATATCTGGATTTTCACCCAATTCTCGTAATCTGGCAGCTAACCTAGCTGCTTTTGCTTGAGCTTCCTCCTCTCGTGATTTAGCTGCCTCCTCTGGTAATAAAACTAGATTGCCCGCAACATCATAAAACCGCACCCAAATCGCAGTTTCCCTATCTATAGTTCCTTCCCAAGTTCCCAACCATAAACCCAAACGTCTACACCATAGCCAACCATTTTCATTTGGTCTTAATGGCTGATACTGTTGTTCATGATCTAAATGCCATCCTTGTAAAGAATTAGCATCAAATGGGTCATAGACAAAATAATCGGAGGTATGGAAAGTCTGTTCATAAAGGTCTTTTTTAATTCCCTGATCTATTCCTGCTGTAGACCGTGACATTAATTCCACAATCACATCAGGATAGCGACCATTTTCTTCCCAAACTACCCAACCTTGTCGAGGGTTACTACCATCAACATTGAGAACAGCAAAAAAATCGGGACCGCGAAAATCACGATTACGAATTTGGCTACTGCTGTAGTAAATAAACATATTGCCCCCAGTAAAATAATCATTGCGGTCAGACCAAAGCTGCTGCAATGAACGAATGAGGACATTCATGGCAATCCGGTGTCTATTTGATTCCAAGACTTCACCATCATCAAATATTAAGTCAGCAGGTGGATGATGGGGTTCCCAGTCCACAATGGCTAGATTGTTTTCGGTACTCATGAGTGATTATCACCTTTTTCATCAAGCCCTAAACTTCCATCATAATCTGTCTAAAGCTTTCTCAAAGTCTTTGATTATGGCGGTAATTGCTGAAAATTTAGAAAAATTTCCGATTTTATGCCGTACTATTACAAATAAGCGAATTTGATGGCGAATACGCAGCAATATTTTCAGAAAAAATAGGCGCACCAGCCAAGACATTTAGAGGGTGTTTGAAAAGTCATGATTGCTGTATCAAATGTTTTATCCCTCCCTAACCCTCCCCTTATAAAGGCTATCGTGTACACACAAGTTAAATTACCCCCCCTTAATCCCCCCGATGCTTTAGGGGGAAACCGGAAAAATTAGTTCCCTCCCCAAAGCATCGGGGAGGGTTAGGGTGGGGTAATTCGAGGAATAATGGTGATTCGATAACTTGTGTGTACACCGTTTTTCAGCAAGTCCTACCTGTATATTAATTAGCATTAATTTGTAGCTACCAATTTAAAACCATTAGCTTCTCCCATAACCTTACTTTGATTTAAATTAATTTTCTGCAAAGTATCCTGACCCAATAATAAATAAGATTTATCAGCAAACTTATCTTTTAAATCTGCCATAGATGTAGGAATAATTTTACAATCACTATAAAAATCTAAACTAGGACGACTATCAGGAAAAGAAGTATAAATTTGTGTTCCAGGTGGCACATTATCTCTAATTAACGCTGCCACTGGTAGAACAGGGAATTTTTCATTTAACTCCCATATCCATGATTGAGAACTCATCAACATTCCTAAAACTAAATACATCCCCGCAAATAAAACCGGGATAAATTGACGGTTATGCTGATTAACTAACCATGATGTCATCCCCATAGTCATTGCTAAAACAACACTCATTACAATTAATAATGGCTGTTTATCAAATATATTAAAATAAATGCAACCTGCTAAACCGACGATAACTAAAAATGCAAAAAATCCCGTCAAAAATCTGGTTTTAAACTTCTCCTCTTGCCAAATATAACTTAAATTAGCCCCAATTGCTAAAGCTAAAAATGGATATATGGGCATAATATACCAGGGTAATTTGGTACTCATTAAAGAAACTATTGCAAAATAAATAATTGTACCAATGAGAGTTAAACAACCCCAATCAGTATGACGATTTTTCCAACTTAAATATAAACCTCCTGGCAAAAATAACAACCAGGGAAAACCATATTTTATCACTTCCAGTAAATAATACCAAATCGGACCAGTATTACCTTCCACAGCTTTTCCCAGTCTGTCAAAAGCTTGGGATTGAAAATGCACTTCTAAGAAAATATTACCATAATGTTGCCATTGGGCAAAATACCAAGCAATAGCCGGGAAATTACCTAATACCATTCCTATCCATAGAAATGGATTTTTTAATAAAGCTAATTGTTTATTAGCAATGATAAATAAACTTACTATTACTGCTAAAACTACTACTAACATTCCCTTTGTCAGAGTAATTAAACCCAAACAAAATCCGATACCAACAGCATATTTTTTATCATGACGGGCTTTGAGAACACAAAATAACAATAACAAGAAAAAGGAAACAGTCATTCCATCTAACATTGCTAGTCTACCATGACGGACTACAGGCAATAATGTTAAATAAACCAAAGCTGAAAATAAAGCTGGTAAATTTTTTATAAAAGCTAAACGTCCAATTAAATAAAGTAAAGGTACTCCTAAAGCTGTTAAAAATGCTCCCGGAAATCTGGTAGTAAATTCTTGCACTCCTCCGATATGATAGCAAACAGCAATAAACCATTGCATCAAAGGTGGTTTTAATAAAAAAGGATCTCCTTGGATAGTCGGATAAATCCAGTTACCAGTGCGATAAATTTCCCTGGCAACTATAGCATAAGTACCTTCATCCCAATCTCGTAAAGGTAAATTACCCAAACCTATCAGCGATAAAATTAAAGATGCTACCAATAAACCTAAAAACCATTGTTTATGACTCATATTTTATAAATGAATTAATGGGAGAAATTTCATGATATTTGTAACTGTTTTTAAAGTCTTTAATTCTGGTATATCTGGTTTTAATTTTTCTGCTATTATCAACTGCTTTTCGGCTTGTTTGGGTTGAAAGTCATACAAATAAACAAATGCTAAATAAAGCCAAGTATAGGGATTGTGACGATCATATTTAGTTAATTCTGTTAAATTCTGAATTAATTCCGGTGCTTTGCGCTGTAAAAGTTGTGATAAAACCAAAGTATAACGCCAATTCAGATTATTTGGTTCATTCTCTAGGTAATAATTAGTAGCAAATTCAATTTGTTTTAAATAATCTTGAGTAGGATCATATTGATTAAAATTATCTATTTGCACAAAGATATTATCTAATTTTCCCTGTTGTAAGTCTACTGCCAATTGTGACATTCGGGAAACTAAATCTAAAGGTGGTGTTTTTTCTAGTTTTCCTGTATCTGTAACATTAACAATTATATTAGGAATATTTAAAGGTGTAATTTTGCCATTAATTTTATCTAAATATAGTGCGGATAGTTGATATTTTCCTAGCGGTAATTCCTTGGGAATAAATGTAGCGAGATTCTCAATTACTCGAAAATTTCCTTGAGGATGACATTTTATACCACAATATAAATTACCTAGTGCGATCGCATGATCATGATACCAAGCTGATTGTCCATTTTGCCATTTCAACAGTAACAAACCATTTTGCAATTCATCCCATGAACCTGTAATTTGATAGGTAACTGAGTTATTTTGATTTGTAATTACTTCATTAGCAATTATTACTTTTTCTAAAGCAAGTGGCTTGTTATCAACATTTAATTTTTCAACAACTACATGAGGATTTTTGCGATGATATAATCGTAATTTATCACCATGAGGTAATACCCAATCATTCTGTAATTTTAACTCAGGATCAGCTTCTACTAAAGATTTTAATTTGCGTTTTGTTTCTCCCTTTTCTCCTGGTTCATCTGGTTCATTATCTTTGGTGACATACCACGATAAATACTGTAAATCCTGATTTACCTGAGATAATTTCATAGTTAATTTTCTTCCATAAATGCGAAAATCAGCTAATGTCCCGAAATAATCTAAAGTAAATTCATTAACTTGGGGTGTAGAAACTGGAATTACTCCCAAAGTTGTTCTTAAATATGGAGTAGTTTGATTGATTTTCTCCATTAATTCCGCAAGGGGATATTTTTTACTCTCATCATTTGGTAAATGTTTTCCTCCCCATGCTTGAATTAGGGGTAAGGGGAATAAATTATTGAGTAAAATTATCCCACTTAATACAAAAGTTGCTAATCTTAATTTATTAAACCAGATATTGTCAATCAAGTTAAAGAAGTAAGCCAAAATTAAACTAATTACCGGAAAACAAGGCAGAATAAATCTAATATCTTTATTTGTCCCCAAGGAACAAATTATATAACTACTAATTAGAGAAATAAATAACCAAGTTAACGCGGATTTTGATAAATTATCTGGCAATACATTTTGAGTAACCCGACGTTTAAACAGATAAATTAAGAAAATACCAATACTTACAAATAATATCGGAAAACCAACTGTTTCAGGAATAGCTTGCGGATAATATAACCAACCAGCAATTGTTGTTGCAGATGGATCACCTTCTCCTATTCCCACATGATTAGCATTTAAGGCAGAAGTAATAATAGTTAACCAATTTACACTATACCAAGAACCAGCAATCAACCAAGCTAAAATTAAAGATAATCCTGTTTGAATTAGTTTAATAAATTTACGTTTGCTGATAAAAATAATTAATGTGCAGATACTAGGAATGAGAATAAAAATAAAACCTGTGGGTTTAGATAACATAATCAACCCTATTCCTGTTCCTAGCAAAAGAGTTAATATCCATGATAAAAACCCACTATAACTATCTTTCCAAATTGTTAAAACTGTGAAAGTAGCTATGACAATAGCCGTCAAACCATAATCTAATAAATAATCTGTGCGGATAATTCCCATAATGGGAAATAACAAGCAAAATATGCTGGCTGTGATGCCAATTTTTCGGTTTTGAAATAAATAATTCCCTAAATGATATACTGATAAAATAATTACCGCTGTATATACCAAATTGACTAAACTTGCTTGATCATGACCCTTACCAAACAATACTAAAAAGGGTACAGTACAAATATATACAAAAGGAGCGCGATAACTAGGGGTTAATTGCCATAGAGATAACCACCAATCACCTGATAAGATATTTAAGTTTTGAAAAATCCGATAATGATGTAATGCTCCCGTTAAATGTGCGCTTTGATCATAAGCTGGAATAGATTCATCTAAGAAAAACCATGTTCTATCTATCATTAATCCTATTAACCAGATGGTTAATAGTATGATATAGTCTTTATTGATTTTTAGATAAGAGGAATAATTCATTATATTTTTATTTTCAGGCAATTAAATTTTCAATAAATTTTATCATGATCAATCAGCCCATCTACTCCCTAGTTATCCCCATTTATAACGAAGAAGAAAACATCATGGAGATGTATCGCCGGTTACATGATGTTATGGAACAGTTAGACGGTGATGTGGAATTAATTTTAATTGATGATGGTAGCCGCGATCGCTCTTTAAGTATGATGCGCGAATTACATCACCGTGATCATCGAGTCCATTACCTCAGTCTCGCCCGGAATTTTGGGCATCAAATCGCCGTTACCGCCGGTTTGAACTTTGTCCAAGGTAAATGTATCATTGTTATGGATGCCGATCTTCAAGATCCACCAGAATTAATTTTAACAATGATCGAAAAATGGCATCAAGAATACCAAGTAGTATACGCTCAACGCATATCCCGTCAAAAGGAAGGTTGGCTAAAACGCTTAACGGCATACCTTTTTTATCGTCTGCTTCGACGCTTGGCTAAAGTTGATATTCCTGTAGATACAGGCGATTTTTGCTTAATGGATAGACAAGTAGTAGATATCTTGAATTCTATGCCAGAACGCAACCGTTATGTTCGCGGGTTACGTGCTTGGGTAGGTTTTCGACAAACCTCTGTACTTTTTGAAAGAAACCCTCGGTTTGCGGGAGATGTAAAATATACTTTTGGTAAATCTTTATCCCTGGCAATTGATGGTATTATCTCTTTCTCTACAGTTCCCTTACGACTGGCAACCTACTTAGGTATTATCTCAGCTACGATCGCTATGATTATGATAGTATTAGTGCTTTATTGGCGAATCTTTGCCCCAGTCTCTCACTTAATTGGTTACACATTAATTACAATTTCCATGTTTTTCTTGGGTTCAGTCCAATTAGTCTGTATTGGTATTTTAGGTGAATATATTGGCAGAATATATGAAGAAGTG
The DNA here is from genome assembly GCF_017355725.1 of Anabaena sp. 54. NCBI lineage: Bacteria > Bacillati > Cyanobacteriota > Cyanophyceae > Nostocales > Nostocaceae > Anabaena > Anabaena sp. 54. The sequence goes on from NZ_JAAVWA010000031.1 coordinate 47,526, forward strand.
AAAGGTCGTCCTCTTTATACATTAAAAGAAAGTGGAGGCTTTACAAAAAACTAAAATGTTGACTTAAAAAAAATAATACTATTCAATAGTTTTAAATCTCAAAAACCTAGGGGCGCAGGGTCTGCGCCCTCCATTGTATTTCATCCCACCAATCACCGTTATCAATAAAATTAAGGCAATATCAGTGTCAATACCAGAATTTAGTTTACTGCTAATATCAGTTCTTATTAGTGTAGCAGGACAATTTTTTTTGAAAATGGGGGCGATTAAATTAGGTAAAGTTCATATAGGAAACATTATTAATCTCATTCTCAACATGATCACCATACCAGAAGTTTTATTAGGATTAACCTGTTATGGTATTGGTGCAGTAACCTATATATTACTCCTAACCAGAATCAATCTCAGCGTTGCTGCCCCTGCTGTATCCATTGGTTATATATTTTCTGTATTACTAGGTTACTTTGTTTTAAAAGAACCTATTTCTCTAACCCGTGTTTTTGGACTAGGTTTGATTGTCACTGGAGTGATATTAGTGATTTGGAAAAAATCAACTTAACAGAACAAATGTTAATTTTTTCTGCTAAATCCACTATTATGGAAAAGTTATCAATCTATGATAAAAGTATATCCACTCAAGGTTAGATTAGTAGCTAATGTAACTACTAAATCTCATTCGTAAATGAGAAACTATCTTGAGTTAATTATCATTTTTTCTTTAATAGTGAATCATGAGTTCAATCAACAGAATGTACATGAATACCAAGGACATCATACTTCAGAGTATGGTAAACTACCTCAATTTTTAGAAAAATGTGTTATAACCTACCGTCAGAGCTATCACTGCCATCAATGGTTGCTCGCCCCTTGAAGGAGTTACACTGTGGAAAATAATAAGTCTTTTTTTGGAACGCAGGGAATATTAATTGCAATACTTGGACTAACTGGCACTTTAAGCATTGCTTTGATGATTTTATTCAAAGCGAAAATCTCTGATGCTCAAAGTCAAGGTGTAATTGTTAAAAATAAAGATATTGCAGCTAATGTGAAAACTCAGCAGCGGTTAGAGGAATTTAAAACAGAAATGCTTACCACTTGGCAACAAGAAGCACAAGCCAAAGGGGTTTCCACTGATGTACCATCTAACTTTCAAGGGATTGTCATTAGCGAGGCTAAACTTCCCCCAGGAAACAAAGTTATTGCCCTAACGTTTGATGACGGACCTTGGCCTAGTAGCACCGCCAAAGTATTAGATATTCTCAAGAAAAATAATATTAAGGGAACATTTTTTGTTGTTGGACAAAATGTCAAAAACTATCCAGATTTAACAAAACGGGTAGTTACAGATGGTCATATTATTGCTAATCATACTTGGCATCATTGGTATCATCACATGAATGCACAGACAGCAGCTTACGAAGTTGCTAATACAACAGACATAATTTATAAGACTACTGGTATAAAAACCAGTCTGTTTCGTCCACCAGGAGGAAACATGAGGAATGGAGTAGCGGCTTATGCTAAAAGTAATAAATATGCTGTTATTATGTGGTCGTCTGATTCTATGGACTATTCACGTCCGGGTGTACCAAGACTAATTAATAACATCTTTAGGGAAGCCAAGCCAGGGGGTATTGTGTTAATGCACGATGGTGGTGGCGATCGCTCTCACACTGTCAAAGCCTTACCAGAAATCATTAGCAGGTTTCGGAAACAGGGTTATGAATTTGTGACTGTTCCCGAACTTTTAGAAATGCAAGATCAATATCCCCAGTTAGTTGCCCAAAAATCCCAGAAATCTCAAAAAGCGAAGAAACCATAAATAAAAATGTCAGAATCAGGATAACCAGGATTAAAGGATGAACAGGATGAATAAGCTGTTGGACATTTAGATTGTATATTGCTCACAACTAAAACTCTTGTGGAACAGGCATCCTGCCTGTTTTAATTATGCAAATTAAATGTTTCTCAGCTTATACCAATTCTGGATGAAGATGCACATAATCGTAATTAAATCCTGTAAATCCTTAAATCCTGGACATCCTGATTCAGACAAAAAAGATGAAAGGATAAACAGGATAAATACAGATAAAGTAGACATCTCCAAATACGCAATGAGTGGGATTAAGTATTCTCGATTATCTCACCAGGGAACGACTCAGACTCAAAGAATTAACCAAGGTTATTCGTTCTGGTGATTTTCCTGTGGAACAGTTACAGGTTACTCGGAAAATTAAGAAGGGTGAAAAGGCTCTTTTGGTTCTGGGTAATACTGGGGATGTTGTGACGTTTTATCAAGGAGTTCGGGGACTGACTAATTCTGAAAGCTATTCCAGTGGGTATTATTTGGAGTTGATGGCTAAAAAACGAGATGAGTTACTTTCGGTTGTTGAGCCTCAAGGTGATGTGGGAAAGCAGTTGAGTTTGTTTTGAGTGGGGGATTATACTAATGATGAGAGCGATCGCCCACTCCATTACCATAGGCGATCGCCTATAATTTTTTTCTCTCCAAGCTACCTGGATGCCTAAGCTAGAAAGTCACCTCTATGGCATAGGCATACAATATAAGAGTTACTCTACTAAAGCCTGAAATCCGCCCAAAAAACTGAGTTTCTCCAGAACGAATCGTACTTACTTATATCTTATATCTTATATCTCAGGTTCACGTCTACTTAACACTTTTGTTGTAAAATACTACTGCTAAATTACGAGTGAGTTTATAGTGACACCTGAGAATGCCGCCATTGCAATCATAAAAGCAACTCCTATGGCGTGTAAGCGAATCAATCAAATGTCTCGTTTTCTCCTAAAAACGAGAGGAGGTAGAAGGGGCAGCGGAATGGGTTCTCTTCTGGAAGCTCTCTGGGGTTTCCACACCAACAAAGTTTTGTCAACAGTTGATCCTGAGTCCTATGCTTATGAATTGGGTTGGTTTTCCGATCATGGCTACAATGACTTTGCCTGTGTCTTAAAAGATTCTGATTGGGATTCGGACACACGAACTGGCGAGCTATTACGAATTGAAGCTAAATCAATGAATATTTTAGCGGATGAATCTAAAGGACACTTTGATGAATTGCTTGAAAAACTTGGCGAAGAAGATTTATTGCTTATTCTAATTTGGACTTGGGAGGCAGTAGATACAGCTATTTCTCGACAGGTTTACCCATATATTCTTGACCATTTTATTGGAAAAGCTCGCTCTGTGGCATCTTTAAGAGATGCTTTACATTTAGCTCGTGGCGGCTCTTTTGTAGATAGAAATTCTTGCCCTGACCATTGCGATCCCACCATCTGTCAACATCATGGCGAACCTCTTAATGCAGCAGGGACAAGGGAAAGACTTTCAGGACCAAGTTCATGTCGTGGTGCAAACGTATCTTATGCAGCAAATTTTGGCGGATTAGTCCGGATGATTAAAACAGATTCAGATGCTGCAAGACAAGAATTTCGGAGATTTCGAGCTAATGATGATGATGCTCATGCTTATATTTCGTTTACTCACAGAAATTATCCTGATGAAGAAGCTAATCAATATTTATTAAACGAGTGGAAGGCTATTGCACAAGATTTAGGAATACAAACCAAAGGACTTAACAAGGTAGAAATTATTAGCTCAATCAGAGAAAAATATCCAGAGTATCGAGAGAAACTTAGGTTGATTTTATAGTTTTTCTACTAAAACCTTACATGGTTTTTCACCATGTTCAAGAGCATGAACAACAGTATCTACAATTTTTTGCGGAAGTTCAGATAATTCAATTGATAATTTTCGTCTGTACGAGTTTTCTTGAATTAAAAACTCTTCATACTCTTGCTGTATTTCGATCAGAGGTAAGGGTATCTCTATTTCTAGTAAATCTTGAAGTTGAAGACGAGGGAGTGCAGACCCAGTTTGTAGGTTCTGAACATACTGTTGAACATATTGTGATGCAAGAATAGCCCTTAAAAAATTTGGTAAAACCTTATTGGTATTCGGCTTTAAAACATAAAATTCACCTGAGCAAATTCCTTCCGAAATGAATTCCTCAACTAAATACACCTTATTCAAATATGGTCTAAGCCTACCGTAAAGAATATCCCCCTTTTGGAAAACCTTTGATCTTGAACGAATCTCTTTTCCATATTTTGAACGAAAGTCAATTAGATCCCCTGTTAAGGATTGAACGTTTTCAAGCCCTATATAATTTAAAAGCTTGTCTGGACTTGCTTGAGGATTCAATGTTTCCTTACGCTCAGTTACAATTTCTTGAAGCGATACCAATTCAAATATGCTATTAGAAATACTAGTTCCTTCATTACAAAAAAACTCAACTTTCCAACAAGATTTTTTCTGAAAATCAGATATCGAAGCTTTTCCAATCCACATAACTTACCATCCTTCTTTTAAGAGAAAGTATTCATATTCTTCAACCACCTTGCCAAAATCTGAAGTATTTCTAGCTCGTCCAGATGCGTCATATCCAACATCATCAATTCGAGCTATAAAAATAGAATAGTCTTGATTTTTCTTTTCATCTTTACGCCACTTACGAGCAATAAGAATGCTGGTTTTAATGTTTGCTCCAAATGGAGAGAATGTCTCAACAGGAAGACTTATAACAGCACGTATTTTAGCCTCCTCTTGCAACCAGTCACGAACATATTTAGAACTCCGATTAGCAAAAATTCCATCAGGTAAAACGATTCCAATTCGCCCACTTGGTCTTAAAAATTTAATGCTTCTCTCAATTCCTAAAACTTCTAATTGACAGGTCTTTCTCCCTTTAGAAAGACAAGATTCTCCTATTTGAGAAATGGCATCTGATCCAAGCACTGAGCCAAATGGCGGATTAGTCAAGATCAGGTCAAATGAACTTGATTTTAAATCAGGATAATTTGAAAATTCTAATAGCGCATCTGTACATCTGATATTGCTATGCCCGTCACCTTGAAGTCGCATATCAGTCATCGCAACGCGAACCATTCGGTCACTTTTTTCAATACCATGTAACTTGCCAAAAGCAAATTCATGTAAAGATTTTTCTGCGCCAGATCTATTTTGGCTTCTTACGAACTGCAAACAAGCTGTCAAGAAATGGGCAGATCCACAAAATGGATCAAGTATCAAATCAGAAATCTGGGGACGAGTTATATTAACCATGAATCGTACTACTGGGTCAGGTGTGAAATATTGACCCATACCAGCACGTATGACAGGATTTATAACTTTTTGAAATGCACGCCCCTTAACATCGGTGTCAGAATGGCTAATATCGTAATTTTGAAGAACTTCTACAATTTTTACTAAAGCTGGACTAGAAAGGCGTAATTTTGTATTAAATACCCCACGTGAACGTTGATAAGCTGGAATTTTAAGGCTAAAGACTCGTGTATCGTATTCAGTTGCCTCCATATATAAGCCTCTAATGACTGCGGCAAATTCCTCAGTTGAGCCATATAAAACCTTCTGTAAACGATAGACTTCATTAGGTTTTGTCATTTCCTCGTCATATAATTTTACATATAGGATTTTGCATACCTCATCAAGTGCTTCATCTGGATGAAATCCGTCAATATCTCTTATGTGGCTATGAATTTCAAAGAAAACATTCTCAACACGCTCCGATAACATTAGCAGCCTACTAGAAGTAGTAATATCATCATCAACTGTGTTCAGCTTTAAACTAGACAAAGCATCTGGTTGAGAGTAAACCTCAATATCAACAATATATTCACACTTGTCACTATCAAATCGACGGCGTAAAAATTTAGTACCTTGATCAGTTCCATCTGTTACGATGCCCACTCCAGCGGTGTTACTCTTTATAAGAATTGATACTAGACGATTTTCAGCCTTTTCTAATTCATTTTCCTCGCTAATAGAAATCCAAAAAAAAGGTTCTCCATTAGTTGTTAACAAACGAATCCCAAAAAAGTCTTCAACTTCTAACTCCAAACTTTCAGAGTCAACTAAACTGATTTGATTTTCTAACCAGCCAGTTGGGTAGTTATAAGTTTCTAGAAGTTCTCGGAGTATCCACTGACGAATTGATTCTTTAGAACGGTTCTGAATCCCTAGACTGAACTCTTGAAGCAGCCAATCATCAGGATGTACTACATAAAAGCTTCTTAGATGGGGCATTGTATGATTTTGAAAGCACGACAGACAGATATATTGACTTGTGTAAAACATTATCATACACTCTTGACTGAACGTCAACTATCTTTGACAGTTTGTCAGCAGTGATTTCAATATGACATTAAGTAACCCAAGTTGAAGAACGAAAGTGCCATTTTGTTGAATGACTGCTTTCCCATGCAAACAAAATTATAGTAGGCTTAGAGCTAACGCTCATGTACGACAATACAATTGCCGTACTACCATGCCAACATACTTGTACTTTAGTGAAAACGAATTCTTTCTAACTCGCACCATCAAACAACTAAAAACCCACACTCTAGATCAACAATGGGCAAACTTCAACCATACAGAATACCCCCCAGAATCTAAAGAAACCATTCCTCAAGCATTATCCGATATCATGACACCACCAGTTGGGAGTAGAGGAAGATTAGTACATTTGCCCAACAGCACATTACTGGGAGTGTGTTCAAAAGAAATTTTGTTGCAGTTGGAGTCCATTCTGCTAATAGTTTACAACTAGCCAACGCCATTCGCTTGGGTAACATTGCTCAAGCATTAGAATTTGTTGAACACTTAATTAACTGTAACGAACCAGCTTTAAAGATTACCGCTACCCTGACTACAACCTTTCGCACTTGGCTAACAGTCAAACAGATGATCATCACAGGGTGTCAAGACGACAATACGATCGCCCAACTTGCAGACGTGAAAAATCCCAAACGCTTGTATTACATCCGCCAAGAGGTTGCTAATTGTTGTGTAAACAAGCTGAAAAATAGTTTAAAAATGCTATTGGAACTTGAGCTAATGCTCAAATCTGGTGTAGATGAAAAACTCGCCTTGCAAACTCAAATTATCCAACTTTGCTCGTAGGTACTACTTCTTGCAAATGCAATAGACACCTCGGAAATTTAACCTAAAAAGCTCCGGTTGTTGTAAGGAAATTAAATTTCTGGAGATGTCTAGTTATTAATTAAATCCTGGAAATCCTCAAATCCTGGACATCCTGATTCAGACAAAAAAGGATTAAAGGATAAACAGGATAAAGTATTTAATTAAATCCTGTAAATCCTCAAATCCTGTACATCCTGATTCAGACAAATTACACAGAACTCAATTGTTTTTCTGCTACTTTGGCTTCTGGACTATCAGATTCAGAAGGTGGTACTAATTGCCAGAACTTAGGTAAATATACTTCCCAATTAGCAATAATTTCCTGTGCCTTGGGTGAACCCGTTTTCTGGGCATGAGTTTGAATTAACTCATACAATTGTTTTGCACCTGCTTCACTCACAACCCGTTGCACTTTGACGATCGCATGATTGACAAAATCAGGGAAATTACCGACTTCATCAAGGAAATAAGCCAATCCGCCTGTCATACCTGCACCCACGTTGCGGCCAGCTTTACCCAGAACCACAATTACACCACCAGTCATATACTCGCAGCAGTGATCACCAGCCCCTTCAATTACGGCTGTACCTTTAGAGTTCCGCACCGCAAACCGTTCTCCGGCTAAACCATTGGCAAATAACACCCCACCAGTCGCCCCATAAAGGCAGGTATTCCCTACAATCACGTTTTCTGCTGGGTTATAGGTGGCATTGGCTGGGGGCTTAATAATAATTTCCCCACCGTTCATGCCCTTACCAACATAGTCGTTTGCTTCCCCTACTAAGTTGAGAATCACACCATCCAGGTTAAATGCGCCGAAGCTTTGCCCCACACTTCCCTGGAAATTCAGGTTTATTTGCCCTGTAAAGCCGTTGTCACCGTATTTATGAGCGATCGCCCCAGTTAACCTCGCGCCGACCGTTCTATCAGTATTTACGACGGTAACGGTTTTACTAACTTCACCCTGATTCTGAATCGCGGCTTGAATATCTGCATCAGCTAGTAACTGATCATCTAAAACTGGTCCATTGCTGTGAACTTTTTCATGCACCAACCAACTACGATTAACTTTTGCATCTGGCAGCTTAGTTAAACAATCCAAATTCAAAGCTTGGGTTTTATTCAGTCTAACTTCAGAACGCACCGTTAATAAATCAGCGCGACCAATTACTTCTGATAAAGAACGATATCCCAATTTAGCCAACAGACTCCGCACCTCTTCCGCGATGAAGTAGAAGAAATTAACAACGTGTTCGGGAATGCCAGTAAACCGTTTCCGCATTTCTTCTTTTTGAGAAGCTATCCCCACAGGACAATTATTAGTGTGGCAAATCCGCGCCATAATGCAGCCTTCCGCAATCATAGCTATAGAACCGAACCCAAACTCCTCCGCCCCCATTAACGCCCCAATTAGGACATCCCAGCCGCTTTTCAGACCACCATCTACCCGCAAGATGACGCGATCGCGCAAGCTGTTTTCCATTAATACCCGATGTACTTCCGTTAACCCCAATTCCCAGGGACTACCAGCGTGTTTAATCGAAGAGAGGGGTGATGCACCTGTACCGCCATCATGTCCCGAAATTTGGATAATATCGGCGTTAGCTTTAGCCACACCCGCAGCAATTGTGCCAATCCCGATTTCTGCGACTAATTTCACAGAAACTTGGGCTGTGGGGTTAATTTGGTGCAAGTCAAAAATCAACTGGGCTAAATCTTCAATCGAATAAATATCATGGTGGGGTGGCGGGGAAATCAAAGTTACACCCGGCTTAGAACGCCGCAACATGGCAATATAAGGGCTTACTTTGGGTCCAGGTAGCTGTCCACCTTCTCCTGGTTTTGCACCTTGGGCAATTTTGATTTCTAGTTGTTGGGCTGTGGCTAAGTATTGGGGAGTAACACCGAACCGTCCTGAGGCAATTTGTCTAATGGCACTTGCAGCCGTGTCACCATTTCTCAACCCATTGAGATGAGGCAGAGTAGGAGATTTACCAGCGGTATCAACATCATTTAAAACGTTGTAACGAACCGGATCTTCCCCACCTTCACCAGAATTAGATTTACCACCAATGCGATTCATAGCGATCGCTAAAGTTTCATGTGCTTCTCGTGATAACGCCCCTAAAGACATCCCACCAGTACAGAAACGTTTAACAATATCATTAACTGACTCCACCTCTTCCAAAGGAATTGGTGAGCGCTCGCTTTGGAAATCTAGCAAATCACGCAGCGCCGTTACCGGACGATTGTGCAGATGTTGCTTATAAACCTCATAATGGTCATACTGCTTACCATTGACAGCCTTATGCAGCGACTTCGCCAATTCTGGGCTATTCATGTGGTATTCACCACCGGGACGGTATTGGACAAAACCTAAGTTTTCCAACTTCTTCGCCGTCAATTCCGGGAAAGCCTTACTGTGGAAAGATAACACCTCTTGTGCTAATTCACTCACACTTAAACCACCAATCCGGGAAGTTGTTCCCCGGAAACCCAAAGCCAACAAATCACCACCAATCCCAATAGCTTCAAATATTTGCGCCGCTTGATAACTGGAAAGTAGGGAAATACCCATCTTCGAGAGGATTTTCAGCAAACCCGATTCTATAGCTTTGCGATAATTTTCTACGGCTTGATTTAAAGTCAGAGTGGCAATTTTGCCCCTAGTCATAAACTGCTGAGTTTTGGGTTCATGCCACCAAGCAGTTACAGTATCTAAAGCCATATAGGGACAAACCGCCCCCGCACCATAACCCAACAAACAGGCAAAATGATGGGTACTCCAACATTGGGCTGTATCCACAATTAAGGATGTTTTCATCCGTAACCCTTCACGGATTAAGTGATGGTGAACCGCACCAATGGCTAATAAAGGAGGAATATAGGTATATTCTGCCGCAATCCCTGTACCTGTTCTGTCACTTAATATGAGAATCTTCGCACCAGCCCGCACCGATTCCGCAGCTTGTTTTTGCAAAGATTCCACAGCCGTTTTTAAACCATCTGGTCCTGTGGCTATGGGAAATAAAGTTGACAATTCAGCCGTTGCAAATCCTGACAACTTAATAGTTTCTAACTCTGTTTGAGTGAGTACAGGAGACTCCAACTTGAGTCTGCGGGCGTATTCCGGTTTAGGTTCTAATAAATTCCCCTTTTCACCCAATTCCACCGTCAGCGACATCACCAACTTTTCCCGTAAAGGGTCAATCGCTGGATTAGTAACTTGGGCAAACCGCTGTTTAAAATAGTCATACAGCAAATGGGATTTTTCTGACAATACCGCTAAAGGAATATCATCTCCCATACAGAAAGTTGCTTCTGCACCCGTACTAGCCATAGGGTGAATCACCATTTCCACATCTTCTATGGTGTAGCCAAAGGCAATTTGCTGTTGTAATAAGACTTGTGAATCAATTTTGTCAGTTGTCAGTTGTTCGTTGTTTGTTGACAAATGCCCATTACCGTTACCATTGCCATTAACTACAGACTTACCCTTCACTAACTTACTCAATTCTTGGCGGTATTGTTGCAACCATTCGCCATAAGGATGTTGTTTAGCAATGCGCTGTTTAATCTCCCAGTTCTTGAGGATTTCTTGGGTGTTTAAATCCACCGCAATCATTTGTCCTGGACCGAGTCTACCTTTTTCGAGAATGTTTTCTTCTGGGAAATCCACAACTCCAGCTTCGGAGGCAACAACAATATAATCATCTTTGGTAATGACATAACGCGCAGGTCTTAAACCATTACGATCTAATGTTGCTCCAACTTTTTTGCCATCGCTAAATACTAACAGCGCGGGTCCATCCCATGCTTCTTGCAAACCGCTGTAATATTCATAAAAATCCACAATTTCGGGATATTCAGCCAAGGAAGGTTGATTTTTATACGCTTCGGGAACCATCATCATTAACCCTTCTAAAGGGCTGCGTCCCGAACGCACCAACAACTCTAGTACATTATCTAAAGTAGCAGAATCACTATTATCAATGTTGACCATTGGTTTGAGTTCGTCAAACCGATCTTCCCAAATCGGATGACTAAGGGTGGCTTCCCGTGCCATCATCCAATTAATATTCCCCAACAGGGTGTTAATTTCTCCGTTATGACCTAATAACCGCATTGGTTGGGCTAAAGGCCATTTAGGCATCGTATTGGTACTAAAGCGGCGATGATATACTGCAAATGCCACTTTAAAAGCCGGATTTTTTAGATCTTCGTAAAAATCCCCCAAGACAGCGGAACGCACCATGCCTTTATAAACAATTGTCCGACTAGACAAGGAACAGACATAAAAATCTTCAGAAATTTTTCTACCCGCTTGCATAATGCGGCGACGGGCAATATACAATTCTCTTTCTAGTTCATCACCGCTCTTATCAGCACAAGAAATTATAACCTGTTCTATTTGGGGTTGATTTTCTTTTGCTTGCATCCCTAATACTTCTGGACGCACCGGAACTACTCGCCAGCCCAGTATAGTTAATCTCTCTTCTGCTGCTATTTGTGCAAATGCAGCCTTAGCAGATTTGGCGGCTGTTGCGTCTTGGGGAAAAAATATCATCCCCACCGCCATATTACTCAGATTAGAAAAATCAATCGCATTATTGTGATCTTGTGCCAATAATTCCCAAGGAATCGCTGTTAATATCCCCGCACCATCTCCAGAATCTTGGTCAGCACTACAACCCCCTCTATGTTCTAAGCAAGTTAAAGCAGTTAAGGCTTGATCCAAAATTTCATGACTGGCAATATTTTGACGATGGGTAATAAACCCGACTCCACAAGCATCCCTTTCTTCTACTAACCACTTTTGTCCTGGATATGTATCTGGAAAATTAGTATCTGACACTGTAATTTGCTGACCCTGATTCGATGGTTGATGATTCATACTCTATTCCTGAAATGTTGAGGTACAGATGTTGTTATTACTGCTAAAGGGAAATTTTCTCAGTTTTGGCACTGGATAAAAATACATAATTACCAAAGTTTAGAGATAACAATTTTAGCTTGACGTTTAACTAAAGCTGTGTTATCAATACCTATTTATTTTTTGTTTGTTTACAAGAATACTCGGTAATTTTAATCCCCGTCATCAATTCTTACTCAATTTCTATTTTCTCTTGTCATAATTTAGCATTTTATGGATAATATTACCTATACAGGAAGCAATACTACTCGGTTAAGCATGAAAAGTCATTATATGGTAGGTCGGGTTTCGTTCCTCAACCCAACCTTATCAAGGATTTTGTTTGGTTTCGCTGTCGCTCAACCCAACCTACATTTCCTTAACCGACAAGTATTGATACAGGAAGGGTAATCAACCTGTCTAAAAACCCAATTGCTGCCTAAATCGCAGACACCATACCTTGACAATTAAACGGCGGTTGCTCTACTTGGTGAGACCCCACCTCTGGTTTAGAAACCGCAAGGAATCTAAATTAAGTGGTTTCGGTGAACTAAGAATCTCACTGACTTTAGCCGCTGAGAGTGTCAATGCACTATATAAACAAACTACCCTAATCCAGAAAGACCTGTAAATCCAACGGTTTTGAAGTTTGCAGTTTTTTTGCTCACGGCTTACACCATGCAAGCTATTCTTGTTCTTTGCTGATTACTGATAGCTCCCAAAAATTAGCCTATTTTCACTATATGCCCATTTGACAATTCCTAAAACATATCTATTTTTCCCTGTATTCTGGCTGTTTATTCATGACCAACCACAGGAACTTGAGATTTTAGATTCAAACCCCAAAACCTAAAATTTTAGAGATGAGGATAGGGTGTCCGAATTTCACCTTTAACCCCCAACAGTATCATAGCAGGCTCCAATTAATTTGTATTATTTAAGACAATTGCAGCTAGTATTTTTAGCATAGTAACTGCCTGCTACTCTGAATAAGAGACACAGACCCAAGATAAATAATATCACGAATATTTCTAAAAAAGGTAATTATTTTTTAAATTTTCTGATAAATTTTCGCTAGGCTGGGTTTTGATTGATAACTTTTAAAAATACCCAGTCAATGATCTTGAAAATCCTAAATTCTGTATTACCGCTACTGTCAACAGCACTGTGTTTGACTCCTACTTATGGGGCATTTGCTCAAGATACTCCTAGTTTACTAACTCCCGTTCCCACTTCCGTTAGTGCTGGTAATCAAATTATTCTCAATGGACGGATTTTACCAGGAGCATGGTTACAACCAACAGCAACCACCATTAAAGGACAAACTTATCTAAGTGATGGTGCAGTTAAGCAATTAATAGGGATAGATTTACTCAATAGCAGTAATCCTGGCAAACAACCAGTACAGTGGTTTTCTGGCTTGACAAATCCCCTCATTTTTAACACGAATCTTAGCGGAGGATATCGTTATTTAGATATTACTCAATTAGCCCAAACAGCTAAATGGCAAATTCAAGCTAATGGTAACACTTTGGTAATTTCTACTCCCCCTTCTCAACTGAAAAACATTCGTCTGGGTAAACAACCAAAAGGAGATAGAGTTGTCCTCGATTTAGATATAGCGACCCCTTGGCAAATTCGACAAGAATTACCAGTTAAAAAAGTAGTAGATCCTGATGAGATTATCTCTAAATCTACCACACCACCCAACAGAGAATGGACGCTTACCCTAGATGGTATTGCTGATCCGACTTTAATACAACGCTATAACTCTCAACCCACTACACCACCCATTTCCGTATCAATAATTCAAAAAGTGGAAGTGGTTAATAATCAAACAATTCTCCGTCTTAGTATTCCCTTTGGTCAGTCTCTACAAGTTAGCACTATTCCCCAACCCAATCGCTTAGTTATTGATATTCAACCTGATGCCATGGTGGAAAAAACTATTGCTTGGGCGCAGGGATTACAATGGCGACAGCAGTTGGTAACTTTAGGAACAGATCGCTTTCCTGTGGTTTGGTTAGATATTAACCCTCGGTCTGTGGGATTAAGTATTAAGCCTATAATTACTAATCCGCAAACATTAACTGGTACAGCCCCTTTAATCCAAACTGCTCAAAATTACTTAGCAGTAGCCGCAGTTAATGGTGGTTATTTTAACCGTAATAATAAATTACCTTTAGGCGCAATTCGGCGAGATAATCAGTGGATATCCGGTCCAATTCTTAACCGAGGAGCGATCGCTTGGAATAATAACGGACAATTTTACTTTGGTCGGCTCACCCTCACAGAAGCCTTAATTACTAACAATAATCAACGTCTACCCATTTCCTTACTTAATACTGGCTATGTCCAACGCGGTATTGCTCGTTATACTCCAGTATGGGGAAATACTTATACACCTTTAGCTGATAATGAAACTATTGTAGTTGTCGAAAACAATCAAGTAAGCAATCAGTTAGCAGGAGGTAAAAGTGGTATAACTACCATTCCCATTCCCGAAAATGGTTATCTCCTCATCTTCCGCAATCAGACACCACAATTACCCATTGGGACAAAAGTTTCTCTTACCAGCACCACTACCACACCTGAATTTAGTCGCTACCCCCACATTATTGGTGCAGGTCCCCTATTAGTCCAAAATCGGCAAATAGTTCTAGATGGACCAGCAGAAACATTCAGCCCTGCTTTCATGACAAGTCAAGCAGTTCGCAGCAGTATTTGTACCACTTCCACAGGTAATCTTATGATTGCTGCTGTACATAGTCGGGCTGGTGGTGGTGGTCCAACTTTGGCAGAACAAGCAAAATTAATGCAAACAATGGGTTGTATTAATGCTTTAAATTTAGACGGTGGTAGTTCTACCAGTCTTTATTTAGGCGGTCAGTTACTTGACCGTTCTCCTAGTACAGCAGCCCGTGTTCACAATGGTATTGGGATTTTCATATCACCAAAAGTTCCTAAGTAGGTGAACCAAAATTCAGATAATCCACATTCCTTAGGACTTACGCACGCGTCGTTTTCGGCTTTGGGAATAACTTATTGGGTAGGGTGCGTCAGATAGAGGAAATCTGTTTTTTACCAAATTATCGGGTCTGACGCACCCTACAAGAGATAAAATCCGAATTACATATTTAAGAAACTTTGTCAATGCGTAAGCCCTAATTTTTTGATGAAGATTTTATGTAGACAGATTAGTTTCCGCCAGGGACTTTACCAGTCAATGGTGAGTTTTGCTATCTTTATCAAAGTGGCTAAATCTTGTCGCTTTTCCATCAACTGTTCTAACTAAAAACAGGTTTGTTATGTCTCCATCTGAGGTAACTATGGCTAAACTATCAGAAACTGCCCCAAATACTCTGACTCTACAACCAACAATTAATGCTAGAAGTATTGCTGCTGGTGAATTACGTCCTTGGGGTTCTTTCACAGTCTTAGAAGAAGGGCGCGGATATAAAATTAAACGAATTGAAGTAAAGCCTGGACATCGCCTCAGCTTACAAATGCACCACCACCGCAGTGAACACTGGATTGTTGTTTCCGGTACAGCTAAAGTAGTTTGTGGCGACAAAGAAATCTTATTAAGCAATAATCAATCAACCTATGTCCCCCAATGTACAACCCATCGGTTAGAAAATCCCGGTGTGATTCCCTTGGTTTTAATTGAAGTCCAAAATGGCGAATATCTCGGAGAAGATGATATTATTCGCTATCAAGATGATTATGCCCGTTCGGAAAAGTAGGCAGGGGCAGGGGGCAGGGGAGCAGGGCGCAGGGGAGCAGGGCGCAGGGCGCAGGGGAGCAGGGGAGAGAAATATTCTTTTGCAACGGACAACGGACAACAAACAACGGATCACTGACAACGGACAACGGACAACGGACAACTAACAACTGACAACTAACAACTGACTAATAAGAAAATTCCATGATTCATTTCAGTCCAACAGCCATTAATGAAATCGGGCGCTTAAAATCTAAACAACCATCAGATACCTTATTTCGCTTGCGAGTCAAATCTGGAGGTTGTGCTGATTTGTTTTATGATCTGGCTTTTGATACAACAGTACAATCTCAAGATCAGGTTTTAGAGTTGCATGATATTCGCGTAATTATAGACCCAGAAAGCATAAATTACATTAATGAGTTATCAATAGATTATTCAGAAGATTTGATGGGTGGGGGTTTTCGCTTTCACAACCCTCAAGCAACATCAACCTGTAGTTGTGGTAATTCTTTCTCTATTAGTCAGTAGTCATTGGTCATTGGGAAAATTCTTTCTCCCCCCCCCAACTCCCCCAACTCCCCCAACTCCCCCAACTCCCCCAACTCCCCCAACTCCCCCAACTCCCCCAACTCCCCC